>JAPLPG010000263.1:20108-49599 GCA_026400375.1 Novosphingobium sp. | reverse complement strand
GACAGTCATTGGCGGACAACCAATCATCCCCGTTTCTATCCGGGGGACTGAGTGTCCGTCTATGTTGGCGACCGCTCCGAAGCTGCTCAGCAACTCCGCTGCGGTGAGAGGCCCTCTAAGTGCACCAACGATTCGCGTCAATCACAATCTTCGAACTTTTCTCAAAATAATGACGAAGCCCGATTTTCCCTAGGTTTCAGTGGCATCGCTGGGAACAGGGCCACAGGCTCGGCGGATTGCTGCGCACGGCATGCTCGCCTAAACTCCCGCATATCTCTGGCCGTCTTGCCAGGCCACTCGCAGGGAAACAGCACCATGCCGCGCAACAACGTCTTGATTCCTCTCACGCTCGGTGCGTTGTGCCTTTCTGCCTGTGCAGGGCCGGTCGAGACTCGATCCGGCTTCGCCAGTGTTGGCGCCAGTGTATCCGGTGACAACGTCGGATCTGTTGCCGTGGTCCAATCCAGCCAGGGCGAATGGGCAGACGCCGCCAGCGCGGCGGTCCAGTCCGCGCTGGGTCGCCACGGTCTGCGGATCTCTCCCGATGCGCCGCGCCGAATCACGGTATCGGTCACCGAGCGCCCGGCCGACATGGCCATTCTCGGCGACGATGGCGCACCCTTGTCACCTGCCAAGCGCCAGCGCCTGCTGCAGAACTGCACCGACCGCACGCAGCGCTTGCTGGTTGTGCTGCAAACGCCCGATCAGCCCCCCGTGCGGGCCTGGGCCGAGGAAAGCCATTGCCAGGGGCGGCTCGATTCCAGCCTGCCTGCGTTGGCCAGGCAGGCGGTCGACGCGCTCTATCGTCGGAGCGGCAGCGTCACGCTCCGGACAGGGCAGGATTGAGCGCTGCGTCCTCTTCCGCCTCGGCGAGCGGCAGATCGACGCGAAACTCACCGCCCCAACCCTCCTGATAGGCATAGGTCACCCGGCCGCCATGACGCTGGGCCATCGTCTGGACGAAGGCGAGACCGAGTCCCAGGCTGCCCGTGCCGTCGGCGGCACGCCCCTCGGCATAGAGGGCAAACGGATTGGCCGCGCGTCCTGCGGGCATGGCCGGCCCCGGCCCCGCGACGATCAGGGTGGCCAGGCTGCCCGAGGCTTCGACGCAGAACCGCACGGTCGTGCCTCCCGGCGCGAACTTGACCGCGTTTTCCATCAGGTTCAGCGCGCCGCGCAGGATCATGCTGCGATCGCCCATGACCCAGACCTCGCCAGTCGCGCAGTCGTCCTGCACAGTGATCTCCCGCCCGTGCGCGCGTGGCCAGACCATGTCGGCTGCCTCGCGCGCCACGTCGCACAGGTCGATCGGCTCCGGCTCCACCGAACGGCGCCGCGCCCGCGCCAGTTGCACGAAGTCGTCTGCCAGCCGCAGCGCGTGGCGCGCATGGCGGCGGATCGCGTGGATCGTCGCCGCTGGAGGGACCGCCATCCTTTCGTGGCCTCCCGCCAGTTGGTCGGTCTCCAGCAGCGTGACGATCGCTGCATTGGGCGAGCGGATGTCATGGCTGAGGAACTGCAGGATATCGTCGCGCTCTTCCGCCACGCGTTGCAGGTCGGTGACATCGGCGTAGCTGAAGATCTGGAAATCACCCGACAGCGTGGCGGTGGCCAACAGGAAGAACCGCCCCGAATCGTCGCGCAGCAGGCCATTGTCGCCGTCAGGCACCGGGCTGAGCATCCCCGTTGCCATGGCCATCGGCTGACCGGCTAAGCCCTGGCCGAACAGCGCCTCGGCCGCCCGGTTGCACAACACGACCCGGCCCTCGCGATCGGCCACGCAGATCGCCGCAGGCAGGCATTCCACCGCCTCGCTGACGAAGGCCCGCAGAGCGCGCAGTTGCTCGATAAGTTCGGCGAGCCGATCGGCGTCGCGGGCGATTCTGTCGCCGCTGCGCCGCATCGGCGGGGACAGCAGGGCAATCCCCGGCTCCCGCTGCAGTTGCACGGTGCGGGCCAAGAGGAATCGGCCAATCACCGTCAACCGCCGCCAGCCCCACAGGACATGGGCCATGACCAGCCCGGCCACGGCCCCGGCCGGGGGCAGCCACAGCCCGGCGAAGGCCAGCATCAACACGCTGAAAACAATCGTCCCCGTGCCCAGCCCCGCCGCCAGCCAGAACCCCTGTGAAGGGGACAGGCGCAGGAAGCCCGCCATCAGCACGATGATCGGCAGCACGGCCAGGCTGGCAGCCTGCCCCGCCGGCAGCGTGGCAATGGTTAACCCCTGCAGCCGGCTGTTGAGCACGTTGGCCTCGATCTCCACTCCGGACAGCAGCCTGCCTGCAGGCTCGGGAACCGGCTGCTGGTTGCCCAGCCCCGGGGCGGTTGCACCGATCATCAGCAGCTTGCCGCGAATGAGCACCGGGGGAACTTCACCTGCGGCCAGGCTGGCAAACGAAATGCGGCGGAAATCGTCCTTGCGGGCATAGCGTATCCGCTCCCCCTCCCGGTCCGCCTGCGTGGCAGCCCCGGCCGCCTGCGCAAGCTGTGCGCCCAGCGGCGGCAATTCGATTCCATCGCCGGACGAATCGGACGGCAGGCGGCGGATCACGCCGTCGCCATCAGGCTCGAGCTCCACCGCTCCGAAACCCGCTGCGGCCGACGCCAGCACGCCAGCCGGCATCTGTGCGCCGATGAAGGTCCCGGTTGCCGTCCTGTCGACCAGTGCTGCGAGGTAAACCGGCGCTGCCGCGCGCAGGGCACTGGCAAACACCGCGTCGTCGCTGGAATCATCCGGAAAGAGGACGGAGTAGCCCACGGCGGCAGGCTTCTGACGCGCTACCGCTTCGAGCAGCCGGGCATGTTCGCGGCGTGGCCAGGGCCAGCGGCCCAGTGCCCTCAGGCTTGGCTCGTCGATCTCGACGATCAGGATGCGATCGTCGACCGGCGGCGGATTGATCCCGATGGCCTGATCGTAGATGCGATTGTCCAACGGCGCGAGACGCTGATTGGCGGTTGATATCCACGCCAGCAGACCCGCGACGATGGCCACGATAAACCATTCACCATAGAGCCGCCGGTGCAGCATCGGGCTATTCGGGCGCCGCCACGGTCAGCTTTTCGAAGGGCAGCCAGTTCTCCACCACTTCACCGCCGCTCTCCTGACGGACGCCGACGCGCCAACGGTAGACGCCAGGGCCAAGGCGCCGCAGCCGGATGCCGCTGGTCTGCAGCCCCGCTTCATCAACCAGCAACGGCCCCTTTCCGTCGGCCAGGCCCAGCTGGAAACTGTAGGTCCGGCGCCCCTCGCCTTCGCCACCCCAGGCAAAGCGCATCGTATCGGCGTCCATTCCCGCAGACGCGGTCACGCCCGCCAGAACCCGGCGCATCGCAAAGGTCTGCGGCATCCCTTCAAGGCCGGATGCCGCAATCGCGCTGGCCCGCACGAACAGGCTGCCATTGGGAATGCCTTCGAAAGCGAATTGCGCCGCCTCTGCCGAACGGTCGGCCAATATCCTGGTGAAACCGGCGTCCTCGGCAATCTGCAGGCGATAGGCACGGGCATCGCCAACCGGCGCCACGGCCAGCGTCACCAGCGGATCGGTCTGCACCCGGCCCGGATCGCGCAAGGTCGGCGGCGCCAGCAGCGCTTCGGTCTTCACATTGCCGCTGGCTGCAATCACCGCCCCCAGCCCCGGCGTCAGTCGCGCCGCCGCGCCCGATGTGGTGCTGCTTGCCGCCACGGCCCCTTCAACGACTTCGGTCAGTGAAACGGCCTCGTCCTCGGCAAAGGCCACCCGGAAAACCGTGCCGCGAACGGCCGCCAGCGCACGGGGCGTGCGTATGCGGAAACGGTTGTTGGGATCGCTGCCGACCGGACTGGCGATCGTTTCCACCTTGCCGCCCTCCACGGCCAGATCATAGTCGATGCTTCCCGTCAGGTTGATCCGGTGCAACCGCGCAATCCTCAATCGCGTCCGCGTCGGCATCGACGTGCGCGATCCGTTGGGCAACTGGATCGTGACAAAGCCGTCCGTCCCCGTTTCCAGAGCCGCCCCGGGCATGAGCTCGCTGCCGATCCTGGCTGGCACGGGACCATCGCCTTGCCGCATGGTCACCGTGCCGCGCAGCGCAATGATGCGGGCCGACAGCGGATCGGCGCGCAGCACGCCGAGCGGTATCTTCAGCACGGTGCCCACCGGGATCCGGCGCGGATCGGCAATGCCGTTCAATCGCTGCACGATCCTGTAGTGATCCGGCCGGTCAAAGGACTGGCGCCCCAGCGTGAACAGGCTGTCGCCCTTGCGCACGCTGTATTCGATGATGTCCTGCGTGGTGGGCAGGGCCGGAGGCTGGATGCGCGCGGTCTTGGCCTGCGCCGGGGCCATCGCGGCAATGAGACTGCCCGCAATGCCTGCCGCCAGCCATGGCCCGAAGGCTGACTTCACCCTGTTGGCAATGTCCATGTCGACGATGTCCATCAGCAAGCCTCCAGGCGGTAGCCATAGTTGAAAACGGTCTGCAGCCGAAATCCGTTTTCAGAGCGGAGCTGCAGCTTGGTGCGTATGCGAGAGACATGCATGTCGAGCGTCCGCGTCGTCAGATCGGCCAGCGACTTCCACACCGCTTCCATCAGATACTTGCGCGATAGCGGCTTGTGCTGATTGGCAAAGAACACATAGGCCAGCGCGAACTCCTTGCCCGTCAGCACGATCGGCACTCCGCCCAGCGACACGCTCTCGCTCGCGCGATCGAAGGTATAGGCCCCGAAGGATTCAAATCTGTCGGTCACCGGGCGCGGCTGCGCCCGCCGCAGGACGGCATGGACCCTTGCTGCGATGACGATCGCCGATTCGGGCTTCACGATGTAATCGTCCGCCCCTGCATGGAGCGCGGCGGCAACGTCGTCCTTGTCGGACCGGCTCGTCAGCATGATGACCTGGGGGCAAGGCTGCAACCGGCTCTGCACCCAGGCCAGAATATCCATCCCGTTCATGTCGGGCATATTCCAGTCAAGTATCAGAAGATCATAGGTTTCTCGTGTCAGCGCGCTGATCAGATCGCGCCCTCGCCTGAAAGCTACGCAACGAAATCCTTCCGTGCCGAACAAGCGGGACACGAACTGAAGCATCGTTTCATCATCATCGACGATACCGATTTTCATCATTTACCCCGGACCTTGCCGACAGTGCCATACTCTACGGTGCCGTGCTGGTAACTGCTCCCCCGACAAGTTTACATCTCTTTACAACCGTTACGAACAATTGTCGGCTAGACCGTCACAATAGTAACAGGAGAACTTTTCTTGCAACGCGTTGCACGACAATCGTCCTCGACCAGACCAGCCGCAGACCGCGCGCACCGCCCACGGCGGTCACCGGTCGGGATCGGCCACCGGGATGGGGCCAAGGTTCGTGCAGCTTCCTGCGGGAAGGGCGTTCGTTGAAACTGGTTCTCGCCCCCGGGCTGTCGCTTCTCCTGTGGCTGCTGCTTGGGGCGCTTGTGGCGCAATTGCACTGAAGCATTCGCCTGAATCCACGCCGGGGCGCACAGGAATGCCTTCCTGTCTTCCGGCTAGTCCGTCGCTGTCCGAGGCAGGTGACGAATTGCAATGAGTCCTCGGGTCGCATCGAGTTCGGACCGTTCGCGCATGACGCGGACGGTCCGATGTCCTGCCGCGATGCAGGGCGGTGCGGACGCACGGTGCACGTTTCACGACCACTTCAGATTATTACGGAGCCTGATCCCATGCATCTTGTCCAAACCCGGGCTGAGGCAATCCATGCTTCGAATTGCGCCGTGAATTACTACAGGATCGCCAAGAACTATCGCCGTCACCTGCAGACGTGCGACAGTCTGGTTCCGGGCCTTCAACCGGCAGGGACCGGCTGGATCATCCTGGTGGAGCTCTACATCGCGTACCACGAAAACCAGCGTATTTCCGTTTCAGGCGTCAGCATCATGGCGGGCGTTCCCTCCACCACCGGCCTGCGGTATCTCGACGCGCTGGCCCTCAGCGGCGTCGTTGTCCGCGTGCCCGACAACAATGACCGCCGCCGTTCATGGGTCCGCCTGACGGAGACCGGCAGGGATACGGTCGAACAGATGCTGGGAGGATTGGTCCACGCAATCGACGCGGCTTCGGAAGGCTGAGCCTGACAATCACAGGAAGGATGCGCCAGCGCCGGGCCATCGGCTTGGTGGCCTTGGGCCTGACCAGATGGCGCTTAAAATGGTGATGGTGGACCCGTCGGGACTCGAACCCGAGACCTACAGATTAAAAGTCCGTTGCTCTACCAACTGAGCTACGGGTCCTCACCTTCAGCGCCTGACAAGCGCCGGGGGTGGCGCGTCACCTAGGGGGCGCGGGCCGGGCGGTCAAGCCTGCGCTTGATGCGGTATTCCAGTTGCCGCAAGCTATGCCCGCTCAGCGGATCACGCCACTGCGGGGCAATCCGGGCGGCAGGGCCGACGACAAAGCCGCGGGTGCGAAATTCGTGGTGCGGGATGGTCAGCGCATCGTCGCTCCAGCACCCTGCGGACCACAGCACGATATCCAGATCGAGCGTGCGCGCACGCCAGCGGCGGCCCTGGCGCTTGCGCCCGAATTGCATTTCCACGTCCTGCAACGCGGCGAGCAGCGCGGGCGGATCAAGCCGCGTTTCAACCAGCGCCGCGCCGTTCGCATATTCGCGGTCCGAAGGGCCGATGGGGCGGCTGCGGATCACCGGGCTGGCTGAAATCAGCCTGATGTCCCGTGCGGCCAGAACCGCCAGTGCGGCGCGCAGCACCGCTCCGGGCGCGCCGTGGCGGTGATGCCGCTGGTTTGATCCCAGCGCGATGACATAGCGAAAGGCGGTCAAATGTCTTCCGCCAGGCGCCCGTAGAGCTGTGGCCGGCGATCCCGGAAGAAGCCCATCCCGGCGCGGTGGGTGGCCGCGCGGGAAAGGTCCAGCGTGGCGTGAAGCACGCCGGTTTCATCGCCGCCGAACTCGGCCAGGAAATCGCCCCATTCATCGGCAATGAAGCTGTGGCCGTAGAAGCGCTGGTCATCCTCCATGCCGATGCGATTGGCGGCGATCACCGGCATGCAGTTGGATACCGCATGGCCCAGCATCGCGCGCCGCCACATCCGGCTCGTGTCCAGATCGGCGTCATACGGCTCGGTGCCGATGGCCGTGGGATAGAACAGCACTTCGGCCCCCATCAGCGCCATCGCGCGGGCGCATTCGGGATACCACTGGTCCCAGCACACCCCTACGCCGATGCGCGTGCCGAACACGTCCCACACCTTGAACCCGGTGTTGCCGGGCCGGAAATAATACTTCTCTTCATAGCCCGGCCCGTCGGGAATGTGGCTCTTGCGATAGATGCCCATCACTTCGCCATCGGGCCCGATCATGGCCAGCGTATTGTAATAGTGGTGGCCATCGCGCTCGAAGAAGCTGGTGGGAATGGCGATGCCGTGGGCCTTGGCCAGCTTGCGCATCTCGCGCACGGACGGGTCCTGCTCCAGCGGCCAGGCCATGCCGAACAAGGCCTCGTCCTCGACCTTGCAGAAATAGGGACCGGCAAAAAGCTCGGGCGGCAGCACGATCTGCGCGCCATCGCGCACGGCCTGCTCCACCAGCGCGGCAGTGGCAGCGATGTTCTCGGCCTCGCCTCCGGGAAGGGCGAGTTGCAGGGCGGCGACGGTGATCTCGGTCATGGGTCGGACCTAAGCGCGCTTCCCCCCCAATTCAACCGCCGCCGCATCTTATCATGGGCGCTTGCGGAACAGCAGTGTCATGCGGTCGCTCTCGCCGATCGCTTGGAGCCTGGCCTTTTCGGCATCGTCCTTGGCTCCATCGAGGACCGGCGGCAGGGTCCAGACCCCGCCGGGCCAATTGGCAGGATCCTTGGGATTGGCGTTGGCCTCGCTCTTGCCGACGAAGGTGAAGCCGTGGATTTCCATCAGCTTGATGATGTCCGCCTCGCGCAGATAGCCTTTCGAACCATCGGTGAACGCGTAAGGCGCATCGGCCTTGGCGCGGTGCTGTTCGATGCCGATCATGCCATCGGGTTTCAGCAGTTCGCGCATCTTCTTGATTTCGCTGTCGGCCACGTTGCCGCGCAGCATGTTGTGCAGCGCCCGCATCACCAGGATGCGGTCGAACGTGCCCTTTTCCGCATCGGGGATCGCGCCGAGCGACATCGCACTGAATTTGTCCGCAGGCTGCCTTGCCCACTCCGCCACTTCGGCCGGGAACTTGGCCACCGCAGCCCTGGTCGCCTCCTGACGCTGCGCGTTGGCACCGCTGGCATCGGCGAACAGACCCACCAGCTTGCCCTTGGGCGCCAGGTAGATGCCAAGCAGGCGCGAGTACCAGCCGCCGCCCGGAGCATATTCGCCGACCTTCATCGCCGGGCCGACATCGAAGAACGCCAGCGTCTGGTCCGGCTTGCGATACTTGTCGCGCGCGGCATCTTCCTTGCGCAGCGGATCGGCGATCGCAGCGGCCAGCGCGGGATCGATCTTCGCTGCGGCTTTTGCAGGGGCCTGGGCCATGGCGGTAGCGGCAAGGCTGGTGCTGGCGACAAGGGCCATCAGGGCGAGGCTGAACGAGCGCATGGGCGGTGATTCTCCAAAGGGCCGATGACAAGCGGGGTGCGCCTGCCTATCTTTCGGGCTTAGCAGGAGAATAAAGCGCATGAGCGAACAGGCAACAGCCATTGTGGCAGGCGGATGCTTCTGGTGCACCGAGGCGGTGTTCCGCGATGTGATCGGCGTGACCAATGTCGAAAGCGGCTACATCGGCGGCAGCGTGGACAATCCCACCTACAAGCAGGTGTGCAGCGGCACGACCGGCCATGCCGAGGCCATCCGCGTGACGTTCGATACCGGGGTGATCGGAATCGACCAGATCCTCGACATCTTCTTTGCCACGCACGATCCGACGCAGCTGAACCGACAGGGCAACGACGTGGGCACACAGTACCGCTCCGCCGTGTTCCCCGCCGACGATGCGCAGAAGGCCGAGGTCGAAGCCGCCATAGCCCGCGCGCAGGCGGACGTGCCCAAGCCCATCGTCACCACGATCGAGCCGATGTCCACCTGGTATCCGGCCGAGGACTACCACCAGGAATACTGGGACGGCGAAGGCCAGCGCAATCCCTACTGCCTTGCCGTGATCCCGCCCAAGCTGATGAAGTTGCGCAAGAGTTTTGCAAACAAGGTGAAGGGTTAGCCCTCACACTTGGAACACCCTCCCCGCTGCGACTAAGGCTTGCTGCGCAAGCCCAAGTCTCGCTCCCCTCCCTCAAGGGAGGGGCTGGGGGTGGGTTTACGACGCTGGAGCAGCAAGCGCCGCGAGCGTTATCCGGCGGTAGATGCGCTGGAGGACATGCAAATCCTCCAGCGCCACCGCTTCGTCCTTCTTGTGCATGGTGGCGTTGCACAGGCCGAATTCCACGACCGGGCAGACGGCGCGCAGGAAGCGGGCGTCGGATGTGCCGCCGCTGGTCGACAGTTCGGGATCGAGGCCGGTTTCGGCCTTCACCGCCTCGGCGATCAGCGTGGAGTAATCGCCGGGCAGGGTGATGAAGCTCTCGCCCGAGATCACCGCGCGGACCTCGCCCTTGTGGCGGCGGGCGATGTCCTCGACCATCGCGACCAGGCCTGCGCCGGTGTGACGATCGTTGAAGCGGATCGAGATGCGCGCGCGCGCCTCGGCCGGGATGACGTTGGTGGCCTTGTTGCCGACTTCAAGATCGGTGACTTCAAGGTTCGAAGGCTGGAACCACGCCGTGCCTTCATCCAGCACCAGCGCATCAAGATCGGCGAGCAGCGCGATCAGGCGCGGGATCGGGTTGTCGGCAAGGTGCGGATAGGCGACGTGGCCCTGCGCGCCCTTGCAGGTGATCCACATGTTGACCGAACCCCGACGACCGATCTTGACCATGTCGCCCAAGCGGTGGACCGAGGTAGGCTCACCCACCAGGCACAGATCGGGTTCTGCCTTCAGCTGGCGGATCAGGTCGATCAGCGGGACGGTGCCAAAGCGGGCCGGGCCTTCTTCGTCGCCGGTGATGATGAAGCTGAGCGTTCCGGCATCGGCGGGGATTTGCGCGGAAGCGGCAACCATCGCGGCGATGGAGCCTTTCATGTCGACCGCGCCGCGCCCGTAGAGCAGGTCGCCGCGACGCTCGGCCCTGAACGGCGCGGACGTCCAGCCCTCGCCCGGCGGGACGACATCGAGGTGCCCGGCAAAGGCAAAGTGGCGCGCGCCTTCGGGCCCCTTGCGGATCGCAAACAGGTTTTCGACCGGGCCATCGGGCGCCTCGCCGGCGATGAAGCGGTGAATTTCGAACCCGAGCGGAACCAGCATCGCTTCGAGGCAATCGAACACCGCGCCCGTGGCAGGCGTGACGCTTTCGCAATCGATCAGCTGTTCGGCCAGCAGGACGGGATCAAGGCTCATCAGCGGGCAACCTCTTCAACCTGTGGAATTGTCCAGACTTCGCTTTGTGCAGCATCGGCCCAGGCCTGCATCCAGTCGTGCGACCACACCGCGTCCATGTAGGCCGAGGCGAAGCCGGGCACCGGCACGCCATAGGTCATGAAGCGCGAGACGACAGGAGCGTAGATGATGTCCGCCGCGCAGAAGGTGCCGAACAGGAACGGCCCGCCCTGGCCGAAGCGGGCGCGCGCTTCGGCCCAGAGGGTCAGGATGCGCACGATATCGCTGCGGACTTCGGGCGTGATCGCAAAATCCTGCGCGCGCCTGCGGATGTTCATCGGCATCTGGCCGCGCAAGGCGGCATAGCCCGAATGCATTTCGGCAACCATCGAGCGCGCCATCGCGCGGGCGGCATCGCTCCTGGGCCAGAAACGATCGCGGCCGACCTTGTCCGCCAGGTAATCGATGATCGCCAGGCTGTCCCACGCGACAGCGGCATCGGGGCCGTCGCCGTCCCACAGGATCGGGACCTTGCCGCCCGAAGGCGCAAAGGGATCGGTATGGCGAACCACATCCCAATCCGCGCCGAGGAGCGGGACGGTCATTTCCTCGAAGTGCAGGCCCGACTGCTTGCATGCCAGCCAGCCGCGCAGCGACCAGCTGGAGTAATTCCTGTTGCCGATGATCAGCTTCATCGCGTTCGCCCCGTTCCGCTTTCGGGGCGCGTAGCCGTTCAGGTTTGCCCTGTCGAGCATGAACAGGTTTACACTGTTTACACGGTCCTGAGGTGAAAGTGTCAGGTCTCTTCCCAGCAGTTCGAGGAGGCGTTCTTCATCGAGCACGGGCGCGCGTCGGGCATTGCGGGCAAGCACGTTGCGGGCGGTGGCGGCGGTGGGGAGGGTTTCCTGTGGCATGGCACGCAGGAGCGTGGGGCCGTGCGGGCGTTGTAGGACAGCGCGAATTGCGCCGGAATGGCGGCGTGTTGGAGACTGTCCCGATCTCGCGGGATGCCCACCCTAACCCCTCCCGCAAGCGGGAGGGGGGAAGTTACGCCCGGCACGCTCCCATTTGGGCAGGGAGTACTAAGCGCTAGCCCAGCGAATCCTGCAAGACCGCGGCGCGCAGTTCTTCGATGCCCATCTTCTTTTCGGACGAGGTCACGAGAATTTCCGGATATGCGGCGGTGCGTTTGCGGGCGGCGGCGATGGTGGCGGCGGTGACCGCTTCCAGATCGCTGGCCTTGATCTTGTCGGCCTTGGTCAGGACCACGCGATAGCCGACGCCTGCTTCATCGAGCATCTGCATCATGTCTTCATCGACCGGCTTCACCCCGTGGCGGCTGTCGATCAGCAACAGGGTGCGCTTGAGCACGACGCGGCCGCGCAGGAAATCACGGACAAGCCGCCGCCATGTTTCGACGACCTTGGGCGGAGCCTTGGCAAAGCCGTACCCCGGCATGTCGACCAGGCGCAGGCGGGTGGGATCGCCCACTTCGAAGTAGTTCAGTTCCTGCGTGCGGCCCGGCGTGACCGACGTGCGCGCGATGGACTTGCGGCCGGTCAGCGCGTTGAGCAGCGAAGACTTGCCGACATTGGACCGGCCCGCAAAGGCGATTTCCGGCACATCGGGATCGGGCAGGAACTTGAGCGCCGGGGCCGACTTGATGAATTCCACGCGGCCAGCAAACAGCAGGCGCGCCTGTTCGATCATTTCGGCCCGAAGTTCGGCGGCCTGGGCTTCTTCCGGTGTCATCGCGCCTTCGGCTTCTGGCCGGTAGCCTTCTTCTCGCGCGTCACCACGCGGTCGATGTCCTGCTGATCCTTGTCGGTCTGCGCCTTGAGCTGCGGATGGCGGCTGTAGAGATACTTCTGCTGGGCAATGGTCAGCACGTTCGAGGTGATCCAGTAGATCAGCAGGCCTGCGGCAAACGGGGCCATCACGAACATCATGATCCACGGCATGAATGCGAAGATCTGCTGTTGCGCCGGGTCCATCGCGGCAGGCTGCAACTTGAACTGTGCCCACATGGTGATGCCGAGCAGGATCGCCAGCACGCCAATGGCCAGGAAGCCGGGCGGGTTGAACGGCAGCAGGCCGAACAGGTTGAGCACGTGCGCAGGATCGGGCGCAGACAAGTCCTTGATCCACAGCGCGAACGGCTGGTGGCGCATTTCGATGGTCAGCGTCAGCACCTTGTACAGCGCGAAGAACACCGGGATCTGCAGGAAGATGGGCAGGCAGCCGGCAAGAGGATTGACCTTCTCGCGCTTGTACAGCTCCATCACTTCCTGCTGCTGCTTCTGCTTGTCGTCCTTGTAGCGTTCCTGCAGCGCCTTCATCTTGGGCTGAAGCGCGCGCATCGCCGCCATCGAGGCGAACTGGCGCTGGGCGACCGGGAACATCACGCCGCGCACGATCAGTGTCAGCAGGATGATCGCCACGCCGAAGTTCTTGACCAGCTTGAACAGCGAATCGAGCAGCCAGAAAATCGGCTTTTCGAACCAGCGGAACCAGCCCCAGTCGATCGACAGGCTGAAATTGGGAACGCCCGCAGCCTCGTACTTTTCAAGGACCGCGTTTTCCTTGCCGCCGACGAACAGGCGCACCGTCTGTGCCTGCGACTGGCCCGGAGCGACCGAGACGTTCGGGAAGATCAGGTCGGCGCGGAATACGCCGGGCCCGGTGGCGCGAAGCGCGCCTTCGGCCTTGGCACCGGCATCGGGGATCAGCGCCGACAGCCAGTAGATATCGGTAAAGCCGATCCAGTTGGGCCCCGGCGCTTCGGCCACGGTGGAATAGTTGTTGTCGAACGTGACCGAACCATCGAGCGCCGCGATCGGGCCGGAATGGAGCTGCCAGGTATCGAGGCTGGCAGTCTTGTTGGTGCGGCTGACCAGCGCGAACGGCTTGACCACCGCAGGCGCAGCCGCAGCGTTGGTAACGGTCTGCGTCGCGCTGATCATGTAATCGGCATCGATCGCATAGCGGATCGCAAAGGTCTGGCCGGTGGCGTTGCTCCAGCGCAGCGTGACCGGGGTCTGCGGGGTGAGCCTCGTGCCTTCTGCCGTCCACATCGTGTTGGCATCGGGCGATGCAATGCCTTCGCCGACCCAGCCGATCTGGGCAAAGTGTTGCGCGGGCGTACCGGCGGGCGAGAACAGGCGGACAGGCGCGCTGTTCTTCTCGACCGTTTCGGTATGGCGGGCCAGCGTCACGTCATCGACCAGCGCACCCTTGAGATTGATCGAGCCCTTGAGGCCCGGGGCATCGATCGGCACGCGGTGACCGGCGGCGAGTTCAGCGCGCAGGTCCTTCTTTTCAAGGGCGATGTCTGCCGGGTTCAGCAGGCCACCTTCGCGGGTGGGCTTGCCCGGCGTTGCCGGTGCGGCGCCAGCGGGCGCGGAGGCCGCAGGCTTGGGCGCAACCGCGGCTTGCGGATAGAACCAGCGCATCGCGCCTTCCCAGCCGAGCAGCAGCAATCCGGTGAGGACCACTGCCAGAATGACGTTGCGCTGATTCTGCACCGGGTTTTGCGTCCTGTAATTCCGGGCCGCACTGTCCGGTCTTGGATGGCGCGGCCGATAAGTCGATAGGTCTATGGTACGGGATCGTAGCCGTGCCCGCCCCACGGATGGCAGCGCATTAGCCGCTTCGTCGCCAACCAGCCACCCTTAATCGCGCCATGCTTTTCCAGCGCCTCGATCGCATATTGCGAGCAGGAAGGACTGTAGCGGCAGGACGGCGGCAGCACCCGCGATGGGCCGAGTTGCCAGCCACGCGCGATGAGGATGAACAGGCGCTTCATTGGGGCGGCTTCCGGGGGGCATTGCCCTTTCCCCGCCCATGATGCGCGCGCTCCGGGTTTTTGCGGGGACCATTGCGCTTGCGCGGAGGATCGCCCTTGCCTTCGGCGGCGCGGGACAGGGCGACGGCAAGTTCATCGCGCAGCAGCGCGAAATCCCGCTCGACCCCGCCTTCTCGGCCGATCATCACGTGATCGGCACCGGCAATGCCAGCCTGGGGCAGCGCCTCCCGCAGCAGCGCACGGAAGCGACGCTTCATGCGATTGCGGACAACCGCATTACCGATCTTCTTGGTGACGGTGACGCCAAAGCGCATGCCGGCTTCGGCTACGGGCGCGCGATCGCGATTGACCAACAGCACGAATCCGGGCCTTGCGACCCGGATTCCGCGGTTGGCAGCGACGAAGTCTGCCCGTTTCCGGATGGTGGCGATCCGGGTCATGCCGGGGCCAGCCTGTTCCGGAACTTTATCTCAGGCGATCAGGCCGACAGCTTCTTGCGGCCGCGGGCGCGGCGGGCGCGCAGGATCTTGCGGCCACCGACAGTGGCGGTGCGGGTGCGGAAGCCGTGACGGCGGGCACGCACAAGATTGCTGGGCTGGAAAGTGCGCTTCATCGGTTTTCTCTTCTGTTCGAATCTGTGGACTGGCCGCCGCAAGCTGTGCAGCGCGCCGGAATCAGGGGGTGGCCGATAGGCGACAAGGACCTTTGCGTCAAGCCCGCGCCATGAAATGCAGGCACCGCAAGGCGTTGCTCCCCCACGGCTTAGCCGCTAGGCACGCGCGATGAAAAGGGAAAACGAAACCCTGTCGGGATCGGAGACCGGATTGGCGTCCGGGTCCCGGTCCGGATCGGGCATGCTGCGCTGGTGGCAAAAGGCGCCGCGCATCCCGACGCTGCTGTTGTTCGGCGTCGTGGCGATGGCGCTGCTGGGCACGTTCACGCTGATTCTGGCGACGGTCGAGGCAGAGCGCACGCAGCGCCAGCAGGCGGTGCGGACCGGCGCCATCCTCGAATCGCTGGACGAGATCGTGCGCGCCACGATGAGCGGCGAGACCGGGCAGCGCGGCTATTTCATCACGAGCGACGAGCGCTATCTGGCGCCCTACCGCGAGGGGCAGGAGCGCTATGGCGCCGAACTGGCCGCCCTGCGCGCAAAGCTGGGCGACGATCTTCCACCCGAGCAGGCCGACCTTCTGGCGCAGATCGGGCGGCTGGGCGATGCCAAGTGGGCCGAGATGGCCGGCGTGATCGAACTGGTCCGGCAGCGGCGCATTCCCGATGCCCATGCGCGGGTGCTGTCCGATGAAGGACAGCTGGCGATGAACGGGCTGCGCAAGGCCGTGGCGGACCTCGAGAGCATCGAACAGGTGCGGCTGACGCAAGCGGCCGAACGCGCCACGGCGGCCGAGGCCAAGATCCTGCCCTCGCTGGCGGCGCTGTTCGTGGTGATCATCTGCGCGCTGGCGCTGGGCCTGTGGCAGGCCATGCGCAAGGCCGAGGCCGAGGCGATGGCCGCCAACGCCGCCGAGATTGCCGAGGCCCGCGACCGTGCCGATATCCTGGCCAAGGAACTGAACCACCGGGTGAAGAACCTGTTCGCCGTCATCCTTGCCATCGTCAAGATGAGCGCGCGGGGCGACAAGGCGGCGGCGCCGGCAGTAGACCGGATTGCCAAGCGCATCCACGCGCTGGTGACATCGCACGAAGTGACGCAAGGGTCGGGCAAGGACCAGACCGTGGACTTCGCCGACCTCATCGCCAAGGTCATCGCGCCCTATCGTTCCTCATCGGAGCGGTGCGATCTTGGCGGCGATGACCTGGTGCTGCCGGGCCGGCACGCGGTGCCGCTGGGGCTGGTCCTGCACGAACTGGTGACCAATGCCGTGAAGTATG
Organism: Novosphingobium sp.; assembly: GCA_026400375.1. Lineage (GTDB taxonomy): Bacteria > Pseudomonadota > Alphaproteobacteria > Sphingomonadales > Sphingomonadaceae > Novosphingobium. The sequence continues at coordinate 33,519 of JAPLPG010000263.1, read as the reverse complement.
GCGCGTGGGCCAATCCCGGCGGGCTGGTGCGCGTGCACTGGAGCCGCGAAGGCGCGCGCGCGCGCGTGACGTGGGAAGAGCTGGCAACCGAAGGTGTCACGGTCATATCCGAACCCGGGAGCGAAGGCTTTGGATCGGCGCTGATCCGGTCATCCGAAAGGCAGCTGGGCGGTACGATCACGCGGCGCTTTGCCGAGCGCGGGATCGTGGTGGAGATGGATTTCCTGCTGGCCGGAGACCAGACCTGAAGCCTCCTGCCAGTCATCTGGCCAAGGCAAAAAAAGACCCGGCAGTTGCCCGCCGGGTCGGAAAGTTTTGGGAGAGGATGCCTGAAAGGCAGGATCGGTATGATCCGGACCGCGATTTTGTGCAATTGCGAAATGATCGATCTTGGTTGCATTTTTCGCAAATGCGCGATGATAGTGTTGATTTATAACGAGTTTATTGTTGTTTCAGCGGAAACAGAACCGGTGCGTTCCTATCGCAATTGATTGCAGAGATCGGTTGCGAATCGAAATGCCGCGCTGCAGCAGGCGGCGTCCTGCCCCCGGAAGGTGCGAATCGGCGCGCCCTCCCGCCAGCATCCTGCGCTGCATCAGTGCGCCAGCAGGAGCGGAATCTGCGAGCGGTCCAGCATGTCGCGCGAAACGCCGCCGATCAGCAATTCGCGCAGGCGACTGTGACCGAACAGGCCCATCACGATCAGGCCGGCATCGACATCGCGGGCGCATTCCTCGATCGTGAAGGCGATCGAGCCGTTGCGTTCGCGTTCATGCGCCTGCGCGTGGACATCATGACGCGAGAGATAGCGCGCCGCGTCGGCTGCGGGGAAATTGCTGTCCTTTTCGCGCACGGTCAGCAGGTGGACCGCGCTGGCCATCTGCAACAGCGGAAGGGCCGCGCGCATTGCGTTGGCGCCTTCATGGCCACCGTCCCAAGCCACCAGCACCGGCTTGTCGAACGTCAGCATCGGCATGCCGCGCGGCACGGCCAGCACCGGCGCGCGCAAGTTGAGAGTGAGTTCCTCGACCACCGGATCGGCAAGACCGGCGATCACGACATCGGCAAAGCGTGCGCCCGCAGTGGCCGCCGCGATGCGTTCCTGATCGAGCACGTCGATATCGAAGGGGACGTCCTGCGAGGCAAAGCGGGCGTCAAGCTCGGCCGCCAGGCGCTCGTTCGCCTCGCGCGCCTCTTTCAGCGCATAGGCCGATACCGCGGCACCGCCGAACGGCTCCCACGAGGCCATCTGCGCAAAGGGCGTGGCGATCTGGAAGGTCACGTGGCCGTGGCAGGACCGGGCCAGGGCCAGCGCGGTTTCGATGCGATCATCGAGCGCTTCGGCAATATCGAGCGGGCAAAGGATGGAGCGCATGGTGTTCTCCTGTGTTGATTTGGCCCCATCCTGTGCCGTCATGGTGAGCCCAGCCATGATCCAGGTCAAATCGGATCGACATTCATCGGTTGCCGCAGGTCATGGTTCGCTTAAGGACGGTAACCACGGTCGCGACAGGTAGCGGGAGTGCGCATGGACATTGCAGCGGTGATCTTCGATTTTGGCGGGGTGATCACGTCATCGCCGTTCGAGGCGTTCAACCGGCTCGAGGCGGAACGCGGGCTGCCGCAGGACTTTGTCCGCAAGGTCAACGCACGTAATCCCGACAGCAATGCCTGGGCCCTGTTCGAGCGGGCCGAGATCGGGGCGCAGGAATTCAACCGCATGTTCGCCGACGAAGCGCGCGCGCTGGGCTTCGAACTGGATGGTGCCGCCGTACTGGCCGTGCTGGCAGGCGCTGTCCGCCCGGCGATGGTGGCCGCGCTCGACCGGCTGGCCGCCGAGGGCTACCGGTTGGGATGCATCACCAACAACGTTCCGACCGGACATGGCGCGGGCATGGCGCGCAGCAGCGACGCGGGCGACGAGATCGAGCGCATCCTGGCGCGCTTCGAACATGTGATCGAAAGCAGCAAGGCCGGGGTGCGCAAGCCCGATCCGCGCATCTACCAGATGATGTACGAGCATCTGGGCCTCGATCCGCGCGCCTGCGTGTACCTTGATGACCTGGGCATCAACTGCAAACCCGCCGCCGCGCTGGGCATGCAAGCGATCAAGGTCACCAGCGGCGAGCAGGCGCTGGCGGACCTGGGCCAGGTGCTGAACATCAAATTTTAGGATCGCGCGCCTAGGCCGTAAACTCATAAACCACACCGCCGAGGTTTGAGGCAAAACGGCTCAGCGCAAGAAGGGCAGGCGCAGGAATATGTCGATATTTCAAGCCTGCCCGACGAAGCGATGGGCCGTTTTGGTCAAATCCGAAGGACGTCGAAATGACTTCCATCTCGAACCAAGCCGCCTTTGGAAGGGCAACCAGCCCTCCCGGCAGGCGCCTTGGCCCGATATGCTCGTCATTTCGACGCCTCGGCGGCGTGGTTTATGAGTTTACGGCCTAGCATGGCGTGATGAACAAGGCGCGCCGACGCAAGCAGCCGATCCTGCCTCCTGCTGCGCTGGGCCTGTGCGCGCTGCCCTTTGCGCTGCCGATCGTGCTGACGTTCGCGCTGGCGATCAGCATCGGGGAGACGTGGCCGCGCAACATCGCGCCGGGATCTGGCCTGAAGCTGGCCGGACTGGTCATCACCGCCGTGACCGCCGCGGCCGTGTGGCAATGGGCGACGCGGCGTTTGGAAAGTGCGCCTGCACGCAAGTTTGCGGGGCTGCTATGTGCTGCGACCGCCCTGCTCGGCTGGCCGGCGTGGGGCGCAGGGGTGCTGCCCAGTGTCAACGGCATGGAGATTGGCCCCGAACACGATGTGCAGATGCGACTGGTGCGGCTGGAAACGACCAGGCGGGGCCGGGGTACGCCTGACCTGTACCATTGGGCGTGGATCGAACCGCTGCGCGAACGATCGCCCATTGCCGGGGGCCGCGTGCCCATTCCCGAAGATATCCATGTTCGGTGGCATGCAGACCGGCCTGCGACCGTAAGGCTGCGCCATGCCGAAGGTTTACTTGGCGCCGAAGTCGTGACAGCATTCGACTGAGACGGGGCGCAATACGAGGTCAGGCATACGTCATTCGGCGCGTATCGTGTGCGAACGATCCGGTGTTATTACTATCCAAGCATTTGGTATTACTGGTAAAGCCAGTAAGTAATACGGGATCATGCAGATGGCCGGTGTTCGCGTAGGCAACAGGATTATCGGGGCAGAATCACCGGTCACGGTGGGTTGGGAAAACCTGCCCAAGGTGGAGGGCGGTCCGTTCAAGCGGTTCTTCTTCACGTGGTTCCAGCCGGTCACGTTCTTCGCGCTGCTGGCCTTCTGGTACTATGCGCCCAACGACATTGCCAAGGCATCGACCGCCATCGGCATCGGCATCGGCTTCAAGGTGCTGCTGCTGGTGCTCGAATGGGTCAATCCGCGCTACAAGAGCTGGCAGCTGACGTGGAAGGAACTGGTCACCGACCTGTTCTATGTCGGCCTGGGATACACCGTGCTGCGCATGGTCGACGGGTTCATCGGCGATGGCGTGATCATCGGATGGATTCAGGGCCAGTGGAATCTGGACAAGTTCAGCTGGTTCACCGGGCTGCCGCTGCTGCTGCAGGCGTTCCTGATATCGTTCATCTTCGATTTCGGCCAGTACTGGATGCATCGCGGCATGCACAACTGGCATCCGCTGTGGCTGACCCATGCGCCGCATCACTTCGTCACGCAGCTGAACATCAACAAGGGCGCGGTCGGCAATCCGGTGGAACTGTTCCTGATCGGGCTGGGCATCGGTGGCTTCTTCGATTTCCTGCCGCGGGCGTTCCTGCTGGCGGGCACTTTCGGCCTGACGGTGAGCATCTACCAGCACATCAACGTGCGCTTCAACACGCCCAATTGGTGGCGTTTCCTATTCAACACCATCGAACACCACAGCGTGCACCATTCGCGCGATTACGAGGCGACCCGCAGCAACTATTCGGGCACCTGGATCATCATCGACCGCATGTTCGGCACTTGCGTGGATGGTGAGGCGGAGATCCTGGGCATCGAGGGCGGCCGCCGCATGTCGATCCGCGAGACGATGCACTATCCGTTCACGCAAGGGTGGCAGGCGATCAAGGACAAGTTCGGGAAGCGTGGCGGCTTTGCGGCCCCCGAATCCGCGGTTCCGGCAGAATGACCGGGGCGACCACGCAAGGCCTCTGGCAACACCCTGCACCACCCATCACACGCATGAACCTGCGATACATCGACTGGATCTGGCACGTGCGCGACAGCGTGCCGCTGCCTGCCGGCCAGAGCGCAAGCGAAGCGCTGGACCGGATCGAGCCAATGCTCGACCAGATGGACACGACGCACGAGCGCGTGGGCGAGACGATTACCTTCACCCGCAAGGCACCGGTGCCGCAGGACCCGCTTTCCACCTTCGAGGACGGCGTGCTGACCATCGCGGACACGGCACAGGGCAAATCCTTGCGCTATCATCTGGTCAGCAAGGCGTTGCTGTTCTGCTTCCTGCTGCCGGTGCTGTTCATCGGCTTTGGCCAGTTGACGCTGGCAGTGGGCGAATATCAGATGGCGCAGGCCGAGGCGAAGAAGAAGGCCGAAAGCAAGGACAAGGCCAAGGTCCAGGACAGCAAGAAGAAGGACGAGGCCAAGGTCCTCGAACTGAACCCCATTGACAAGATGCTGGGCGCCCCTGCCCCGGAAAAGCCCAAGAAGGACAAGGACGCCGAACGCAAGCCTTCGGCCACCGCAGCCTACGTGTTTTCGGCCCTGTTTGCGCTGTTGTACGTGGTGGGGCGGTTCCTGGAGCCGTGGCTGGTACGGCGCAGGTTCCGCGCGCGGCTGACCGACGCCTGATCGCCGCAGCGGATCGCCGCAGCGGTCTGGCAGGTGCGCCTGATCAGACCGTGGCGAACCAGATCACGTGCTTGGCACCCTTGCCGTTGGCGCGGGCGCGCACTTCCACTTCATCGACATTGAAGCCAGCCGCCTTGAGCCGTTGCGTGAAGTTGGGATCGCGGGCGGCGGACCAGATGGCCAGGACGCCGCCGGGGCGCAGCGCATCCTTGGCCATGCGCAGCCCGCGCATCTTGTACAGGCGGCTGTTGCCGGTGCGCACCAGGCCATCGGGGCCGTTGTCGACATCGAGCAGGATCGCATCGTAGCCGGTGCCGCCCACGGCATAGGCATTGGCCGAGATCACGTCTGCCACATCGGCCATGACCAGGCGCACGCGCGGATCATCAAGGCAGCCCGCTTCGACCGCCTTCATCGGGCCGCGGGCCCACTGGATGATTTCGGGCACGAGTTCGGCCACGGTGACATGCGCATCGGCGGGCAGCTTTTCGAGCGCGGCGCGCAAGGTGAAGCCCATGCCATAGCCGCCGATCAGCACCGCCGGGCGCTTTGCCGCAGCAATGCGCGCCAGGCTTTGCGTGGCGAGCGCGATTTCAGAGCCGTTCTGGCGCGTGCTCATCAGTTCATTGTTGCCGACGACGATCATGAAATCGCGGTCGTGGGCATAGAGGCGCATTTCCTCGCCATCGGGAACGTGCGCGGTGCCAAGAAGTTCGCGTGCAATCATCACCGCGCCCTAGGGGGTGGCGTGCAAAAGGCCAAGGACGGAATCGGCGCGCCACATGCGGGGCGGTGACGAAACAATCTGACAGGTTTTTGCCGATGCCAGCGGCCACGCCGGTGCAAAACCCGGTTGCGCGACTTAAGTGATCGATTAAAGTCTGGCGGAAAGAGGCAGCGCGAGTCTGCCCGGAACCGAGAGGATGCCGCCGTGCAGTCAACTGGGCAATTTCACCCGAAGTATCATGCGGCAAGGAACCCTGACCGCGCAGCCGTGATCATGGGCGGTAGCGGCGAGGTGATGAGCTATGCCGAACTGGACGCGAAATCGAACCGCTTTGCCCAGCTGCTGCGGGCACGCGGGCTGCATATCGGCGATACGATCGCGCTCTGCCTTGAAAACCGTGCCGATTTCTTCGCGCTGGCATGGGGTGCGCAGCGTGCCGGGCTGGTCTACGTGGCCGTGTCCTGCCGCCTCGCTGCGCCCGAAATCGCCTATATCGCACGTGACAGCGGCAGCCGTCTGCTGATCGGGTCAGCCTATACCGCGCCGGTGCTGGACGACGTGGCGACGCTGGAGCCGGAGGTGGCGCAGCTGCGGTTCGATACGGACGGGCCGCTGTCGCTCGATGCGGCGCTGGCAGCGATGCCGGACACGCCGATTGCCGATGAGCGCGCCGGGTGCGACATGCTCTATTCCTCGGGCACCACCGGCAAGCCCAAGGGCGTGCGCATTCCCCTGCCCGAAGAACCGGAGATCGGCGCGGCCAATTCGCTGATCGGCATCGCCTCGCAGGCTTTCGGGATCACCGGCGACGCGGTGTACCTGTCGCCCGCGCCGCTCTATCACGCCGCGCCCTTGCGCTGGTCGATGACCATTCACCGGCTGGGCGGCACGGTGGTGGCGATGGAGAAGTTCGATCCCGAACATGCGCTGGATCTGATCGAGCGCCACAAGGTGACCGACAGCCAGTGGGTGCCGACACATTTCGTGCGGATGCTCAAGCTGCCCGACGAGGTGCGCGGCCGGTACGACACCTCGAGCCTTAAATGCGCCATCCATGCTGCCGCGCCCTGCCCGGTCCCGGTCAAGCAGGCGATGATCGCGGCGTGGGGGCCGGTGCTGCGCGAATACTACGCCGGGACCGAAGGCAACGGCTTTACCTTCATCACAAGCGAGGAATGGCTGCAGCGGCCGGGCTCTGTCGGCCGCGCGCTGCTGGGCACAATCCGCATCTGCGACGACGAGGGCAACGAGGTTCCGCCGCGGACCGAGGGGCAGGTGTTCTTCGAAGGGGGCAGCCCGTTCAGCTACCACAACGATCCCGACAAGACCCGCGATGCCACCAACAGGCACGGCTGGACCAGCCTGGGCGATGTCGGCTGGGTGGACGAGGACGGCTATCTGTTCCTGACCGACCGCAAAAGCTTCATGATCATATCGGGCGGGGTGAACATCTACCCGCAGGAGATCGAGAACCTGCTGATCACGCACCCCAGGGTGGCAGACGTGGCGGTGATCGGCGCGCCCGATCCCGACATGGGCGAGAAAGTGGTGGCCGTGGTGCAGCCGCGCGACATGGCCGAGGCCGGGCCGGCGCTGGCGGCGGAACTGGCAGAATGGCTCGGCCCGCAGCTTGGCCGCGTGAAGATGCCGCGCCAGATCGATTTCCGCGCCGAACTGCCGCGCGAGCCGACCGGCAAGCTGTTCAAGCGGCTGCTGCGCGATGAATACAAGCAGGCATACGAGGCCGCGCAGGCGGCGATGGCCTGAACGACGAACGGGGACAGGATTATGGCAAGTGTTCCAGTGGTGCCGGCCGACATTGGCCGCGCCGTGATCGATCCGCGCAGTTATGGGGCCTGGGACCCGCTGCTTGACCAGTTCGATGCGCTGCGCACCACCATGCCGGTGGCCCGCGTGGTGGCGCCGGATGACGAGCATGAGCCGTTCTGGCTGGTTTCCGGCTTCGACGCGGTGATGAAGGTCAGCAAGGACAACGCGACCTTCCTGAACAACCCGAAGTCTGCGGTGTTCACGCTGCGGGTGGGCGACATGCTGGCGCGGTCGATCACCGGGGGCAGCCCGCACCTGGTGGATTCGCTGGTGGCGATGGATGCGCCCAAGCACCCCAAGCTGCGCCGCCTGACGCAGGACTGGTTCATGCCCAAGAACCTGGGGCGGCTGGAAGGCGAGATCCGCAAGATCGCCAACCATGCGATCGACCGGATGCTGGGGGCGGGCGACGCCAAGGGAGGGGAAGGCGATTTCATGGAACTGGTCGCCGCGCCCTATCCGCTGCACGTGGTCATGCAGATCCTGGGCGTGCCGCCGCAGGACGAGCCCAAGATGCTGTTCCTGACCCAGCAAATGTTCGGCGGCCAGGACGAGGACATGAACAAGTCCGGCCTGAAGAACCTGCCGCCCGAACAGATCAGCGCCATCGTGGCAGGCGCCGTGGCCGAATTCGAACGCTATTTTGCCGAGCTGGCTGCGCAGCGTCGGCAAAATCCGTCCGACGACGTTGCCTCGGTCATCGCCAATGCCTCGATCGATGGCGAACCGTTGAGCGACCGCGATACGGCCGGGTATTACATCATCGTCGCCAGCGCAGGGCATGACACGACATCGGCATCATCGGCAGGCGCAGCGCTGGCGCTGGCGCGCGACCCCGATCTGTTTGCCCGGGCCAAGACCGACCGCAGCCTGCTACCGGGCATCGTGGAGGAAGCGATCCGCTGGACCACCCCGGTGCAGCACTTCATGCGCACGGCGGCTGAAGACACCGAGCTGGGCGGGCAGCAGATTGCGGCGGGCGACTGGCTGATGCTGAACTATGTGGCTGCGAACCACGATCCCGCCCAGTTCCCCGATCCGCGCGCGTTCGACGCGACGCGCCCGGCCAACCGCCACGCCGCCTTTGGCGCAGGATCGCACCAGTGCCTGGGCCTGCATCTGGCCCGGCTGGAAATGCGGGTGTTGCTGGACGTGCTGCTGGACCGGGTGGCCAGCCTCGAACTGGCAGGGCAACCGGCCCGGGTGAATTCCACGTTCGTCGGCGGGTTCAAGAAGCTGCCGCTGCGGTGGACGGCGGCCTAGACTTCGCCCTTCTCGCGCGCGTGGAGCTTGGCCCACAGGCCTTCGGTCCCCGCCTCGATCGCCTTGTTCACATATTGCGAGGCAACCAGCCAGCCCTTGAACGGGCGCAGCGTGGCAAGGCAGCCGATGCCCAGGATCGGCACGGACGTGAGCACGTGCACCCACCACGGCGGGGAATAGACCACCTCCACCCAGACCACGAGAAAGGTCAGCGGGAAGGCGGTGATGCACAGCGCGAAGAATGCCGGGCCATCATCGGCACTGGCAAAGTTGTAATCGAGGCCGCATTCGGGGCAGGTCTTCTGCAGCTTGAGCCAGCCTCTGAACATCGAGGCACGGGCGCAGCGCGGGCAAGTGCCCTTCAGACCCGACCGGAAGATCCAGTCGAACTTGGGGTTCTTGGTAAAAAAGGCCATGCGGATCAGTCCTGAATAACGTTCGATTGCCATATGCCGTTGCGCTGGCATCGCAAGCCTTAACGAACAGATGGAACGCAAGTGCCCGTTGTGCGATGGTATCGCGGTGCCATCCCCCCTCGACAGCTTCCGCAATCGTTTCCTCGATGTGCTCGCATCGATCTACCTTCATAACGAACACCGCGGCTATACCTCGCTCGACCGGGTGCTGGAAGCGGTGCGGGTGCGCTGCCCCGATGAACCCGCCTTCATCGCTGCCATCGCCAAGCACCGGGGCGACGAGCGCAAGCATTACGTAATGTTCCGGCGCTGGTTCGAACTGCAGGGCCGGATGCCCCTGGCAGTGGACAGCACCTGCGGACACATCGACCGGTTCATCTTCAAGGTGTTCGGCTGTTCGATCGACGAACTCGACACGCAAGGCGTGATCGCCAGCCCCGACGCTTTCGAAAAGCTGTGCCGCGTGATCATGCTGACCGAGCAGCGCGGGATGCGGCAGGTGGAAGTGTTGCTGGGCAACCGCCACGTCCGATCGGACAAGGCGATGAAGCGCATCTTCGAAGTGGTCGAACGTGACGAGCCGGACCACTGGATGCCTTATGCCGCATGGCTCGACCGGCAGGGCCGCGCCAAGGCCCGATGGCAGGAGCGCTGGGCCGATTACTGGATCCACAAATCGTTGATGCTGGTGAAGCTGCCGAGCCTGTTCCTGCGCCGCGCGACGCCGAGGATGACGGCCTGGCCGGATGCAGGGGAGGCTTGAGAACCAAGGCTCGCCTGCGTGCGAGAGGCGTCAGTTGGCCGGATTGTACTTGTCCAGGAACGCTTCCATCTGCGTAAGGAAGGTCAATCGATCCTCCTCGCGGCTGAAGAAGTGGTCTCCTTCGGGCTGAACGTAGAACTGATGCGTCTTGCCGCTTTCTTCAGGCGGTCGGCATAGGATTGTGACTGCGCGAAGGGCACGCGCCGGTCCTTCTTGCCGTGTACCACCAGGATCGGAATGCCATTGCGGTCAACGTGGTTGATCGGAGATACGTCAGACAGATCCTCGGCACGGTTGCGCCAATAATCGGCCGTACCCAGCCCGCCGATGAAGTTCTTGTTGTACTTGATCATTTCCGGAAGGTCCGACACGCCGGCATAGGAGACGGCGCAGCGATAGAAGTCGGGATTGCGCTCGGCCGCGCGCATGGCGACGTAGCCTCCATAAGACGCGCCGACCACGCAGGCGCGCTTCACATCGCCGATGCCTTCCTTGCCGAGGAAGGCCAGCGCATCATCGACATCATCCTGCATTTTCATGCCCCATTCGCCCGCCCCGGCGCTCTGGTACGCCTTGCCGAACCCGGTTGATCCGCGAAAGTTCGGCTGGAACACGGCATAGCCGCGATCGGCCAGGAACTGGCTCCACCAGTCCCATCCTTCGGCATCGAACGCCGCCGGGCCGCCGTGTGGCATGATGATGACCGGCAGGTTCCGCGGCTCGGCCCCGGCCGGCAAGGTCAGCACGCCGTTGAGCGACATGCCGTCTCGCGCGGTATATCCCACGGTCTTCACCGGATTCTGGGCGCGCGTGCCGATGGCCGCATTTTCAAGGGCGAGTTGCGTCAGCGGCTGCCCTTCCTCGTAGGTGTAGTAAGCGCCCGGCGCCGCGGCACTGCCGACCTTGAACAGCACGACCCTGTCATCGGTCGAGGTCTTGAGGATGGTGACCGACTTGCCGGGGAAGCTGGCGTCAAGCTTTGCCTGCAACGCCTTGCGGGACGGGTCGACCCATACCGTCCGCCATGCCTTGTCGGTATAGCCATACCCCCGGACGCTTTCGTTTCCTTGTGAAAGGTACAGGCTTTCTATATCGTGCCCCGGCACGGAAAACAGCTTTTCGCCAAGCTGCATGGTCTTGAGATCAAGCGCGTAGACGGCACGAAAGCCGTCCCTCGCGCTCATGGTTATGGCACTGCCATCTGCCATGAGCGCGAAGGGAACGATCAATTCCTCATCATAACGGGCGTTGCCGAATTCGGTGAAGTTGTCCTTGTTGCTCTCGCGATACAGTGCGCGGGTGCGCAGGCCTTCACGCTCGATCCCGATGCCGAGCCGGACGTTGCCCGCAGCATCCGCATACCAGTCTAGCACGCCTTCGCGCGGCCATACCACTTTGGAAAACGCGTTGGTCGCCACGTCGACAAAGGCCACCTGCGGCCAGAAGCCTTCCTTGTCGCGGTAATAGGAGGTCTGATAGGAAAGGAGAATCTTCGGCGTACCGTCTCTTGCCACCCATAATACATCGGACATGTTGAAACCGACGTTGCCGTTGCGCTTGTCGAGCAGGAAGTGCGCATCCGATCCATCGACCCGGAATGCCAGCAAGCGCGTGGCCTTGGCCGGGCCGCCCATGGCCGCAACTTCGGTGCCGACAGTGGCGATCAGCCATTCATCATTGACCCAGCGTACGCCCAGCAGATCGGCATCACCCACCGGCAGCCGCGCGACAATGCCGCCGCCATCGGCCTTGATGATGACGAGCGCCTGTTCCCCACCGATCGAGGCCGTGACCACGACGAGCTTGCCGTTTGGCGATAGACCGGGGCTTTCAATGCCGGGCATGCGCGCAAAATCCGCCACCGGCCGCTCGGCCAGGACAGGCGTTCCCGCCGGAAGTGCCAGCAGCAACGCGCCAGTTGCAGCAAGCAGCGATCGCAGACGCATCAAATTCCCCTCACCCTGTAAGCATCCGACTTTTCAACATTGCTGCCCCGCTCGCAAGGCGAATTGGCACCATGCCGCAGCAACGTGAGCGTCCCTGCACAGCATGCGTGCAGTCCAAAGGCGGGTTAGACAGCATGTCTTCTCTGCGCTACTTTGCCAGGGGGGAGAATTTGATGGACGGGGCAATTACAGATCGCAGGCCAAGCCTGCTTTCGCGCATGGTACGCAAGGCGCTGGTGTGGTTCTATCGCAAGCGCGGATGGACCGCCTATGGCACCCCGCCTGCAGATGGCCGCTGCGTGATCGTGGCTGCGCCGCATACGTCGAACTGGGATTTCGTCAACTTCATCGGGCTGACCGAGGACCTTGGCGTAAGGCCGCATTTCATGGCCAAGGACAGCCTGTTCCGCTGGCCGATGGGCGGCTTCATGCGCGAGATGGGCGGGGTATCGATCGACCGCAAGGCGCGGGCCAACGTGGTCGACGCGATGGTGGCCGAATTCGCACGGCGCGACCGTTTCATGCTGACCATCGCACCCGAAGGTACGCGCAGCCAGGTTGGGCAATGGCGCAGCGGTTTCTATCACATCGCGCTGAAGGCCGGCGTGCCCATCGTGATCGGCATGATGGACTATGGCAACAAGACCGGCGGCCTTGGCCCGGCCATCTGGCCAACGGGCGATTACGCGGCCGACATGGCCAAGCTCTTTGCCTTCTACAGCACGGTCACGCCGCGCCACCCCGGACGCGGGCTAACCAGCCCGCCCGAAGCGCCGCTGGCCGAGCCTGCCCCGGCCGCCGCCGCCGCCGAAGACGACGTGGAGCTTGAACGTGCCTGACCTTCATTTCCTGACCCACGGGCCGACCTTGTGGATCGCGCTGGGCATCAATGCCGCCGTGCTGGTGCTGGGGATGCTGGCGCTGTGGCGCGTGGCGGTGAAGATCGGCGATGTCAGCTTCATCGACGCGGTGTGGGGCGGCGGCATGGGCGTGCTGGCGCTGATTTCATGGCTGCATGCTCCGGGCGGGCCGGGCGCGCGGGCCAGCCTGATTACCGCGATGGCAGTGATCTGGGCGGCGCGGCTCGCATGGCACCTCTACACCCGCTGGCGCGGGCATGGCGAAGACCCGCGCTATGCCAAAATGCTGGGCAAGGCCAAGGCCGAGGGGCGCTTTGCCGCTGCCGCGCTGAAGTTCGTCTTCGCCCCGCAGGCGTTGCTGCTGTTCATCACCTGCCTGCCCGCGCAATTGGGCGTGCTGGCCAGCGGAAAGCCCGCACCGCTCGGTGCACTGGCCTTTGCCGGAGCCGCGCTGTGGATGGTGGGCATCGTGTTCGAGGCGGTGGGCGATGCGCAGTTGAACGCCTTCCGCGCCGATCCTGCCAACAAGGGCCGCGTGCTCCAGACCGGCCTGTGGCGCTACACCCGCCACCCCAACTACTTCGGCGACGCCTGCGTCTGGTGGGGCATCTGGCTCGCCGCCGCCGACGCCGGCCTGTGGGTCGCGCTGGCGAGCGTGGTGGGGCCGGTGTTCCTGACGTTCACGCTGACCAAGTGGTCGGGCAAGCCGCTGCTGGAAAAGGGCATGGAAGAGCGGCGGCCGGGGTATCGGG
>JAPLPG010000263.1:0-20035 GCA_026400375.1 Novosphingobium sp. | reverse complement strand
CGGACTTCGGGATTTGTGCCGTGGTGGCCGAAGCGGGGATTGAGCGAGTGATACCAGAAGCGATTGCGGGCCCGGACAAGTTCGAAAAGTTTCTCGGCGCAGGCGCGCTGGTCATGCTCGTTGCGATCTGCACGGCGGTCTTGCGCGGCGTGCCCGATTGGGGCCGCGTTCCACTGGTTGTCTGGGCGCACCTTGCGACGATCACGATTGCCGTTGGTATGACACCGGACATCCTGTGGCAGCGCCGGGGCACGGCCCGCCACCGGACGCTTGGCTATGTCTGGGTGGCAGCCATGGCCGTGACGGCGCTCGACAGCCTTTTCATCCGGATCAACCACCACGGAAGCTTCAGCATCATTCACCTGCTGTCGATCTGGACGCTGATACAAGTACCGCTCATCGTCATCTTTGCTCGTCGCCACGATGCCATGCGTCACCGACGTGCGGTTCGCGGCATGGTTTTGGGCGCGCTGTTGATAGCAGGCTTTTTTACTTTTCCGTTCAACCGGTTGCTGGGCCAGTGGTTGTTCGGTTGAGGGACTAGCCCTTCACCACCCCTACCCGCGCCTCTTGCGCTACCGCGCGCACCGTCACCGCCTTGATCCAGCTTTCCAGCGCGTCGATGTCGGTCGGGCCGGTCACCGTGTCGGGCTTGCCGACGAAGCCTGAGAAGCCGTCCCCGCCAAGGCCCAGGAAGCCGTTGACCGTCACGCGATAGCCGCGCGCCATGTCCAGCGGCTGGCCGTCCAGCGTAATCGACACGATCCGGTCGCCCGATGGCCGCGCCGGGTCATAGGTGAAGGCAAAGCCGGTGGAGGGTGCCAGCACCTGCTTCGGTCCGGTATCGTCCAGCCCTTCTTCCAGCACGGCCTTGATCTGCGCGCCGGTCATCGTTTCGGTGACCACGTTGTTGCCGAAGGGCTGGCACAAGTAGATGTCGCCGAAGGTCAGCGTGCCGTCGGCGGCGGGAACCAGCGAGGTGCGGATGCCGAACGGGTTCATGAAGGCGATCTGCGCGCCCTTGTCGCGCGTGGCGGCCAGTTGCGCGTCGGCGATCAGGTTGCGCAAGGGGTCGCCCTCCGGCCCTTCGGCCTTGGGCGCGGCGCGATCCAGCTTGCCGATCGGGCGCTGCGTATAGGCCTTTGAGGCCTCGACATATCTCGCCACATATTCGGCCACATCGGCGCGGGGGGCGAATTGCGGAAACAGCGCGGTGTTGCCGATATCGCCGCGCGTGCCCTTGTAGGGGGTGGATTGCACGATCACGTTGCGCGCCTGCTTCGCAATCACGCGCCCTGCCACCGGATCGATCTGCAGCGTGATGTCGGTGACAAGTTCGCCATAGACGCCCGCGCTGGTCAGCAGGAACGGCTTGGCCGGGTTCAGCGCGCCATAATCGCAGACATAGGACCAGTGCGTGTGGCCCGAAACCACCACATCGACGCGGGTATCCAGCCGGTCGAGGATCGGGCGGATGTCTCCGGCAAAATCGGTGCAGCCTTGCGGGTCGGGCTCGCCCTTGGTGCGCCCGCCTTCGTGGATCAGCACGACGATGGCGTCAGCGCCCTGCTGTTTCAGCATGGGCACGGCGGCGTTGATTGTGTCCGCCTCGTCAGCGAAGGTCAGGCCCTCGATGCCGGTGGGGTTGACCAGGTTGGGCGTGCCCTTCAGCGTCAGCCCGATCACGCCGACGGTGACCGCGCGCTTGCCCGTGCCGAACGTCTTGAGGCCGGTGGCCGGAAACAGCGTGGAACCATCGGCCCGCTTGGTGCTGGCGGCGAGGTACTTGAAGGTTGCGCCGGTGAATCTTTCCAGCGCGCAAGGCTGCTTGGCGGTGAACTTCTCGCACCCGCCGGTCTGCTTGCGCAGCAGTTCGCGCTGGCCATTGTCAAACTCGTGGTTGCCCACCGCGTTGAAGTCCACCCCGATGCGGTTCATCACGCCGATGGCCGGTTCATCGAGATAGAGCGAGGAGGCGAGCTGCGAGGCGGAGATCATGTCGCCGGCAGAAACCGTCATCGAGCGCGGATGCTTCGCCCGGATCGAATCGATGGCCGAGGCGAGCCAGGCCGCGCCGCCTGCCGGAACCGGGACCACGCCGCCATTGCCATCGGCTACGTTGACCGACTGACGCGGCGGTTCAAGGCTGCCGTGGAAATCGTTGATGCCGATGATGCCCACTTCCACAGGCCCTACTGGCGCATTGCCGGCCATCGGCGCGGCGCAGGCGGCAAGCAGCCCGGGCAGGAGGAGCGCAAGGGCAGAACGGGGCAGCATGGGCTTCGGGGCCATCCGGAGGAACACCTTTTGTATCGAGCGCAACTTTATGCCCATGGTCCCTAGCCCATCATGATGATGGTTTGAAGGCGCCGCGCAGCCCCTTTCCAAGCGATCATTGTCTAGCCGGCCATACCGCTCTACAATGCAGATCAATCTCCACCTTGGACGCACGAACCCGCCATGGCACTATCCGGCAATGAAAATGAGGTCATGCAGGCACGGCTGGTCGATCTGGCGCAGGCCATGATCGAGGAACGGGGCGGTGCGGGCCTGAACATGTCAGAGCTGGCCGCGCGCGCAGGCATTTCGCCTGCAGGCCTCTCGCGCTATTTCGAAACGCGCGAGGAGCTGATGGAGGCGATTGCCGACCACTGGTTCCAGCCGATGGTCGAGATCATGGAAGACGTGCTGGCCAGCGACCTGCCGCCGCGCCGGAAGATGTACGAATTCTTCGCCCGCCGTTTCCTGATGATGCGCCGCAAGTGGGAGGCCGATCCGGTCAAGCTGCAGACCTATATCGAAGTCGGCAGCGACTATTTCGAACAGATCCGCAGCTACATCGATCTGGCCGACCATTACCTGGGGGAGATCATTGGCGAGGGGATGAGCGATGGCGCCTTCGAAGGGCTGGACATCGACGAGACGATCAGCCTGGTCAACCAGATGTGCGCGCCCTATTGCGCACTGCAGACGATGATCGAGTTCATGCCCCGGCTGACCGAACAGAAACTGGCCCGCATCATCGACGCGGTGTTCGATGGCCTGTCCGCGGCCGATCGCGGGGCCAGCGCGCTGACCGGGCTGCGGGCGGCCTGATCATCAGGAACGGGCGCACCAGTCGCTGCGCCGCCCCGTCCAGCGCTCGGCCAGACCCTCGGCCACGAGCGGTTCGCCAAGGCTGCTGCCCCGTCGCGTGACGACGCGCAAGGCCCGGCCATAGCGATCGGTCGCACGGCCTTTGACCTCCAGCGTGAACGGTCCGGCATTCAACAGTTGCACCAGCCGCCGCGTGGCCTTCGCACCCAACGCTGCTTCGGTTGCGCAGCCGGGGTCCGATGTTTCGGGGGTGTTGATATCAGCGATGCGGATCTTGGTGCCCGCGTACCAGAACGTGTCGCCATCGACCACGCAGGTCACGCGCGGGCCGGGCTTGCACAGATCGAACCGCGCCGCCTCGGGATCGCCAAGGCCGGGCGAAGAAGGCGCGCCAATCGCGCCCAGAGGCATCATGCACAGCGCCGCAGCGACAAGGGTTGCTGATAGTTTCATGGCGGTGAGTCTGGACGAAACGAAACGGGAACGCGCCTTCGTATCGGCACTGAGTATTCGTGCTCAGCGTAACCCCTTGGAAACCTCGCCGTGCCACAGTGCCCGGATGTTCGGCCCGCGCCTCTCCACCGTATTCGCCAGTCGCTGGAAGGCGCTGTGGTGGGCGGCTTCGATCCTGCTGCTGGCGTGGTCGGTGGTGCCATCGGCGGACGAGACCGCCGAACAGACCGGCGCTTCGCCAGCGGCGGCCAGGACGCCACATGCCGATCCCTGGGCCAAGGACCCGAAACCCCGGGGCGGCGCTACTTCCCCGTAAACAGGAACGCCACGGCAGCCATGATGCAGCCGAACGCCGCGAAATGGCGCCAGTGCAGCGGCTCCTTCAGGAACACCACCATGAACACGCCAAACACGATCAGCGCGATCGCTTCCTGCGTGATCTTGAGCTGACCTGCCGACCAGCCGTGCAACGCCCCGATGCGGTTGGCGGGCACGGCAAGGCAGTATTCGAACAGGGCGATGCCCCAGCTGACAAGGATGACCCACAAGAGCGGCCGCGCGGCCACGGCCTGCGTATCGCCCTGAATGTGCCAATACCATGCCACGGTCATGAACACGTTGGACAGGACGAGCAGCAATACGGGGATCATCGGCAGTCGCAGCCTCGCGCTCTGGCAGGGTTTCCGGGCCTGCCTTCTAAAGCAGCATCAGCCACACGCAATCATGCCTCAGTCGTCTTCGCCGCTTTCGCCCAGCATGCCGTCCTCGTCGTCATCGTTGCGCTCGCCACGATAGGCACTCATGTCGATCACGCCGCTGCTGACCATCTGCTTCATGTGATCGACCAGATCGGGCATACTGCCGCTGTCGTCGCCCTGGCCTGGCGCGCGGTCGCCCAGATCCTGTTCGCCAAGGACGCTGGTGGCGCGCGAGATCGCTTCGTCGGCGACGGTCTGCGCCTGTGTCCCGGCGTCTTCCTGTTCGTTGTTGACGGTTTCGGGCGCCGGGTTTTCACGATCGGTCATGGCGTGTCTCCTTCATGGGGAGACTACGCCTTGAACGCTGCCCTGTTCCGCCTCAGCGCGTGGGAACCGGCACGTCGCCCGAATAATCGTAGAAACCGCGGCCCGATTTGCGACCCAGCCAACCTGCTTCGACATACTTCTGCAGCAGCGGCGCCGGGCGGTACTTTGGGTCGCCGGTGGAGGCGAGGTAGATCTTCATGATCTCCAGCAAGGTGTCGAGCCCGATGAAGTCGGCCAGTTCCAGCGGCCCCATCGGGTGATTGAGGCCAAGCTTCACGCCCTTGTCGATATCGACGATCGACCCGGTGCCGCTGCCCAGCACGAACGCCGCCTCGTTGATGAAGGGCACGAAGATGCGGTTGACGATGAAGCCCGGTTCATCCTGCGAAAGCACGATTTCCTTGCCGATATCGGCCACGTAATCGCGCACCGATTCAATCGTGGATACCGACGTGGCAAGGCCGGGGATCACTTCCACCAGCTTCATCAGGGGCACGGGATTGAAGAAGTGGATGCCGATGAAGCGCTGCGGATCGGGCGAGGAGACCGCCATGCGGGTGATCGGGATGGACGAGGTGTTGGACGCCATGATCGCGTGCGGGGCAAGATGCCTGCCCGCCGATTCGAAGATCATGTGCTTGATGTCCTCGCGCTCGGTCGCGGCCTCGATCACCAGATCGGCTTCGGCCAGCGCGCCATGATCGGAAAAGGCGTGGAGGTTGGCGATTGTCGATGCGGCCAGCGCTTCTTCGATCTTGCCCTTCTCGACCAGCTTCGAAAGGCCCTTGGCGATCTTGTCCTTGGCCTTTTCGGCAAGCTCGATCGAGACGTCACCCAGCAGCACTTTCATGCCCGCCTGTGCCGAGACTTGCGCGATGCCTGCGCCCATCTGGCCCGCACCGATGACCGCCACTGTCTTGATCATGCGAATCCCCGTCAATTGCTGTTTGACGGGGTGCCTAACGGGCGCATCGGCACAAGTCTACCTGCGCCAAACGCGAGTTAGCGCGATGCGCGCCCCAGTTCAGCGCGAAGCGCGTTCTTGCTTAGCGCGAAGCGCCGGGAACCCACAGCGGGTCGTTGCCGGCATTGATCGCGCGGGCGAGGACGAACAGGTAGTCCGACAGCCGATTGAGATAGGCCAGCGCCTGCGGATTGACCGGTTCGGCCGCAGCCAGTGCCACGGCGCTACGCTCTGCCCGGCGCACGGTGGCGCGGGCCACGTGGATGCGCGCAGCGGCTTCAGACCCGCCGGGCAGGATGAAGCTGGTCAGCGGCGGCAGAGTCTCGTTCAGCGCATCGATCGCCTCTTCCAGCCATTCGACCTGGCGGGCCACCACGCGCAGCACCATTTCCGATGGCGCAAAATCCTCACCCGGCGTGGCCAGATCGGCGCCGAGATCGAACAGGTCGTTCTGGATGCGCTGGAGAGTGGCCGTCGTCGGTCCATCGGTGACCAGCGCGGCAAGGCCGAGGACGCTGTTGGCCTCGTCCACGTCGCCGATCGCCTGCATGCGCGGATCGTACTTGGCGCGGCGCGAACCATCGACGAGGCCTGATGTGCCATCGTCACCGGTGCGCGTGTAGATCTTGTTGAGCTTTACCATCGCCAGTCCCTGCCCGGCGTTTCAGCGGGCGAAGGCGAGCAGGATGGCAACCGTGACGACGGCCAGCCCCTGATACTTGATGCGGTTGAACATCATCTTGTTCTGCAGAAGCTGGTTCGCCGTCGCCCCGTCGGACGGATCGCGGTTCAGGTCTTCCTTGGTGCTGTTCAGGAACGCGACGATCCCGCGCACGAGCGACACCACGGTGAGCGCCACGAAGATGATGATGAGCGGGATCAGGACATATTTCATGCGGTCTGATTTAAGGCGTCGGACAGTGAAATACCAGTGTCAAATAGGGTAGCCCGGACCTCTGCGGCCACGGCGCGGCCGTCTTCCCCGGCGCGGCGGCGGTCGGCCAGCGCGGGGGCATCGCGCCGCTTGGCCAGCTTGCGTCCGTCTGCCTCGACCAGCACCGGATGATGGTGCCACACCGGCACCGGCAGGCCCAGCAGATGCTGCAGCAGGCGGTGGATGTGCGTGGCCTGGAACAGGTCCACCCCGCGCGTCACATGAGTCACGCCATCGGCGGCATCATCCAGCGTTGCGGCCAGGTGATAGCTGGCGGGCGCGTCCTTGCGCCACAGCACCACGTCGCCGAACATCTCGGGGCGCGCCCGTTGCGTGCCGTGGCGCTCGTCGGTCCATTCGAGCGGTCCGGCCAGTTCGCTCGCCTGCTCCATGTCCAGCCGCCAGGCAACGTCCGGCCCCGGCACGGGCCCGCGGCGCAGGCAGGTGCCGGGATAAAGCGGCCCGTCCGGTCCATGCGCCACGGCAGCAGCAGCCACTTCGGCGCGGGTGCAGGAGCAGGGATAGAAAAGGCCCATCGCGCGCAGTTCGTTGGCGGCCGTGCGATAGCTGGCGATGCGCGCCGATTGCGGCGCAACCTCGCGGTGATCGAGTTGCAGCCAGTTGAGGTCTGCGCGGAATTCGTCTGCCAGATCGGCCCGCGAGCGCGCGCCATCGATGTCCTCGATCCGCAACAGGAACTCGCCGCCATCGCGTTTTGCCCGGTCATGGGCAACGATTGCGGAATATGCATGTCCCAGATGGAGCGGGCCATTGGGGCTGGGGGCAAAGCGGGTGACGGTCATCGCAGGCGAACCTAGCGCGGGTGGGCGACCGTTAGAAGCCCGTCAGAAAGTGCGCGCGCGCCACATGAACAAAACGGCTGCCCCGCTGGGGCAGCCGCTTTTGTCGTGGTGCTTGGCGTTCCGTCCGGCCACCGGCAAAACGCTGCGGGGCCGGGGCCGCGCTCAGACGAGCGTGGCGGTGAACATCATGCCGCTGAGACCAGCAGCAAAGATGAACGGAAGCGCGATAGCTGTAAGCTTGCGCATGGTGTACCTCCTGTTGTGGTTCACCTTGCAGGTATCCTCCCAGTTCGTGTTCATCCGGCAGGGTGGGCTGGAAGCATCGGAACTGCCGCCCAAATACGCCGAATGACGTATGCTGCAAGTGCGAACGGGGCAAGTCCAGTTGCATGTAACGCAACTGTCACAATTTGCGGCCCATCTGGACAGGAACCGCCTGCTTGCCTATCGGCTGCCCATGAGCACTCAGCCTTCAGAATCGATCCTCATTGTCGACTTCGGCAGCCAGGTAACGCAGCTTATCGCGCGCCGCGTGCGCGAAGCCGGGGTCTATTCCGAAATAGCCCCGTTCACGCAGGCCGAGGCCGCGTTTCACCGGATGAAGCCAACCGGCATCATCCTGTCGGGATCGCCCGCCAGCGTGCCTGCCGACGGATCTCCGCGCGCACCGCAAGTGCTGTTCGACAGCGGATTGCCGTTTCTGGGCATCTGCTATGGCCAGCAGGTGATGAGCGAGCAGCTGGGCGGCAAGGTGGAGCCCGGCGATTCGGGCGAATTCGGCCGTGCCTTCCTCACCGTGACCGAACCTTGCGTCCTGTTCGACGGTCTGTGGGCCGTGGGCGAGCGCCATCAGGTGTGGATGAGCCATGGTGACAAGGTCACCCAGTTCGCCCCCGGCTTCCGCATCGTTGCCGTTTCCGATGGCGCGCCCTTTGCCGTGATCGCGAACGACGAGAAGAAGTACTACGGCACCCAGTTCCACCCCGAAGTGGTCCACACCCCCGATGGCGGCAAGCTGATCGCCAACTTCGTGCGCCACGTGTGCGGCTGCACCGGCGACTGGACCATGGCCGAATTCCGCAAGACCAAGATTGCCGAGATCCGCGAGCAGGTAGGCGATAGCCGCGTGATCTGCGGCCTTTCGGGCGGCGTCGATTCGGCGGTTGCCGCAGTGCTGATCCACGAAGCCATCGGTGACCAGCTGACCTGCGTGTTCGTGGACCACGGATTGATGCGCATGGGCGAGGCCGAGCAGGTCGTCAGCCTGTTCCGCAACCACTACAACATTCCGCTGGTCCACAAGGACGTCTCGGCACTGTTCCTGGGCGGCCTTGCCGGCGTGACCGACCCGGAAGCCAAGCGCAAGTTCATCGGCAAGACCTTCATCGACGTGTTCGAGGCCGAGGCCAGGCAGGTCGGCGGCGCGGACTTCCTGGCGCAGGGCACGCTCTATCCCGACGTGATCGAATCGGTCAGCTTCACCGGCGGGCCTTCGGTGACGATCAAGAGCCACCACAATGTTGGCGGCCTGCCCGAACGCATGAACATGAAGCTGGTCGAGCCGCTTCGCGAACTGTTCAAGGACGAAGTGCGCGCGCTGGGCCGCGAACTGGGCCTGCCCGACGTGTTCGTCG
This sequence comes from Novosphingobium sp., assembly GCA_026400375.1. Classification (GTDB taxonomy): domain Bacteria; phylum Pseudomonadota; class Alphaproteobacteria; order Sphingomonadales; family Sphingomonadaceae; genus Novosphingobium. The sequence continues at coordinate 11,126 of JAPLPG010000263.1, read as the reverse complement.
GCCGCCACCCCTTCCCCGGACCCGGTCTTGCCATCCGCATCCCCGGCGAAGTCACGCGGGAGCGCTGCGACGTGCTGCGCAAGGCCGATGCGATCTACCTCGAGGAAATCCGCAACGCCGGGCTCTATGACGCGATCTGGCAGGCCTTTGCCGTGCTGCTCCCGGTCAAGACGGTGGGCGTGATGGGCGATTTCCGTACCTACGACAATGTCTGCGCCCTGCGCGCGGTGACCAGCACCGATGGCATGACCGCCGATATCTATCCGTTCGATGCCGGCTTCCTGAGCCGCGTGGCCACGCGCATCGTCAACGAGGTGAAGGGCATCAACCGCGTGGTCTACGACTACACCAGCAAGCCGCCCGGCACGATCGAGTGGGAGTGATCCGTCCGGCGCGGCAAGGTGCGCGCTAGGCCCTCAGCCAGATCCGGATGACGAAGGCGACGAGGCCAAGCGCGGCGACGCTGCCGGTCCAGATTGCCGCCAGCCACGCCAGCCGCCGCCACAGCGGACCCTCATCCATCGGTGCCTCGCGCGTCAATGCCTGGTGTGTCAGTGCCCGGTCGATCAACACCCGGTCGATCAATGATAGCCATGGGTGCCAACCTTGCCGCGGAACACCCAATAGGCCCAGCCGGTATAGGCGATGATCACCGGCATGATCACGACCGTTCCCACCAGCATGAACAGCTGGCTTTTCTCTGGCGCGGCGGCTTCCCAGATCGTGATCTGATCGGGCACGATGTAGGGAAAGATGCTGATGCCAAGGCCGGCAAAGCCGAGCAGGAACAGCCCCAGCGCGATGGCAAAGGGCAGGCGTTCAGACCCGAGGGCAAGGCTCTTGAAGAAGCTGAAGCCAAATGCCACCACCAGCAGCGGGACCGGCACCGTCAGCAGGATTCCCGGCATTTCGAACCAGCGATGCCAATAGGCATAGTCGAGGAAGGGCGTCGCCGCGCTGACCGCCGCCATGGCCACGAGCGTGATGATGCCGAGGACGCGCGCCAGCCGCACGGCATGGGCCTGCGCCGTGCCTTCGACCTTCCAGTTCAGCCAAGTGGCGCCCAGCAGTGCGTACCCGGCGACCACCCCCAGCCCCGTCAGCAGGCTGAACGGCGTGAGCCAGTCTAGCCAGTTTCCGGCATAGGCCCAGCCGCCCGCCGCAACGCTTCTGGTTACAGTCACTCCTTGCAGGATCGCGCCCAGGATCATGCCCTGCGCCATCGCTGCCACCACTGATCCCACTGTGAACGCCACGTCCCACAGCGCGCGATGCCGGGTATCGCGCCAGCGGAATTCGAAGGCCACGCCGCGAAATACCAGGCCCAGCAGCATCGCTATCATCAGCGGATAGGTGGCGGGCAGGATGATGCCATAAGCCAGCGGAAAGGCGGCAAACAGTCCGCCGCCGCCGAGAACCAGCCAGGTTTCATTGCCGTCCCACACGGGCGCAATGGAATTCATTGCCTGATCGCGCTCCTCGCCCACGGCAAAGAACGGGAACAGGATGCCGATGCCCAGATCGAAGCCATCCATGACGACATAGGCGAACACGGCAAAGGCGATGATGAACGCCCATATCGTGGTGAGATCGAGATTATAGGCCATGGTTCACTCCGCCGGCTCTGGTGCGCCGTCCAGCGCCGGGGCGGGCGTGATCCCCGCGGTCCGGATCGGGTTCTGCGGCGGCTCGGTCTCACCGGCATGCGGGGGCTGGCCCATCAGCTTGAGCAGATACCACGTGCCCGCGCCGAACACCGCGAAATAGACCACGACGAAGGCCATCAGCGAGACTGCCACGGCAGGCGCGGCCAGCGGCGAGTGCGATTGTCCGGTCAGGAGCTGGCCATAGACCGTATAGGGCTGGCGTCCGACTTCGGTGGTCACCCAACCGGCGATGACCGCGACGAACCCGGTCGGCCCCATCGCAATCGCCAGGCGATGCAGCAGCGGCCAGTCATAGAGCGCGCGGCGGGACCGCGCCAGCAGACTGAACAGCCCGAGGCCGAGCATCGCAAAGCCCAGCCCTACCATCACGCGGAACGACCAGAACACGATGGCGACCGGCGGTTCTCGATCGTCTGGAATGGTATCCAGCCCGGCCATCGGCGCATCCAGATCGTGCTTCAGGATCAGCGACGATGCCTTGGGCACTTCGACAGCGTAATCGACGCGCTTTTCCGCGCTGTTGGGAATGCCGAACAGGATCAGCGGCGCGCCTTCGGGGTGGCTCTGATAATGCCCTTCCATGGCCATGATCTTGGCCGGCTGATGTTCCAGCGTGTTCAGGCCGTGCATGTCTCCGGCAAGGATCTGCACCGGGGCGACCAGCGCGGCCATCCACATCGCCATCGAGAACATCTTGCGGGCATAGGGATTGGTGCGGTCCTTCAGCAGGTGCCAAGCGCCCACCGCGCCAACGACCAGCGAAGTGGTGAGGTACGAGGCGATGACCGTGTGCGCCAGGCGATAGGGGAAGCTCGGGTTGAAGATGATGGTCAGCCATGATCCTGCAGGCACGAACTGGCCATTGGCATTGATGGCAAAGCCGGTCGGCGTCTGCATCCAGCTGTTCACGCTGAGGATCCAGGTGGCCGAGATGAACGTGCCCAGCGCCACCATGCAGGTGGCGGCAAAGTGCAGCCTGCGCCCGACCTTGCTCATGCCGAACAGCATGACGCCCAGAAACCCGGCTTCGAGGAAGAACGCGGTCAGCACTTCATAGGCCATCAACGGCCCCAGGATCGGCCCGGTCTTGACCGAGAACACCGACCAGTTGGTGCCGAACTGGTAGGACATGACGATGCCCGAAACGACGCCCATGGCAAACACCACCGCGAAGATCTTCAGCCAGTACCGGAACAGGTCGAGGTAAACGCTCTTGCCGGTCTTCAGCCACAACCCTTCGAGAACCGCCAGATAGCTGGCCAGCCCGATCGAGAAGGACGGGAATATGAAGTGGAAGCTTACCGTGAAGGCAAACTGGATGCGCGCCAGAACCACGGGATCGAACTGATCAAACACGGCGGTTTGTCCCATAATGTGCGTCGCCGCCTTCCCATGGCAGAAAGGCGTGCGTCAAGCATATGGGCACGAGGACGACGTTTTACATCAAACCTTTACAGCCGTGACCTTTCGGGCGGCCAGCGCCCCGCAAGGCCGCTTGCCGCCAAGTCCCGCACTGCCAAGGCCCAGGGCCTGCCCCGTCAGGAGCAGGATTCAAGCCATTCCTTGGTGTACCGTTCGCGCAAGCTGCGCTTGTCCACCTTTTCGGTGCCAAGGCGCGGCAGGGCCTCGTGCACTTCCCAGAAGCGCACAGGGATCTTGAACGGGGCGATGTGCTCCTTCAGGAACGTCCGCAGTTCCTCTTCGGTGGCCGAACAATCGTCCTTGGCCAGGTAGACCGCGGCCGGCACCTCGCCCAGCTTTTCGTCGGGCAGGCCGAAGACGCTGGCCTCGGCAATGCAGGGGTGGGCATAGATCGCGCTTTCCACCTCGATGCAGCTGATGTTCTCGCCGCCGCGGATGATGATGTCCTTCTTGCGGTCGACGATGAACAGATAGCCTTCGGGATCGAGATAGCCCAGGTCCCCGGTACGGAAATAGCCGTCTGCCGTAATCGCCTCGCGCGTGGCCTTCTCGTTGTTCCAGTAGCCCAGGAAATTGGCGATGGAGCGGATCGAGACTTCGCCGACGACACCTTGCGGCAGGGCATTGCCGGCATCGTCCAGGATCGCCAGATCGACCAGCGGGCGAGATGCCGTGCCGGTGCTGCCCGGCTTGGCCATGTAGTTCTCGTTCAGGTTGCCGCAGCCGACCCCGTTGGTCTCCGTCAACCCGTAGCCGAGCAGCGGGAAGGCATGGGGCAGCGCCTTGCGGATACGGTCGACATGCTCGACCGGACGCGGCGCACCGCCTGCCGCAAACGATACGCAGGTCGAAAGGTCGTACTTGTCACGATCGGGATGGGTGGCGATCTCGAAGCTCATCAGCGGCACGCCGACGAAGTACGAAACCTTCTCCTTCTCGATCAGCCGCATCGCCTCGACCGCATCCCACTTGGGCATGAGCACCAGCTTGCGGCCGATGGCGAAGGACTGCAGGAACACCGGCACTTCACCGGTCACGTGGAACAGCGGCACGTTGACCAGCGTGGTCGGCTGCGCATCGGGCGCGGGGCCTTCGCCACGGGCGGTCAGGATGCCGAGCATGGCTGCGCTCTGGGCGACGTAGTTCATCGTCCCCTGCACCACGCCGCGATGATCCGAATAGGCGCCCTTGGCCATGCCGGTGGAGCCCGACGTGAACAGCACGGTGGCCAGATCGTCGCCGGTCAATTCAGGCAGGATCGATTCCATGCCCCCACCATGGGCGAGCAGTGCCGCAAGGCCTTGTGCATAATGGCAATCGTGCGCCAGCGGCAGCACGGTGGCGCCGTGGGCGTGGCCCTCCAGCCGGGCGGCGCGCGGGGCATCGGCGATGACATAGCGGCATTCGACCAGGTCGATGCCATTGGCCAGTTCCTCGCCCTGCCACCAGCCATTGAGCAAGGTGGCGCAGCCGCCCGCCATCAGCACGGCCATGTAGGCGATCACCCAGTTGGACGAATTGCGTGCGGCAATCCCGACCCGCTCCCCCTTCTGCAACGCCAGCCCTTCGACCAGCCCGCCGGCCACATGGCGCGCGGCCTTGTAGATTTCGGCAAAGCTCAGGCGCAGGTCGCCATCGACGATGAACGTCTTGTCACCATGCGTGGCGCAGAAATAGGCGAAGTATGCAGGCAGGTGCGGCGGCGCTGCGGCGATCATCGGCAGGTCCCGATCGAACCGCCGGATGGCAACCGTGTGGAACATGCCGTCTTCGGCTGTCATCGCGCCAAAAGCGCGATCCATCGCAAGATCCAACTCGGTCTTCATGCTACCCTTTCATGTCTCCTCACCCGTAGCCCATCTGCGCGTGGGCCTTTTCGGGTTTGCCTGCGGCCTTGACCATGTGCCAATACGGCCCCCAAAGGGCGCGTTCGGCAGCACGGATGCGGGTCCGGTCCGAAGTTTGTAGGGAGTTCACCGCTTGCTGTCACTAGTGTCAACGGTAACCGCGCTTGCCGTAACGTCCGCCGCCTCGGCGGGGGTGGAAAGCGCCGTTTCAGGGCCGATTCGCTGGGAAGACCTCGGCGTTTCGCCCATCGCGCTGGACCTCGGCTTCTTCGCGTTGAAGTGGTATTCGCTCGCCTATCTGGCCGGGATCGTGTTCGGCTACTGGCATCTGTCGAAGATGATCCGCCAGCCCGGCGCGCCGATGGCGCAGCGCCATGCCGATGACCTGTTCTTCTACGCAACGCTGGGCATCATCCTGGGCGGGCGCATGGGCTATGCCATTTTCTACGCGCCCGAACTGCTCACCGCCCCGCAGAACCTGGTCAAGCTGTGGGAAGGCGGGATGAGCTTCCATGGCGGGTTGATCGGGGTGGTCCTGGCAATCGCCTGGGTATCGTGGCGCGCCGGGCTCAATTTCGTGCGCGTGTGCGATTACATTGCCGTCTGCGTGCCGACAGGCCTGCTGTTCGGGCGGCTGGCCAACTTCATGAACGGTGAACTGTGGGGGCGCGAAGCCGGGCCGGACGTGCCGTGGGCGATGATCTTCCCCGGCGGCGGTCCGGTCGCCCGCCATCCCAGCCAGCTCTATGAAGCAGCGCTCGAAGGGTTGCTGCTGGCGGTGATCCTGATCGTGCTGTTCTGGAAAACCAGCGCGCGCTGGCGGACCGGGTTGCTCGTCGGCCTGTTCACCTTCGGCTATGCGCTCGCCCGCTTCACGGTGGAATACTATCGCGAACCTGATGCGCAGTTGCACGATTTTGCCATGCGCACCGGTTTTTCAATGGGCCAGTGGCTCACCCTGCCGATGATGGCGGTAGGGCTGTTCTTCTTCGCCCGCGCGCTGATCCGCAAGCCGGTTGCCACCGGAGGAGCCGCCCCGGCGTGACGCGCCCCGCTCCGGACCGGACCCTGCTGGAGACGTTCACGCGCCTGATCACCAATACCGGGCCGATCAGCGTGGCGCACTACATGGCCGAATCCAACGCGCATTATTACGCCAGCCGCGACCCTTTCGGCACGGCGGGCGATTTCATCACCGCGCCCGAAATCAGCCAGATGTTCGGCGAACTGATCGGCCTGTGGCTGGCCGACATCTGGATCCGCGCCGGGCGGACAGAGCCGGTGCATTACGTCGAACTCGGCCCGGGCCGCGGCACGCTGGCGCGCGATGCCCTGGGCACGGCGCGGCGGTATGGCCTGGCGCCGCGCGTCCACTTCGTCGAAACCAGCACCACGCTCAAGGCAAGGCAGCTCGATCTGCATCCGCAGGCCTTCTGGCATGCCGATCTTTCGACCCTGCCGACCGATGGGCCATTGCTGATCGTCGCCAACGAATTCCTCGATGCCCTGCCGGTGCGCCAGCTGGTGCGCACGGCGGCGGGCTGGCGCGAACGCATGATCGGCGTGGCCGACGGCCGACTCGTCGCCGTGGCCGGAACCGCGCCGATGGAGGCCATCGTTCCGGCCAGCCAGCGCGACGCGCCCGAAGGGGCACTGCTCGAAATCTCGCCCGCCTGTGCCGCGGTCATCTATGAAGTGGCCGGGCGGCTGGCAAGCCAGGGCGGCGCGGCGCTGCTGATCGATTATGGCACCGCCGAACCGCGGCTGGGCTCGTCGCTTCAGGCGGTCAGGAACCACCGCAAGGTCGATGTGTTCTCCGCGCCCGGAGAGGCCGACCTTACCGCCCACGTCGATTTCTCGGCGCTGTCCCTGATTGCCCGCTCGCGCGGCATCCGCTGGCTGGGCACCGAAGACCAGGGGCGCTGGCTGCAGGCGCTTGGCATCGATGCGCGGGCCGATGCGCTGGCGCGGGCGGCGCTCGCCCGCGCGGAGCCGGCCCAGGCCGAATCCATCCGCATCGCGCGCGATCGCCTGACCAGCGATGGACAGATGGGAGCCCTGTTCAAGGTCATGGGTCTGGCAGCGCCCGATTGGCCCGAAGGCGCCGGCTTCGGCCCACCGCCATAGGCCCGGAAACAGCGGGTTTCGCGCCTGAAATCTGCCGGAAACACCAGCGGAAACCGGGGGCGAATCCCGCACCAAAATGCCTGTTGGCAAAGCCGGGGCTTTGCGTCTATCAGGCGCGCCATGTGGGGTGGGACCAGCGCATATACATGTGCCTTGCCCCCGTGCGGTTCAATACGTGCCGGTCTGGCCGTGGTGAACCGTTCAGGTATAGCAAGTTGGATCGTGTGCGATCCGCGCGCGCGGCGACAGCAGGCAGGGAATTTCAATGGCTGAACAAGCAAGCATTGACACTTCGGCAGGTTCCGGGGCCGGCCCCGGAACGGAAGCAGCCGGAGAAGGTGTGCGTCGGCGTGATTTCATCAATATCGCGGCGGTAAGTTTCGCAGGTGTGGGCGGCCTTGCCGTGCTGGTCCCGCTGGTCAGCCAGATGGCGCCATCGGCCGACGTTCTGGCGCAAAGCTCGACCGAAATCGATATCTCGGCGATCACGCCCGGACAGGCCATCAAGGCCGTGTTCCGCAAGCAGCCGGTGTTCATACGCAACCTGACCCCGGATGAAGTCGCTGCCGCCGAAAAGGTCGATGCCTCTACCCTGCGCGATCCGCAGACGCTGGAAGAGCGGACCAAGGAAGGCAAGACCAATTGGCTGATCACGATGGGTGTCTGCACCCACCTCGGCTGCGTGCCACTGGGCGCCGGCGAAGGTGAAGTGAAGGGCGAGTTTGGCGGGTATTTCTGCCCGTGCCACGGTTCGTCGTACGACACCGCAGCGCGCATCCGCAAAGGTCCGGCACCGCTGAACCTTCAGGTGCCCGAGTATTCATTCATCTCCGACACTGTCGTGAAGATCGGCTGAGGACAGGAAACATGAGCTTCGCCTGGGCAAAAGAATACAAGCCAGCCACCGGGCTGACGCAGTGGCTTGATGAAAAGCTGCCGCTGCCACGCTTCGTCTACAACGCGGTGGGCGCCGGATACCCGGTTCCGCGCAACCTGAACTACATGTGGAACTTCGGCGTGCTCGCCGGCTTCTGCCTGATGCTTCAGATCGTGACCGGCGTGATCCTGGCCATGCACTATGCGCCGAACGCGCTGGTGGCCTTCGATTCGACCGAACACATCATGCGTGACGTCAACTGGGGCTGGATGCTGCGCTATGCGCACGCCAATGGCGCCTCGGCGTTCTTCGTCGTCGTCTACCTGCACATCTTCCGCGGCTTCTTCTACTCGTCGTACAAGGCCCCGCGCGAAATGATCTGGCTACTGGGCGTGGTCATCTTCCTGCTGATGATGGCAACCGCGTTCATGGGCTACGTGCTTCCCTGGGGCCAGATGTCGTTCTGGGGCGCCAAGGTCATCACCGGCCTGTTCGGCGCGATCCCCGTGGTCGGCGAACCGCTGCAGGTGTGGCTGCTGGGCGGTTATGCGCCGGACAACGCCGCGCTCAACCGCTTCTTCTCGCTGCACTTCCTGCTGCCCTTCGTGATTGCCGGTGTCATCATCCTGCACATCTGGGCACTGCACATCCCCGGCTCGTCGAACCCGACCGGCGTGGAAGTGAAGGCAGAGAGCGACACCGTGCCGTTCCACCCGTACTACACGGCCAAGGACGGTTTCGGACTGGGCGTGTTCCTGCTGCTGTACTGCGCATTCCTGTTCTTCGCGCCGAACGCGCTGGGCCATCCGGACAACTACATCCCGGCCAACCCGCTTTCGACGCCTGCACACATCGTTCCCGAATGGTATTTCTGGCCGTTCTACGCGATCCTGCGCGCCTTCACCTATGACTTCTTCTTCATCCCGGCCAAGCTGATGGGCGTTCTCGCCATGTTCGGCGCGATCCTGGTGTGGTTCTTCCTGCCCTGGCTGGATACCTCGCCGGTCCGTTCGGGCCACTACCGCCCGCTGTTCCGCAAGTTCTTCTGGTTCGGTCTGATCCCGACGATGGCGGTGCTGTTCTACTGCGGTGGCGCACCGGCTGCGGAACCCTACGTGATGCTCAGCCAGCTGGCATCGCTGTACTACTTCGCGCACTTCCTCATCATTCTGCCGCTCGTTTCCTCGATCGAAAAGCCGGAGCCCCTTCCGTTCTCGATCACGGAATCGGTCCTCGGCAAGGACGAGAGCGCAGTGCTCAATGCAACCCCTGCCGCTGCCTGACAGCCACCAAGCGTAAGAGAAAGAAAACCCCATGGTCCGTCTTTTTGGCCCCCTGGTCGGCTTGTTCTTCGCCGTCGCGCTGCTCTGGTCGTTCGGTAACGGGGCATATTCGGCAATTTCGGAACCGGCTGGCCCCACGGCAGAGCACGAGTTCCACCTGCACCCCAAGGACGTGAAGTTCGCGTCCGACGGCGCGCTGGGCAAGTTCGACAAGCAGCAGCTGCAGCGCGGCTTCCAGGTCTACAAGGAAGTCTGCTCTGCCTGCCATTCGATGAAGCACATCGCTTTCCGCGATCTCGCCCAGCTCGGCTATTCCGAAGCCGAAGTGAAGGCCATTGCCAAGCAGTGGGGCACCAAGCAGCCCACCTTCGACGCAAAGAGCGGCGAGCGCGCAGAGCGTGACAACATCGCCTCCGACTACATCCCGGCCGTGTACTATGCAGGCCAGGGCGTGCCGCCTGATCTCTCGCTGATCACCAAGGCGCGTCACGATGGCGGCGCCTATGTCTACTCGCTGCTGACCGGCTATCAGGAGCAGCCCGCCGAACTTCTCAAGAAGTTCCCGGACTCCAAGACCCCGGATGGCCTGTACTACAACCCCTACTTCGCCAACCTTAACCTTGCCATGCCGCAGCCGATCGCCAGCGACGATCAGGTGACCTACTCGGACGGCACCAAGGCAACGGTAGACCAGATGGCCAAGGACGTTTCGGCATTCCTGATCTGGACCGCCGAACCGAGCATGGACAAGCGCAAGCAGACCGGCTGGGCCGTGCTTGGCTTCCTGCTGGCCGCTACGGTCCTTGCCTACCTGGCCAAGAAGAACGTCTGGGCTGACAAGAAGGGCGCATAACGCTCCCCTCAAACAGCATTCAGAACGAATGAAGGCCACCGGAAACGGTGGCCTTTTTCGTGTCCGCCAAGGGGCAGCTATCGGGTCAAGGATGTGTCAGGCGGCTCTGGCCTCAGGCGCGTCCGGTTCGGAGCGCAGAGGCCCAATCCGTCCGGCCATTGGCCTCGGCCGCGCGGGCCGCGCTGTCCCAGTCGTATTCCACCTGGCAGAACTGCGCGGACCAGCCGTGGTCATCCTGTGTCGCTAGGGCGTATCGCGCATGCGGCGTCCCCGCCTCGGCGGCGTGGGGGAACGGCAGGACATCGCGATAGGCGGGCAGGCCGACACTGCCCGGGTTCAGGACACCTCAACGAAACCACGAACAATCATGGCCATAGCTTCAGGGTTCCGCCCACCCGCATCTGCGCCGGAACATGCGTGTGCCCGCACAGGATCAGACCGGCTGCCAGTCCTTGGATGCGGCTCACCACCTCAGCCGGCGTCGCCGCGCGCATTCCCCCCTCGTCCACGGTCTGCAGCAATGGCTCCAGATCATCGGCCGGAGTTCCGTGTACCAGCAGAACCTCGGGGCGGAGCAGAAGCGTCGTCGGCAGGCTCGCCAGCCAGTCCATCTGGTCCGGGCGCAGCCGTTCCGCCGCGTACCGATCGGACGCGTTCATCGCGGCATGCTCCTGCTCCAGCAGCTGCCGTTCGTGATTGCCCCTGATGGTCGGCAGATCGAGCGTCAGCAGCAGGTCTGCAGTCTCGACCGGAAACAGGGGACCGGAACAGATATCGCCGAGGTTGACGATCAGATCGACACCGCGACGCTGGATGTCATCCATCACCGCCTCGAGCGCCATCACATTGCCGTGAATGTCAGAGAGTGCCGCAATTCTCATCGCGGCACTCTAGGGTCAGGACCTATTGATCGCGCCTTCGAGGCGCTGGAATGGCTAACATATCGGGCGGAAATTCGCGCCGGGAAGGCTGGTTGCCTTTCCAAGCGGATTTCGGTTCGAGATGGAAGCCATTCCAGCGTCCCAAGGGGATTTGACCAAAATGGCCCAT
>JAPLPG010000045.1 GCA_026400375.1 Novosphingobium sp. | reverse complement strand
CGATCACATGATCCAGCGCGGTGAATTCCTCACCGCCTATACGCCATATCAGCCGGAAATCGCACAAGGCACCTTGCAGGTCCTGTTCGAATTCCAGACGCAAGTGGCGCGGTTGTTCGGCACAGAAGTGGCCAACGCCTCGCTCTATGATGGCTCTACCGCCTGCTGGGAAGCCATTGCCATGGCGGGCCGGATCACCCGGCGCGGCAAGGCCGTGATCTCGGGCGGGCTCCACTCGCACTATGTCGAAACCGCCCGCACGATGGCCAGGTTCACCGGAGACGTGCTCGATACGGTGGTGCCTGAACTTGTCGCCACTCCCGACGATGCGGCGCTGATCGCCCGCATCGATGGTGAAACTTCGTGCGTGGTCGTCCAGTATCCGGACGTGCTTGGTCGCATTCCCGATCTGGCGGCCATCGTCGTCACCGAACCTGTCGCCCTGGGCGTGCTGCAAAGCCCCGGCTCCCTCGGCGCCGATATCGTGGTGGGCGAAGGCCAGTCGATCGGCGTGGGCCTTCAGTTCGGCGGGCCGTACCTTGGCCTGTTCGGGTGCCGCGAGAAGTACCTGCGCCAGATCCCCGGCCGGCTGTGCGGTGAAACCGTGGACGCCGATGGCAAGCGCGGCTTCGTGCTCACGCTGTCCACCCGCGAACAGCACATCCGGCGCGAGAAGGCGACGAGCAACATCTGCACCAACTCGGGCCTGTGTGCGCTGGCGTTTTCCGTCCACATGACCCTGCTGGGCGGATCGGGCCTCGCCGACATGGCAAAGCTCAGCCATGCTGCCGCGCGCAAGACGGCGGCGGCCCTCGCCGAGGTGCCCGGCGTCACCGTGGTCAACACGCACTATTTCAACGAGTTCGCGATTTCGCTGCCCCGTGACGCGCGGCAGGTCGTGCGTGACCTGGCAGACCGGCAGGTGCTCGGCGGCGTATCGCTCGGNNNGCTCGGCGGCGTATCGCTCGGCCGCCTCTACCCGCAGGAAGCTGCGCTGGCGAACGGCATGATTGTCGCCGCCACCGAATGCACGACGGACGATGACATCGCAGCGCTGGCCGCTGCGCTCAAGGAGGTGCTGGCATGAACGCGATCAATCCCACCGGCTGGCGTCCCTCGATCGGCGAAAATGCGCCGGAAGAAGGCATCCGCACGTTCACCGGCAACCGTGCGCTGCAGCTTGAAGAAGCGCTGCTGTTCGAGCTCGGGGCGGCCGACCGTTCCGGGGTCGACTTTCCCGGCACGGATGACATCGACCTCTCGGCGCTCGGACCGATGGCGCGGGCCGAATATCCGAACCTGCCCGGTCTGTCCGAACCGGAAACCGTGCGCCATTACACGCGCCTGTCGCGCCAGAACTATGCCATCGATCTCGGCCTGTTCCCCCTTGGCTCGTGCACGATGAAGCACAATCCGCGCCTTGATGAAAAGGTCGCGCGGATGCCCGGTTTTGCCGATGTCCACCCGCTGCAGCCGGTGCAGACGGTGCAGGGCGCCCTTTCGGTCATGAACGAACTGGCGCATTGGCTGATCCGGCTGACCGGGATGCACGGCGTGGCGATGACGCCCAAGGCCGGTGCCCATGGCGAACTGTGCGGGTTGCTGTGCATTCGCGCCGCGCTTGAGGCAAAGGGCGATCCGCGCGATGTCATCCTCGTGCCCGAAAGCGCGCACGGCACCAACCCTGCCACGGCGGCGTTCTCGGGGTTCCGCGTCGAGAACATCCCCGCCACGCCAGAGGGCCGGGTCGATTCCGCCGCCCTGATTGCGCGACTTGGGCCGGATGTGGCAGGCGTGATGATCACCAATCCCAACACCTGCGGCCTGTTCGAACGGGATCTGAAGATCATTGCCGATGCCGTCCACGCCGCGGGAGGCTATGTCTATTGCGATGGCGCGAACTTCAACGCCATCGTTGGCCGCGTGCGTCCGGGCGATCTTGGGGTCGATGCGATGCACATCAACCTGCACAAGACCTTCTCCACCCCGCACGGCGGCGGCGGCCCCGGGTCCGGCCCGGTTGTCCTGTCCGAGGCGCTTTCGCCTTTCGGTCCGTTGCCCTTCACCGCGCGGCAGGCCGATGGTTCGGTCAAGCTGATCGAGGAAGAGCAGGCGCACGAGGAGCACCCCCAGGCCTTCGGGCGGATGTGCGCGTTCCATGGCCAGATGGGCATGTACACCCGCGCGCTTGCCTATATCCTCAGCCACGGGGCCGATGGCCTGCGCCAGGTTTCGGGCGATGCGGTGCTCAACGCCAACTACGTGCTGCGCAGCCTCGATGACGTGCTCGATGCGCCGTTCGGCGGCGCGGGCCATTGCATGCACGAAGCGCTGTTCTCGGACGATGGCTTCGCCGAGGGGTTCTCCACCAACGATCTTGCCAAGGGCCTGATCGACGAGGGCTACCACCCGATGACGGTCTATTTCCCGCTCGTGGTTCACGGCGCGATGCTGGTGGAGCCGACCGAGACCGAGAGCAAGGGCGGGATCGATCAGTTCGTCGGGGCGATGCGTTCGCTGGCAGAGCGGGCGCGGGCAGGGGACCCGATGCTCAAATCCGCGCCGCACCTTGCGCCGCGCCGCCGCCTCGATGAAACGCTGGCGGCGCGCAAGCCCAAGCTGGTGTGGAAGGAAGCCTGACGCGAAAAGGGCCGCTCTGGCATCCAGAGCGGCCCGATTTCCGGCAGAAGCCAGAGATCAGTTGTTGGGGATCAGTTGTTGATCGCGTCTTCCGTGGTCTTGGAAGCCGACTTGAGG
>JAPLPG010000114.1 GCA_026400375.1 Novosphingobium sp. | reverse complement strand
GGCCGGACGTCTGCCTTGCGCCCAAAGGAGAGGACGAATGGCACTTGCCTCCACCAGCGCTGCCAGCGCAGACGGCCCTGACGCGTGGACGCGCAAGGCGCTGGGCATCGTTGCCCTGTGCTTTGCGATCAACATGGCCGACGGCGTGGACGTGACGATCCTGTCGTTCATCGCGCCGCGCCTCCAGGCCGAATGGGGCATCGGTGCGGCCACGATGGGCAACCTGTTCAGCGCCGGGCTGATCGGCATGGCGATCGGGGGCATGTTCATCGCGCCACTGGCCGACCGGGTCGGGCGGCGAGCGGTGATCCTGGCCGCGCTGTGCCTGATGTCTGTCGGCATGTTTGCCAGCAGCCTTGCGCCAAACGTGCCGGTGCTGTTCGCGATGCGCGTGCTGGTGGGATCAGGCATCGGCACCGTCCTTGCCGCCATGGCTGCCCTTGCCGCAGAAAGCGCACCGCCCGCGCAGCGCAATCTGGCGGTGGGCGTGGTCCAGGCAGGCTATCCCTTCGCGGCCGTGTTCACCGGGCTGATCGTGGCGCATGCCCTGCCGATCCACGGCTGGCAGGCGATGCTGCTGGGCGCGGCGGTGTTGACTGTGGTGCTGTTGCCGGCGGCGTGGCTGGTCCTGCCGCAAGGGCGGCCAGCCTTGGCAGGTGGGCCAGATGCGGCAGGCGGACCGGTGTCGGAAGGCGGACCATCCTCGGCGGGGAAGGTGGGACAGCTGTTTGCACCCGCCTTGCGCGCCCGGACCATCGCACTGTGGTGCGCCGTGTTCTTCGGGCTGATGGTGCTCTATTTCATCGTCAGCTGGATTCCGAAGCTGTCCATCGCCGCCGGTCTTTCCGAGACGACCGGCATCTATGCGGGCGCGCTGTACAATCTCGGTGCGTTTGTCGGCACGATGGCGATGAGCCTGCTGGCATTGCGCGTCCCGCTGGGAAAGCTGGTTCCGACCATGCTGACCGGGGCAGGGGTGGCCATGGTCGTGTTCGGTTCGATCGCGATGCCGGTGTGGCTGACGCTCGTCGTCGCCTTCCTGATCGGCGTGCTGCTGCAGGGCGGTTACAACGGCGTGTGGCCCATCGCTGCGGGCGCCTATCCCGGTGCGGTCCGCGCCACCGGCGTGGGCTGGGCCATCGGCGTGGGGCGAGGCGGGGCGGTTATCGGCCCGATGCTCGGCGGGTATCTGATGGCGGCGCAGGCCCCGCTTCCCGCGCTGTTCGGCGCCTATTGCGTGCCGCTGCTGATCTGTGCCGCAGCAGCCTTTCTCGTCGAGCGCCACAAAGTGTAACTAACCAGTCACAAGTTGTTTGACAGGGACTAGTTCGTCACATAAATGAACGTCCGGTGAAGGGTGGCGAATCCAGCTGCCCGAGGAGGAGGATGAACATGAATTTGAGGGGCACCCGCCTTGCGTTTTCCGCGTCCCTGTTGACCGTGGCTGCCGCGCTGTCCGCGCCCGCGCTTGCCCAGGACGCCGCACAGGATGAAGCCGCGGCCGCAGCGCCGGTGGACAACAAGGAAATCATCGTCACCGGCTCGCTCATCGCGCGGCCGAACAACACCGCCGTCAGCCCGATCGTCACGGTCGGTGAAAGCGCGCTGAAGGAGACCGGCCAGGTCAACCTGCAGGACGCGCTGAACCAGTTTCCCAGCTTCACCACGGCGGGCAATGGCAACACCGGCGGACAGGGCACCGGCGGCCGCGCCTCGGTCAACCTGCATGGCCTCGGCACCAACCGCAACCTCGTGCTGCTCGATGGCAAGCGCCTGCCGCTTTCGGACATCAACGGCAACGTCGATATCAACATCCTGCCCGAATCGATCATGGGCGGCGTTGACATCATCACCGGTGGCGCATCGGCAATCTACGGTTCGGACGCCATTTCCGGCGTGGTCAACTTCCGCACCCAGCGCGCGTTCGACGGCGTGCGCGTGGACGTGCAGAACGCGATCAGCGAACGGGGCGATGCCTACAAGTTCAACGGCTCGCTCGCCTTCGGATCCAGCTTTGCGCAGGATCGCGGCCATGTCCTGGCGGCGTTCAGCTATGCCCAGCAGGACCAGGTGAACGGCTCCAGCCGCAACTTCTTCTTCGACAAGACGCCATCATCGTTCATCGGCAACGGCACTTTCGTGCCCAGCGCGGTCAACGCGCCCAATGCCGCGGTCGTCTCGGGCGTCTTTGCGGGGTATGGCGTCAACAGCCTGCCTGCCAACTTCCAGTTGCTGAACCTCGGCTTCAACAACGACGGCACGCTGTTCACCCAGACCGGCGCGCGCAATTACAAGGGGCCCAACGGCTCGAACGGCTACCTGATCGTCGGCAATAACGTGCGCATGCCGGTAGGCCAGCAGATCGATTTCGCCAATGGCCTCAAGCGCAAGACCGCCTTCGTCAAGGCCGACTACGACCTCGCGCCCGGCCTCACCGCCTATGGCCAGTTCATGTACGTCGATCTTTCGGTCAAGACGGCATCGGGCGGCAGCCTCACCCAGTTCGGCACGCTGACCACCATCCCGGTGACCAACCCCTTCATCCCGCAGGACCTGCGCACGATCCTTGCGTCGCGTCCCAATCCCAACTCGCCGTTCACCTGGAATGGCCGATATGTCGGCGTGCCCTACAAGAACTGGGACGAGAACTACGTCGTGCAGCAGTACATGGCCGGGGTGAAGGGTGACATCACCTCGGGCTGGTCGTTCGATCTCTATGCTTCCTACGATCAGTCGGTCCATGACCAGCAGCTCAACGATGCCGTGGTCAAGAGCCGGGTCCAGACCCTGCTGAACGCCGCAGACGGCGGTCGCTCGCTGTGCACCGGCGGCTTCAACATCTTCGGCGATGCCAATGCCCGTTCGCTGTCGCAGG
>JAPLPG010000171.1 GCA_026400375.1 Novosphingobium sp. | reverse complement strand
CAGAACGAAGGTTCCGCCACACCCTTCAGTCAGCGCGATCCCGGAACCGGTCGCGGCGAAGGTTACGCCTAGCCCAAGCCGGGCCACGACCGTCTCGCTGGGCACGATCAAAGACGCCGACCGGCAGAAGATTGGGAGGGGCCGTTCATGCTCGTTTTCAGCTGGGACGCCGGGAAAGAGCAAAGCTGATAACTGGCGACAACGGCCTCGCGTTCTTCCGGCTCAATGGCAAAGATAACCTCTGCACTGCAACAGACACGCAGGCGATGTTTGATGGCCCGACCTCAATGTTCTGCGGATCGATAGCGGTGCATGTGAGCCCCGTCGGGAAAATTCAGTCCGGAGAGGACGGCCATAGTTCCAACGCCCGCCTGCACATTGCAGATACGGCTGGCACACTCAGTTTGACTGGCACTTGGGGTTGCGGCTGTTAGGCTCTGGCACCTGCCGCTCGCCACAGGAACCAGGCCTTGATAGACTTTCATTCTGTTTTCTTGCGATGCGCCTTTGCGACATTGACCTTGGCGGCAACGTCAGGTTGCAATACAAAGCCGTTTCCTGCTGTGCTTGAAAAGTATTGCGTCAGCGACAGTGGACTGTCCAAATATTGGCTCATGCTAAATGTCGCAGAGCGACGCGGCACGATCAGATACCAATACAGGGGGCAAGATATCCGTTTTGATATCAAGATCATGCAGGTTGACGGGCGCGAGGTGCGTGGGCGCGCGGATTTCGAGTCCAGCACGACCGGCGAAACACACGGCAATCCGATATTATTTCGCTATGATGATGCCACCGTCACTTTGACTGACGGTGCTGCAGCAGCAGCTTGCCAGAACATTGAGGAGACCGACAAGGGCTAAGTGCCCGAACCGGGAGGGGCTGCGTTGGGTACGACGACGCGCCGTTGGCCATCAAGCACGGTGCGGCTCGCACTGAGGGTCGCACAAGGCTAGAGCTTCGCCACAGCTGACGTTTGCGGTTGGAAGTAGCAAAAGACGGGTATCATGCAGTTCGATTTCCAGCATTTCCTAGATGCTCAAAGCACTTCGTACTGCCGCGCCACGACCGAGTTGCGCCAAGGGAAAAAGCAGACGCACTGGATGTGGTTCATTTTTCCCCAGCTCGTGGGCCTTGGCCACAGCGAAATGTCAAAGAAGTTTGCGATTACATCCTTGGATGAAGCCCGGGCCTACGCAAACCACGAAGTCCTAGGGACCCGCCTACTGGAGTGCGTCGACCTGCTTCAGGACTTGCCGACCGCCAATGCCTCGGCTGTGCTTGGTGATGTCGACGCCATGAAACTGCATTCCTGTCTGACGCTTTTCGCCTCGGCGTGCCCAGAAAGGCCAATCTTCAAAGCTGCGATCGACAGGTGGTTTAAAGGCGAACCGGACCAGAGTACGCTCAAACTTCTTGGGGCGCTTTGACCTCGGCCATATCTGTACACCGGCCGCGGTGATCCACATTACGAGAGTGGCCAACCTTTGCTTGCTTCGACATATGTTTTCTAAATAGTTCAATGCGATATATCCGTTCGACAGGAGATATCGCGTTGAAAGATGATCGGGCGAGCAAAGGTGTCATTGCTTTGGCGGCGCTGGCATTTGTTGCGCTAGGTTTTGGCGCTGCGCAGACATCCATCGCGCATCCGGGAGGCTTGAACGCCGAGGGCTGCCATAACAATCGCAAGACTGGCGACTATCACTGCCACCGGCCAGCGACACGGTCCGCCCCTAGACAGCTTGCAAGCAGTCCTGTGCCAGGAGGTAGCTATTATCCGAATTGCGCCTCCGCACGCGCTGCCGGAGTGGCTCCACTGCGTCGCGGCGATCCGGGCTATCGCGCCGGCCTCGACCGGGATGGCGACGGTATTGCCTGCGAGTAAGGCGCCTGCCCCACCGGAGCTTACCAGAGCCACCGCTCCCTCTGTCAGCAGAAGGGCAGCATAAGAAGGCCTATGCTCTAGGCCCCGCCCAGCGATCTTGCGTTTTCTCGACCAGCAGTTCTCCTGCCCATGTCTTGCATAAGCTAAACGCGGCTTCGGGTGAGCCCGTGGTCCATTGCGCCCACGACGATGAGGGCAGAAGCACTGGCATCCGATCGTGGACCTCGACCATGTGACCACAGCTGTCGACCATGACCATTGAATAAGCGTCACCCCATTCCGCCGTTGGGCGCCATAATCCTGCAACAGCGAACGGACCGTCGCCGGGCATGGCATACCAGGTCCGGGTCATTTGGCCCTTTTTGCCTTCAGCCTCTGCCCATTGCGTCACCGGGATCAGGCAACGCCGTTTCATGAAGCTGTCTTTCCAGAACGCGGTGTGAAGCTTGTCCTCCCGCGCATTGGTGACGGCCTTGGGTTTGAGCTTCTGGCCCTGCTTGCCGGTTAGCGACAGCGGGAAGCCCCATGTCATTTGCTTGAGCTGATCGTTCGCGACGACAAGACCCGGATAGCCAGGGTAAATCTCGCTGGCGACGTTCAATCCTTCGACGGACGGCACGGCGAACATCCGAGCGATTTCGGCAACGCCTGCGGTCATGCGGTAAAGATTGCACATGCCAGAAAAGTTGTTGCCGGCGGTGCTGGAGTCAACCGGTATTGCAATTTCGTTCCCTTAATGTTCCAATACCGCCATGTCTCGAATCAATGATGCACTTATCGTTCAAGCCATCCTCACAGCCCCTGGTTGGGCAAGGGTCGGCATCTCCGACCCGACGCCGTGGATGCGAGAGGACGCTGCTGCAGAACTTGCACGGGCTATCCGGATGCAGGTGGATGCTCCTGAGCAGACAGAAACGGCGCAGCGTGAGTTGACGCTTTAGAGCGACCGTGTGGTCACCGCCATTGTGCCTCTCACCGCAGTTCGCTTGCCAAGAGTGCATAGCGCCATCAGAGGGCTGACATGCTCCACCGAAGATTCAGGCACCGCACGAAGCGTTCTGACCTGATCAGTTTCGAAGAGGTCAGTCGTCAACGGCGGAAAGCGCAACGATCGAGGGGCAGGGGCCGCATGACAATCGTGACAGGGATGTTAGCGGCGGCGCTGTTGGGAGCAGTGGGTCTATTTGCCAGCGGCGCCATCCCCCAGCTTGCCTCTGCTGTAGGCTGGGCGAGGGCAGGGGACTGCACTCTCGTATCAGTGCATGACGGCGACACTATCCGCTGTGACGGTGAGAAGATCCGTCTCGCCAAGATCGACGCCCCGGAACTTGAGGGCTCTCCTCGCTGCGAGCAGCTTCGTCATGGCAAGAACCCGAGCTGGTGCGATTATTCACTCGGCATCAAGTCCAGAGATGCACTCGATGATTTTCTTGAAGCAGGGGTGATCAAGATCGAACGATTGGGCACCGACAGATATGGTCGCACGCTTGCCCGCATCAATGTTGATGGAAAGGATGCAGGCGACCATCTGATTTCCCTCGGCCTCGCCAAGCCGTGGGTGCAATAACGGTAGGTGATGGTCAGCTTGTTTCGTCGGGCCTCAGATCGTCGAACCATTTTGCGTAAGGTGTGTTGCGGACAATTCGCCGGTTGAGATCCGGCGCGCCGTCGTCCCACCAGACGGGACCACGTTCGCCCAGTGCACGCTTTGCTGCATCGACAGCGTCGCGCGCGGAAGCTTCCGCGTCTTTGTCGTCAGCTTTGTGGGCCATCCCCACTGCGCGTCTGGCGGACATGAGCTGACTGACAAGGTGAGCACGTAGCTCGGGGGTCAGTGCGGGATTTGCCATTCGCCAAAGGCGGCCGCGCACAACGAAATAACGCGCATCGGGCGTCACTGGATAGTTTACGGGCGGCCTACGCGGATCGGGCATGATGGCGGCGACCAGCGGCAAGAAATGGATGAAGATGCATTCGCGCAGAATGCGCGCGCGTGTTCTGCCGTTCCGCCATGAACCGCTTTTAAACATAAGGACCGTGAGCAGGACCGGATCCGCCACAAGGGTCGAGAGCTGAGCAACCGTCGGGACGCGAACTCCGCTGTCAGCGGGCAGGGGCAAACCGCGGAAAATGCAACGAGGCAGACTTATTTCGCACTTGCAGCATTTGGCGGCGCGACCCATATCGGTCGGGCCTTTCAGGCATCCTCTCCCAAACTTTCCAAAGGCTGGCCTCCGGGCCGGCCTTTCTTCTTGCCGTGAAGGCAGGCAGGATCACTCGGCTCCGAATTGCTGTCATTAATGACACTTCGCCTCAGCGGGCGAGATGTCACTAATGACAAAGCGCAGATCGCGCGACATGGGGGATTCACAGGATTCACCTTTTGTGCTCAATACTGGTCCATGGAGCATTCGACGCACAAACCGGGGCTAGGCGGCATTTACGCACTGCTGTCGCAAGCATCGAGCAGACCGCGCTACGCGTTCCTTGTCCTGCAATTGATCGCTGAGCTCGCCGACGAGCGCGGCCACGCTGGTCCGTTTGTCAAAACCGAGGGCAGGGCGGTCCTGCTGCGTGAATGGCTGTGCGATCAGCTCCTGCCGATGAGCGAGCGGCCTGGTCGTCGAGCCTCCTTGCGGCGAAGAGTCGAGGGAGAGCTCGCCGGATCGCTTTCAGGCAATGCTGAATTGGATGCGCAGCGCATCGAGCAGGCCGTTGATGATCAAGTGCGTGCCGTCGGCCGTGCCAACGTCAGTCGCGCTGTTTCAGAGCTGGTCAAAGCCGGGATCGTAAGCCGCTTCTATCAGGGCTTTGCCACCAATCATGTTCACCAGGGGGGAGGGCGCAATGTGGTCTACGTTGTCAAACCCGAAGTCCTGCAACTTCTCCCCAAGGCGCGATCAGAGACTATCGGTGTGGCGATGTCGGCCGCTCCACCTCCCATTGACCCCATCCTTGTGCGGGTCCCACAGCGGAAGCGGGGAGGGGCAGGGCAGGGCGACCTGTTCGCAGCCTGATGTCATTTTGCGGGAGACGCAGTGGTGCTTCCCGCAAGATGACGGTTTGCAATCTCAGGCGTCGACTTCAGCAGCCTCCACTGGTGCTTTGCGCGCACGCTTTGCTGGCGCGGCCTTAGCTGCCTTCGTCTCACCGGGCTTGCGTCCAAGACCGATCTTCTTGGCCAGGTCGCGGCGGGTCTCTGCATAGGCCGGTGCCACCATCGGGTAATCGGCCGGCAGGTTCCAGCGCGTGCGGTATTGCTCAGGCGTCATATTGTAATGCGTCATCAAGTGCCGCTTGAGCATCTTGAGCTTCTTGCCGTCTTCGAGGCAGACGATGTAGTCGGGCTTGATCGAAGCGCGGACCGAAACTGCCGGTTCCGGGCGAACTTCTTCGACTTCGGCCGGCTGATCAAGGCCGGCAAGGGCCCCGTAGACCTTGGAAATGAGCGTAGGAAGATCGCCAACAGCAACGCTGTTGTTGCTGACATGGGCGGCAACAATATCAGAGGTTAAGGT
>JAPLPG010000259.1 GCA_026400375.1 Novosphingobium sp. | reverse complement strand
TTCAACGATGCGGCAATGACCGGCCGCTTCGGCATCGCCGCGGTCAATTCGATCAACTGGGCGCGACTGATGGCGCAAGTGGTCTATTATTTCTACGCCGCGCTGCAACTGGGCGCGCCGCAGCGCAAGGTGGCGTTTTCGGTGCCGACCGGGAACTTTGGCGACGTGTTTGCCGGCTATGTCGCCGCGCGCATGGGCCTGCCGATCGAGCGGCTGATCGTGGCGACCAACGTCAACGACATCCTCTACCGCGCGCTTTCGAACGGCGATTATTCGGCCAGCACGGTGACCATCACCGCCACGCCTTCGATGGACATCCAGGTCTCTTCTAACTTCGAACGCCTGCTGTTCGACGGATGCGGGCGCGATGCTGCCGCACTGGCTGCGCAAATGCAGCAGTTCGAGGCGACCAAGGCGATGCGGCTGACCAATGCGCAGCGCGAATCGGCCTCGGCGCTGTTCAGTGCCGAACGCGCCGATGCGGGCGACATGGCCAATGCGATGCGCTGGGCTTTCGAGGAATGCGGCGAGGTGATCGACCCGCATACCGCCATCGCCCTCCACGCGGCACGGGTTGCCGAGGGCATTCCGGCGGGCGTGCCGATCGTGACGCTGGCCACCGCGCATCCGGCCAAGTTCGTCGATGCGGTGGAGCGGGCCACCGGCCTGCGCCCCGGCCTGCCCGCGCGCGTGGTCGATCTGTTCGAGCGTGAAGAACGCTGCGATCGCCTGCCCGGCGATTACGATGCCGTCGCGGCCTATGTGGCCGAGCGCGCCACGGCTCGCAATGGCTGAGCTGGACCTTCAGCCCCGGCTGATGGTGGGCGAAGGCTGGGCGGACTTTGCCCTGCTCGATTCCGGCCATGGGCGGAAGCTGGAGCAATATGGCCCGCACCGCTTCATCCGCCCCGAACCGCAAGCGATGTGGGCACCGCGCCTTGCCGACTGGCAGGCCGACGCCGAATTCGTGCCGGGATCGGACGAGGACGGCGGCGGGCGCTGGATGTTCGACCGGGCCGTGCCGCGCGATGGCTGGAACCTTGGGTGGAACGACGTGCGCTTCACCGCATCGTGCACGCCGTTCCGGCATCTCGGCTTCTTTCCCGACATGGCCCCGGTGTGGGACTGGATGGGCGAGCGGCTTGCCGGGAAAGCCGACGCGCAGACCATGAACCTGTTCGGCTACACCGGGGTCGGCACGCTGGCGTTATCGCAACATGGCCCGGTAACGCATGTCGATGCCTCGAAGAAGTCGGTCGCGCAGGCCCGTGCCAATGCGCAGCTTTCGGGCATGGAAGACCGCCCGGTGCGCTGGATGATCGATGATGCGGCCAAGTTCACCGCGCGCGAGGTGCGGCGGGGGCGGCGCTATGACGGGATCATTCTCGATCCGCCCAAGTTCGGGCGCGGGCCGGATGGCGAAGTGTGGCGGCTGGAGGAAAGCCTGCCGGGGCTGGTGGCCGATTGTGCGAAGCTGCTCGATGCCGATAGCCGCTTCCTGTTCCTGACGGTCTATGCCGTGCGCATGTCCTCGCTCGCCATCGCCGGGCTATTGGCCGAGGCGCTGAAGGACCTGGGCGGCACGATCGAACATGGCGACCTGGCGATTCGCGAACGGGGCGAGGGCGGGCGGCACTTGCCCACCGCCATCTTCGCGCGCTGGCGCAGTTGAGGCGGGATTGAAAACACCGCCTGTATCTGTTACCTGAAGCTCACCAAACGACATTGGCTTTTGCCATTGGATACAAACCCCCATCGTTGCAGCGGTGGGGGTTTTCGTTTGGGGGATGCGTTGCAGCACATCCCCCGCCCGTCAGCCTCTCTTGCGGCCAGCCACCTCAACCACCTTCAGGACGAGGGTGGCGAAAGCGAACAGAACCCCAAGGAAGAGGCATATGTCACCAAACGACATTGGCTTCACTCCATTGGATCGCGGCAGGATCGCCGCGAGTAGGTTTGAGCACGACTTTCGCTGCTGCGCCACCGGAGCGCGTTGTGTCCGGCCCGGAAACAACAAGTGCAGGCCGCACGATGTGCGGTGGACTCATGCCACTGCAAGTGCCAAAGGCGCGCGCATGACCGACAGCCTGATCCTCGAAGTTGCCAACCTCGAAACCGACGTGCTCACCGGAATCTATTCCGAGGAGACCGGGCGGCCGCAGCCCTTGCGCGTTACCATGCGGGTGGGTTTGCGGCAGCAGGATCGCTACACCGCCGATTGCCCGCTGGCCGCCAGCAAGAACTACATGGACCTGAAATTCGCCGCCACCGATGGCTTGCCCAAGGGGGTGCATTTCAAGCTGATCGAGGCCGTGGCAGACCACATCATCGAAACGCTGTTGTTGCAGGATGAACGGGCGATGTGGGTGGAAGTGAAGATCGTGAAGCTGGCGATCAGCGAGAACGGCGAGGAAATCGGCATAACGCTGCGGCGCGAGCGCAAGGCTTGAGCGCGAGGCCGCTTGCCCTCGTCACCGGAGGGTGGCGGCGGATCGGTGGTGCGATTGCGCGCAAGCTGGCGAGCGAAGGCTGGGACGTGGCGCTTCATGCACACCGGCCATCGACATTCGATCCGGAATTCAAGGCGCAACTGGAATGGCTGGGCGCGGCGGTTTTTCCGGTGGCCGGCGATCTGGATGATCCGGCGTTTGCCGCGCAGATGCTGGCCGACGTGTCACACGATGCCGGGCGCTCTCCCGATCTGCTGGTGAACTGCGCATCGCGGTTCCATGACGACAAGGTCGATACGATCACGCTGGACGAACTGGAACAGCACTTCCGCGTGAACCTGTTTGCGCCGCTGCTGCTGACCCGCGCCTTTGCGGCGGCACTGGGCGACCGGGCGGGTNNNCGACCGGGCGGGTTCGGTCGTCAACATTCTTGACCAGCGCGTGGTCAACCCGGTGCCCGACCAGATCAGCTATACCCTGTCCAAACAGGCACTGCACGCCGCAGTGCGCACCCTGTCGCGCGCCATGGCGCCGCAGGTGCGGGTGAACGGCGTGGCCCCGGGGCTGATCCTGCCGACCGCCGATTACGACGCCGAACAATGGCGGCGGCTGGAGGGCATGATGCCGCTGCAACGCCTGCCGGGCGCCGACGAAATCGCCGATGCCGTGCACTATCTGGCCATGGCGCGTTCGGTGACCGGGCAGACTTTGTTCGTCGATGCGGGCGCCAGCCTTGAATCTTACCCGCGCGACTTCGTATATATGGGCAAGTGAACGCTCCTGCCCAGCTTGTCGATCGGTTTGCCCGCCGGATCACCTACCTCCGGCTTTCGGTGACCGATCGCTGCGATCTGCGCTGCGCCTATTGCATGCCTGAACGCATGGAGTTCCTGCCCAAAGCCGAAGTGTTGAGCCTTGAGGAAATGCACCGCCTGTCGCTGCATTTCATCGCGCGCGGGGTCCGCAAGATCCGGCTGACCGGGGGTGAGCCGCTGGTGCGGCGCGACATGATCGAACTGGTCCGCGCGCTCGGGCGCAAGCTGGGCGACGGGCTCGACGAACTGACGCTGACCACCAACGGCACCCGGCTGGTCGAATTTGCCGACGATCTGGCCGCAGCGGGGGTGAGGCGCATCAACGTTTCGCTCGATACACTGGACCGCGAGGCTTTTGCCAGACTTTCGCGGCGCGACATGCTGCCGCAGGTGCTCGAAGGCATTGCCGCTGCCAAGGCGGCGGGGCTGAAGGTCAAGATCAATGCCGTGGCGCTCAAGGATATCAACGAAGCGGAACTGCCTTCGCTGATCGCGTGGGCGCATGGCGAAGGGCATGACATGACCCTGATCGAGGTCATGCCGCTGGGCGAGGTCGAGGGCGACCGGTTCGATCATTACCTGCCGCTGGACGCCGTGCGCCGCGATCTGGAAAGGCGGTGGACCCTGGTGCGCAGCGATGCAACGTCGGGCGGGCCGGCGCGCTATGTCGATATTGCCGAGACGG
Source organism: Novosphingobium sp. (assembly GCA_026400375.1). Classification (GTDB taxonomy): domain Bacteria; phylum Pseudomonadota; class Alphaproteobacteria; order Sphingomonadales; family Sphingomonadaceae; genus Novosphingobium. The sequence continues at coordinate 27,599 of JAPLPG010000259.1, read as the reverse complement.
GTGGACGGCTGGGCTTCATCACCCCGCTCACGGGCAATTTCTGCGAAGGCTGCAATCGCGTGCGCGTGACGGCGACCGGGCAGCTTTACATGTGCCTGGGCGGGGAAGGCCATGTCGATCTGCGTGCGGCGCTGCGCTCGGCCGATCCCGATGGCGCGCTGTCCGATTGCTTTGCCCGGGCCATGGGCGAAAAGCAGGAGCGCCACAGCTTCGTGATCGATCAGCCGGGCAGCGCCCCTGCCGTTTCGCGCCACATGTCGACCACCGGGGGCTGATCCGATGGCGCGGCTGGTGTTCATGGGGCGGCTGGAGGATGTGGCCGGTGTGCCCGAGATGACCGTGCCGCCGGGCCCGGTCGATCAGGTGCTCGCCGCGCTCGAGCCGGCCCTTGCCGTGCAACTGCTTGGCGAAAAGGTGCGCATCGCGCTCAATGGCCAGTTGCTGACCGACGTTGGCGGCGTGGTGCTGGGCCAGGGCGATGAACTGGCGTTCCTGCCGCCGGTCAGCGGGGGCTGACATGCTGGACGTGCGACTGGCGCTGGAGCCGTTCGATCCGGCTGCGGAGATCGCTGCCTTCAACGCCCGCCATCCCCATGCCGGCGGGATCGTCACGTTCCTTGGCCAGGTGCGCGATTCGGGCGGTGTCGAGGCGCTGGAACTGCAGCACTATGCCCCGATGACGCTACCCGGCATGGAGGAACTTGCGCGTATCACCCAGGCGCGCTGGCCGGTGGAGGGGCTGCTGATCCTGCACCGCAGCGGGGTGATGCATCCGGGCGATGCCATCGTGCTGGTCTGCGCGGCCGCGCGCCACCGCCGCGATGCCTTTGCCGCCGCCGATTTCGCGATGGACCATCTCAAGAGCGAATCGTGGTTCTGGAAGCGCGAAAAGACCGCCAAAGGCTGGCGCTGGATCGAACCGCGCCCGGAAGACCGGCAGGACCTGTCGCGCTGGGGGTAAACGATGCGGGACGGAATGGGTGTCTAGGCGCCCAGCTTTTTTCGCAGCGAATCAATCACCGCGCTCTGCGCGTCCACCATGGCTTCAACCCTGACGCGGGCATCGCGCACGGCCTTGATATCGGCATCCGATCCTTCCACCGCGCGGTTGCTGGCATCGGCTTCAAGCCGGTCGAGATCGGCCAGCGGCAGGGCTGCCTGCGAGCGCGCCTTTTCAAGGCCGGTCAGCGCGACCGAGGCCACCGACCAGCTTTCGGTGCCTTTGGCCGCGCCGGCCGCTGCGTTGATCGTGCGGGTGGCCGATGGCTGGCGCGATGCAAATGCCGCATTGGCGGCATCGGCCTGGGCGAGCAGGGCGGCAAGGCGTTCGGGCAGGCCCTCGCTGACCACGGCTGGCGGCACGGGCGCAGGCCGTTGCTTCTGCTGCATGACGCGATAGGCCTCTTCGGCGGGTCTTCGTGCCAGCGAAGGGAAATCGCTGCGTGGCGCGCAACCGGTGTCCAATGCCGTGATTGCCAGGAAAGCCATTGCGGCGACGCGGGAATTGCGCTTGATCATGCCAGCGCCATAGCATGACCGGCCCGCGTGGCCAGCGTCTGCATGACACCACTGGTGACAGGGTGTGGCAAAGATGCCTGATTTCAGGCAAGATCGCATTGACACACGGCTTGGCTTTGACTATCCGCGCCACTCTTTCCGGGGCCCTGCATCCAGCGGGGAAACGGCATGTTGCCCTCAGTCAGCGATTCGCAGGCGTTGGGCGCCTCATTTGGAATCGCCTCGGGCAACCGCAGGCTTTTGGAACGGATACACAGAACGATGTTCGCAATCGTGCGCACGGGCGGCAAGCAATATCGGGTCGCCGCCGGAGACAAGATCGCGGTCGAAAAGCTGGCAGGCGAAGCCGGCGACACGATCACGCTGGGTGATGTCCTGCTCGCCGGTGAAGGCGATTCGCTGGCTGACGCCGCGAAGATCACTGTTTCGGCAGAGATCATCGCCCAGGCGAAGTCGGAAAAGGTGATCGTCTTCAAGAAGCGTCGCCGTCACAACTATCGTCGCCGCAATGGCCACCGCCAGCAGCTGACCCTGCTGCGCATCGTTTCGGTCGCCTGAAGCCCCGCGCTCAGCAAGAATTCGGAGTAATCTGAGATGGCACATAAGAAAGCAGGCGGCTCTTCGCGCAACGGTCGCGATTCAGCAGGCCGCCGCCTTGGCGTTAAGAAGTTCGGCGGTCAGGAAGTGATCGGCGGCAACATCATCATCCGCCAGCGCGGCACCCGCGTATACCCGGGCGCCAACGTCGGCATCGGCAAGGATCACACCTTGTTCGCGCTGACCGAAGGCCGCGTGCGCTTCCATGGTGGCAAGCTCGACCGCAAGTACGTCTCGGTCGACGTCATGGCAGAAGCGGCTGAATAACCGGATGGTCATGCAAAGGGCCGTCCCGATGGGGTGGCCCCGCCAGCACTTCGCAGCTGGCCGATAGAGGGAGAGGGCCCCGCCCATCTCCCTCTTTTCACGTCTCCCTCGGACGCAAACCCGCATCCCCGCCTTCGGACCCATTCCTTGTCCGGTCTGGCGCAGGGCGCAATACCTCTGTCACGCCAGGTGTTTAGCTGCGCGGAACAGAGGCGCCGAGAACGGAGACTTTGTATGTTCATTCGCAGCGAACGACTGTTCCTGCGGCCCGGCTGGCCGGAGGATTGGGCGGAACTTCACGCCCTGATCGATGATGAGGCGGTGGTGCGCAACCTGGCCCGCGCGCCGTGGCCTTATGGTCCCGACGATGCCCGCAGCTTTGCCGCGCTGCCGCAGGCGGGCCGGCATCCGCATTTCTTCATCACGCTGCCCGGCATGCATGGGGCGCGGCTGGTCGGCTGCGTGGGGCTGGCGCAATGTGATGGCGAGACCGAACTGGGCTACTGGATCGGGCGGCGTGACTGGGGGCAGGGCTATGCCACCGAAGCGGCACGCGCGGTCCTGGGCTTTGCCCGCGCCGTGGGCCACCGCCGCGTGATCGCCACGCCCTTTGCCGACAACGCAGCTTCAGCGCGGGTTCTGGCCAAGCTCGGCTTCCGGCCGACCGGGGAAGTCCGCACCGCTCGCAGCCCCGCAAGGGCCGAGCCGGTGGCAGCGCCCGTCCACGCGCTCGATCTTGCCGTGCCGTTCGATTGCGATGGGCCGGAAGACGGCGGGTTTGCGCCGATGCGACGCGCCGCCTGACCCGTTCGGCGCAACAGGTCCGGCACGAAAAAAGGGCTCCCGGTGGGGAGCCCTATGCAACTTCAGCCTGCTATCAGCGCATCACGGCATCGGGAAACTCGCTGTCGGCCTTGCCGATCAGTTCCCGGTCATCATGCTGCCAGGGGTGGAAGCCGGGCAGGAAATAGCTGATCCAGGCCGGGAATATCCGGCGGATCACGCCGGGCTTCCACAGCAGGTAGGCCGCCAGCTTCCATTTCCACTTCGCGCCGGTCAGCCCGTCCTGTTCCAGCAGGTCGAGCGTATCCTCGATTCGGTGAGTCAGGAAGTTCTTGGTCACGATCACCATCATCAGGGATTTGACCTTCCAGCGCTTCCACCGGCTCCAATCGCGCGTGGCGTGATTCCACGTGTCGTAGGCCACGCCCTTGTGCTCGATTTCCTCGATCGCGTGCCAGCGCCACATGTCGGCGGCTTCCTGCTCCGCCCCGGCAAAATGCGCCGGGTTGGCAAGGAATTCGTGCGCCATCATCGCGGTGTAGTGTTCCAGCGCCATCGTCGCGGCAAGGTTCAGGATCACGGGGCGATCCTTGGTCAGCGCCAGCATTTCCTCCACCCGCTTGTCGATGCGGGCGATGTCATACCCTGCGTTTTCGGCGGCGCGGTTGAACGCCACGTGTTCGCGCGTGTGGTTGATTTCCTGCCGCACGAAGGCGCGGATTTCGGCTTCGAGCTTGGGCGGCACGCCATTGCGGTGGGCCTTTACCGCCTCGATGAAGAAGGCCTCGCCGCGCGGGAAGGTGGCGGACAGCGCGTTGTGCCATGCCGTGGCGATGGGATCGTTGTTGAGCCACCAGCGGCCCGCAGGTGCGTTGCGGCCAAAGCGGCGGTCCCGTATCGTGATCGTCAGATCTGTTGGCGTGGGCGCGGTCTTGCCGGTTGGGGCGCTGCGCTCTAGTGCGATGGTCGGGGTCATGGCGTTCATGGGTCAAAACTAGGCATGCTTACACCAATGTCAATAAGAAAGCGTCTCCCGCCCGAAGAAAGCCGCATGGCGGCACTCGAAGCCGCGCGTGGCTTGCTGGTCGAAACGGGTCCGCAGGCAGTGACGCTCAAGGCCGTGGCCGGCCGAATCGGACGCACCCATGCCAACCTGCTCCATCACTTCGGCTCGGCCGCCGGCCTGCAAAAGGCACTGGCCAAGCACCTGGCCGAAACCATCTGCGCGACGATTCGCGAAGCGGTGATCGCCAGCCGTTCGGGCATCGGCTCCCCGCGCGACGTGGTGGACCTGACCTTCGACGCCTTCGACAAGGAGGGCGCAGGCGCGCTGGCCTCGTGGATGCTGCTTTCGGGCAACGAAGACGCACTCGACCCGATTGTCGATACGATCCACGATCTGGTGATCGATCTCGACGAATATCAGTCGGGCACCCAGCGCAGCACCACGCTGGCGCTCACCCTGATGGCCCTGGGCGATGCGCTGATGGGCGGCCCGCTGGCGCAGGCGCTCGAACTGCCACGCGATGCCGCGCGCGATCGCGCCACGCAGATGCTGGTCGAAGGGATCGTTCAGGCCGAGGCTACTCGGGAATCGTAAGCGACATCCATGCCGGAGCGAGGTCTGCCGCTATGTCCTCGATCCGGCGATGATCCACCGCCAGGCCAAGGTCGGCATAGGCAGTGCGTTGCCGTGCAGGGTCGGATTGCGCGATCGGCACCACCACCAGCCGGCGGTTCACTTTCTGCCGCCAGTTCATCCGCGCGGTGTTTTCCTGGCCGACATAGCAGCCCTTGGTGAAGCTGACGTCGTTCAGGTCGACGGCGTTGCATTCGAGCCATAGCACCTCGCCGTTGCCCAGTTCGGCCTGTCCCTCGGTCACGCCCAGCGCCAGGCGATGCTTGGTCCACCGGTCGTCGGCGGGGGCATCGTCTGCCGAAGCAGGGGCGATCCAGCGCTGGCCCAGCGCGGACAGGCGCGGATCGTTGGCGCCGCCGTCGCCCGGATGGTCCTGCCAGTAGACGCCGAGGTTTTCTGCGCGCGCGATGGCGATCTTGCGCCGCAGCCGGTACTGCGTCAGCCGCTTGATCAGGGCATCGGCCTGCGCCGCCTCGCAATCGATCAGCAGACTGTCCAGCCCATCCGGCCAGACCAGGAAATCGAACAGCACCTTGCCCTGCGGCGTCAGCAGCGCGGACCAGACCGGCAGCACGCCCTTCACGTCGTTGGTGACAAGCCCCTGCAGGAAGGCCGCGACATCCTCGGCCGGATCGAGCGGGGAGAGGCGGATCAGCGCGCGCGTGAACAAGCGGGAAGGTGTATCTGTCATGGCTGGTAGATAGGAACGCGCGCGGCTAAGGGGAAGCCATGATCACCACTTTGACCATCCGCCGTCCGGACGACTGGCACACCCACTTGCGCGATCGCGATGTGCTGGTCGGCGTTGCGCCCTATACCGCGCGCCAGTTCGCCCGTGCGATCGTGATGCCGAACCTGGCCCCGCCGATGACCGACGTGGCGGGCGTTGCCGCCTACCGCGACCGCATTCTGGCAGCGCTTCCCACAGGCAGCGATTTCACCCCGCTGATGACGCTGTACCTGACCGATTCGACCGACATCGGCGAGGTGGAGCGCGGCTTTGCCCAGGGCGTGTTCGTGGCGGCAAAGCTCTATCCTGCGCATGCCACCACCGGTTCGGCACACGGCGTCACCGATATCCGCACGATCTATCCGGTGCTCGAAGCGATGCAGCGCATCGGCATGCCGTTGCTGATCCACGGCGAGGTGACCGACAGCCACATCGACATATTCGACCGCGAGGCGGTGTTCATCGACCGCACGCTGACGCAACTGGTGGCCGACATGCCCGGCCTTCGCATCGTCTTCGAACATATCACCACGCAGGAGGCGGCGCAGTTCGTCGAAGAGGGCGGGCCGAACATTGCCGCCACGATCACGCCGCAGCACCTGCACATCAATCGCAATGCCATGTTGGTCGGCGGCATTCGCCCGCATGCGTTCTGCCTGCCGGTGGCCAAGCGCGAAAAGCACCGTCTGGCGCTGCGCCAGCTTGCCACATCGGGTTGCGACCGCGTGTTCCTCGGCACCGATACCGCGCCCCATGCCAAGCACTTGAAGGAAACTGCCTGCGGCTGCGCGGGCATCTTCAACGCGCCCTATGCGCTGGAAAGCTATGTCACCGTGTTCGACGAGGAAGGCGCGCTCGACCGGTTCGAGGCTTTTGCCTCGCTCAATGGCCCGAAGTTCTACCGGATGCCGGTGAACGAAGGCACGATCACGCTTGAAAAGGCGCCGGTCGCCGTACCTGAGGTGCTCGATTGCAACGGCACGATGATCGTGCCGTTCCACGCCGGGGAAACGCTCGGCTGGCGGCTGGCCTGATCCCTCAGCGCGCTGCGCGTGCGCGCGTGGCCATGTCCCAGCTGTAAAGGGCAATCGCCGCCCAGATCAGCGCGAACGAGGCCAGCCGCGTGGGGTCGAGCGTTTCGCCGAACACGGTCAGCCCCAGCATGAAGCTGATCGTCGGCGCGATGAATTGCACGAAGCCCAGCGTTGACAGCGGCAGGCTGCGCGCGGCCACGGCAAACAGCAGCAACGGCACGGCGGTGGCGATCCCGGACGCCACGACCAGCGGCGTGGTCCAGCCCCCCAGCGCAAGGGCGCTGCCGCTCGCGGAACCCGCGGCGATGGCAACGATGCCGATGGCCGGCAACAGCAGGACCGTGGTTTCGATCGTCAGCCCCGGCACCGCGCCCACGGGTGCCTGCTTGCGCACGAAGCCATAGAAGGCGAATGTGAATGCCAGGCTCAACGCGATGGCCAGCGTATCGACCGCGCCTGCCAGCAGCAGCACGATGCCGGCGCCTGCCAGCGCGACCGCGCTCCATTGCACGCGGGTCAGCCGCTCACCCAGGAACAGCGTACCGAGGAGGACATTGAGCAGCGGGTTGATGTAGTACCCAAGGCTCGTTGCCAGCACATGGCCGTGCGCGATGGCGATGACAAAGATCAGCCAGTTCGATCCGATCAGCAGCGCGCTGAGGGTCATCAGGCCAAGCACGCGCAGGTTGGTCAGCGCGGCACGCAGTTCCGCCAGCTGACTGCGCGCGAACACGATGGCGATGCACACTGGCAAGGTGAAGACCACGCGCCAGCCCACCAGTTCCAGCGGCGGCACGGCATGCAACGCCTTGAAATAGAGCGGCAGCAGGCCCCAGAGGATGTAGGCGCAAACCGCAGCGATCAGGCCACGGCGAAAAGTCTCGGTCGAAGAGGTCATGCGCGCCGCCCTGCCAGCTATCGCGGCACAGGCCAAGGGGCTATGATCGCGACGTTTCATCGCCCGATTTCATCGATTCGTCGCAAATCCCGTTTCTTGCAGAAAGGTTGCGTGCCGTTCAGGTTCGGCGGCTTAAACCTTAACCATCACGAAGCACGGGACCAGCCGCACACACGGGCTGTTCTCCAACGACTGGAGGAAAAGACCATGTTCAAGATGAAAAACACAGCACTGGGTCTTGTGGCAGCCCTGACCGCAGGATCGACTCTGGCGACTGCCGTACCGGCCTCGGCGGCCGTTCTGCCGCAGGCGCGGATCGAAGCGTCGAACCAGGTCGAACTTGGCACGCAGTGGAACGGCTGGCGGGACGATCGGCGCTGGGATGACCGGCGGGACTGGAACGACGGCCGCCGTTATGACCGTCGCTGGGACGATCGCCGGTATGACCGTCGCGCCAACTGGAACGACAACCGCAGCAGCTGGCGTGGCAATGACGGCCGCTACTACTGCCGCCGCAACGATGGCACCACCGGCCTGCTGGTCGGCGGCGCCGCCGGCGCGCTGCTTGGCCGCGAAGTGGCAGGCCGCCGTGGCGACCGCACCCTGGGTGCGGTGCTGGGCGCTGCCGGTGGCGCACTGCTTGGCCGCGAGGTCGATCGGGGCGGTGGCCGCTGCCGCTGATCGCGGTCCATGACGCAATACGCCCACCCTTCGGGTCGCACTGAATGGTAGGTAAGGGGAGGAGCGCTTCACTTCGGTGGGGCGCTCCTCTTTCTTAACTATGTCGCGCGTAAGAGCGTGCGATGCGACCGTCTTGCGTGATCCTGTCCAGCCTGTGCCTGGCTCTTGCCGGATGTGGCGGCACGCAGGTGGAACAGGATGGTGCGCCGCTCGATCCCGTCATGGCCGAAGCGCTGCAGGGGCAGTTGATGGTCGATCCCGACCTGAGCCAGCAGAACTTGCGCAATCTGGCGATCGTGCCCGGCGGCCCGATCGACCCGGCGCTGCCGCTTCCTGCACCAGCGCCCTGATCCCACAGCGCCCTGATTCTACTTGAGCTGCCCGATCACTCGCTGCGCAGGCCCACGCCGATGCTGGCGCGCGGCTGGTCCACCTCGCTCGAGGCAACCGGGTAAGCGCAATAATCGGCCGCGTAATAGGCGCTGGGCCGATGGTTGCCCGAAAGGCCCACCCCGCCGAACGGTGCCGCCGAAGACGCGCCATTGGTCGGCCGGTTCCAGTTGACCACGCCTGCCCGGATGTTCGCCCAGAAGCGGTTGTAATCCTGCGTGTCTCCACCGATCAGCGATGCCGAAAGGCCGAAGCGGGTGTTGTTCGCCTCGGCAATCGCCTCGTCGAAATCGTTCACCTTCACGACCTGCAGCAGCGGGCCGAACAGTTCCACGTCGGACCGTTCGGCAACGTCGGTCACGTCGATGATCGCGGGCGAGATGAACGGCCGGTCGGGCTGCAACCGCACCATGTGCTTGATCGGCCGCCCGCCGGATGAGAGCAGGTAGACGAAGCTCTCTGTCAGGCCATCGGCGGTGCGGTTGTCGATCACCGGACCCATGAACGGCGATGGCTCGTCGAACGGTCCGCCAACGATGATGCGATCGGCCAGGCGCTTCACTTCGCCGATGATCTCGTCGTACATCGCGGCCTTGACGATCAACCGCCGCGCGGCGGTGCAGCGCTGCCCGGCGCTGGTGAAGGCCGATTGCACGATCAGCGTGGCGGCGTCCTGGATCTTGGGCGTATCCCACACCACCATCGGGTTGTTGCCGCCCATTTCGAGCGCCACCATCTTGCCCGGGTTCGATGCCAGCTTGCGGTTGATCGCGATGCCAGCGTGAACCGAGCCGGTGAACAGCACGCCATCCACGCCATCGTGCGCCACCAGCGCCTGGCCTTCCTGCGGGCCACCGATCAGCACCTGCACGATCGCGGCGGAAATTCCGGCGCGGTGGAAGCACTGGGCCAGCATCTCGCCAGTGCCCGGGGTCTTTTCCGAAGGCTTGAAGATCACCACGTTTCCGGCAATCAGCGCGGGCACGATGTGGCCGTTGGGCAGGTGCGCCGGGAAATTGTACGGCCCCAGCACCGCCATGACCCCATGGGGCTTGTGCCGCAGCGCCGCAGTGCCCTGCAGCGCCGAATCCAGCTTGCGTTGCGATGTCCGGTCGGCATAGGCGCGGACCGAGATTTCCACCTTGTTGACGACGCTTTCGACTTCGGTGCGCGCCTCCCACATCGGCTTGCCCGTTTCGCGCGCGATCATCGTGGCGAGCTTGTCGGCGTCCTTGCGCACTTCGTTGGCAAACCGGCGCACCAGTTCGATGCGCGTGGCCAGCGGCTGCGCGGCCCAGGCCGGCCAGGCGCGCCGCGCGCGGGCGACCACATCGTCGACATCGCCCACCTTGCCGCGCCACACTTCGGCGCCGGTGGCAGGTTCACAAGATACGATTTCGGCAGCTGCCACGGATAATGCCTGCTCTTCCAATATAAATCGTCAACTGATGGTCCGGTATCCGGCGCACCGTAACGCTCAACACGTTACCGATTAAACAACATTCCGGTCGCGGACCACCCTTGCCGCGCGAATTCAGCCGCTCATGTGCCCCATCGCAACCGGCTTTGGCCCCAATGCTTCGCTCATCCGGCGCAACGCGGCCACTTTTGCGTGAAGCGCTGCCCAATCATCGCTGGCGGCAATCGGCTCCCAGATCGCTTCGACCTCGTCGATCAGCATGGCCTGCGGTGCTGCGTCGGACCAGTACGGATGGCTACTGTCCGTCGCCGCATAGGGTGCCAGCGCTTCGCGCAGCGCCGCGCCCTCGGCCGTTCCGGCAAACGGCCCGCGTCCGCCGCGATGCGCAAAGAAGAAGGCGTCGGGGCCTGTCCCTTGTGCCACCATCGCCTTTTCGCACGCGCCGATCAGCGAAGTGTCCTGCTCCAGCGCGCGCGGCTCCACCCCCAGCCGCCAGCACCAGCGCCGGGTCATCGCCTGTTGATAGAGTTCTGGATAGCGGTTGAGTGCCTCGATCAGCGGCGCTGCATCGACCAGTGACCGCAGCGCAATCGCCAATTGCCCGCAGTTCCAGTGGATCGCCTCGGGCTGGCGGCCATAGGCATAGAGACCGGAATGATCGAAATAGGCGGCGGTAAAGCCCGGCTCCCACTTCGGCAGCCAGCGCCATGGGCCATAGTCGAAGCTCTCGCCGGTCACGTTCATGTTGTCGGAATTGAGCACGCCGTGGACAAAGCCCGCCACCATGTAGCTCGCCGCCATGTCGGCCATGCGCTCCACCACCTGGTTGAAGAAACGCACGGCGGGGTGGGGGGCATCGGGAAAGGCGCCGCCGGGGAAATTTGCCAGGCAATAGCTGACCAGTTGCGCCATCTCGTCTTCCAGTTCCAGCGCGGCCAACCGCTGGAACGTGCCGATGCGGATGTGTCCATGGCTCAGCCGCACCAGCACGGCCGAGCGCGTGGGCGAAGGTTCATCGCCGCGATAGAGCCGCTCACCGGTTTCGATCACCGACAGCGTGCGGCTGGTGTTCACCCCCAACGCTTCGAGCATTTCCGTGGCAAGAATTTCGCGCATCGCGCCTTTCAGCGTCAGCCGCCCGTCGCCCGCGCGGCTCCACGGCGTCTGCCCCGATCCTTTGGTGCCCAGGTCCATCAGCCGCCCGTCGCCATCGAGCATCTGGGCAAAGGTGAACCCCCGCCCGTCGCCCAGATCGGGGTTGTAGACCCGGAACTGGTGACCGTGATAGCGCAGCGCCAGTGGCCCGGGCATGTTGTCGGGCAACGGGGCAAAGCGTCCGAAATGGGCCAGCCAGTCCTCGTCGCTCAATCCCGCCAGCCCGATGCCTTGCGCGGCGCGATCGTTGCGCCAGCGCAGCCGGGTTTCAGGGAAGTCTGCGGCCTGCACCGGGTCGCCGATCCAGTCGGCCAGCGCCATGATGCGAGGGGATGGGCGATAGATCGCGTCTTGCGGGCTGGCTGGCATAAGGCAATAGTGGGGCTGCAACGGCCTGCCCGCAAGCAGGCTCCACCGGATTTGATGCGGATTATCGAAAGATCATGGCAGATTACGAAGATCGCTACTGGACCAGCAGCGACGGATTGCGCCTGCATTTTCGGCATTATGAAAGCGAAAGTGCCAGGGCCGCTGGCCGCCCGCCGGTGCTTTGCCTGCCGGGGCTGACGCGCAACGCCCGCGATTTCGAGGATCTGGCCGCCGCTCTTTCGGGCCAGTGGCGCGTGCTCTGCCCCGAAATGCGCGGCCGGGGTGACAGCGATTATGCCAAGGACCCGATGACCTACACCCCGCTGCACTATCTGCAGGATGTGCAGGCGCTGCTGGCGCAGGAAGGGATCGAGCGGTTCGTGTCCATCGGCACCTCGCTCGGCGGATTGCTGACCATGCTGCTTGCCGCCATCAACCCCTCCAGCATCGCCGCTGCCGTGCTCAATGATGTCGGCCCCGAAGTTTCGCCCTCCGGGCTGGAGCGGATTCGCGGGTACGTGGGGCAGGGGCGCAACTTCGAAACGTGGATGCACGCCGCCCGCGCGCTGCAGGAAAGCAGCGGCGATGTGTACCCGGACTGGGACATCACGCAGTGGCTGCGCTATGCCAAGCGGATCATGGTGCTGGGCAGCGGTGGCCGGATTGCGTTCGATTACGACATGAAGATCGCCGAACCGTTCGATGCGCCCGAAGGCGCCACCCCGCAGGTCGACATGTGGCCGATGTTCGATGCCCTGGCCACCCGCCCGCTGCTGGTGCTGCGCGGCGAAACGTCGGACATTCTCAGCCCCGAAGTTGCGGCCAGGATGGCAACGCGTCCGGGCGTGGAACTGGTCACGCTGCCGCGCATCGGCCATGCTCCCACGCTCGATGAACCGGAAAGCCTTGCCGCAATCGAACGCCTGCTCGCCCGGGTATGACCGGAAAACGCACGAGCGGCGAACCGGGACGCCCGCTGAAGCTGCTGCACCTCCATTCCACCTTCGATGCCGGCGGCAAGGAGCGCCGCGTCGTCGCACTGATGAACCGCTGGGCCAGGGGACCGGCGGGCCGCACACTCGAACATCACATCGTCTCGGCGGTGCCATCGGCGATGGGCGCGCAGGCGCTGATCGACAAGCGGGTGAAGGCGTTCTTCCCGTTCGGCTTTCCGCCCCTTGCCGGAAAGCTGCGCATCGGGCGGCTGCAGCGGCTGGCCCGCGCGATGCAGGGTTTCGATCTGGTGCTCACCTACAACTGGGGCGCGATGGACGCGGCCATGGCCCATGCGGTGTTTGCGCCGGGCATGGGCCTGCCGCCGCTGATTCACCATGAAGACGGCTTCAATGCCGATGAGGCAGGCGGGCTGAAGCGGTATCGCAACTGGTATCGGATGATCGCCCTCTCCCGCGCCAGCGCGCTGGTGGTGCCTTCGCGCAATCTCGAACGGATCGCCCTCGATATCTGGAAGCAGCCGCGCGCAAGGGTGCAGCGGATCGCCAACGGCATCGACACCACGCTCTATGCCAGAAAGCCAAGGCCCGACGCACTGCCCCGTCTGGTCAAGCGCGCCGGGGAAAAGTGGCTGGGTACGCTGGCGGGGTTGCGCGCGGTCAAGAACCTGCCGCGTCTGGTGCGCGCCATTCAGGGCCTGCCGCCGCAATGGCACCTCGTGATCCTTGGCGAAGGGCCGGAACGTGAAGCAATTCTGGCAGAAGCCGCCCGGCTGGGCATCGACCACCGCGTCCATCTGCCGGGCCACGTTGCCGATCCTTCGGCGGCGGTCAGCCTGTTCGACATCTTCGCCCTGTCATCGGACAGCGAACAGGCCCCGCTTTCGGTGATCGAGGCGATGGCCTCGGGCCTCGCCGTCGCCAGCCCTGCGGTGGGCGATGTGGCCGATATGGTGGCGCCGGAAAACCGGCCCTTCATCGCCCCGCCGGGCGACGAGCAGGCGCTTGGTCAGGCCATCGCCACGCTTGCCGCGGACGACGCCTTGCGCCAGCGCATCGGCAAGGCCAACCGCGCCCGTGCCGCAGCGCAATTCGATGAAGCGATCATGGCAAGACGCTATGCCGAACTCTATGCAGGGGCGCTGGGACGCAGCTCGCTGGGTTGACCGGGGGCCGCTGCGCTTCAGCCAGCGTTCACTCGCGCGCCATAATGAAGCAATTCGGTTGAAAAGGCGGACCCATCCGCTAAACACCGCGCCAGACAAATGCTGGCAATCTTCTTCGTTGATCTTCTCCGATGATCTACCCCGTTGATCTTCCCTAGCAATACTTGAAAGCGCTGCCTTGGCTCTCCGTCCCGACCGTACGCAACCCCGTTCCGAACAACTGGCTGAACGCGCAGATGCGAAGTCTGGCGCGTCCGGTTCCGGCGCTCAGGGCGATGCATTCCTGCGCGAAGTTGATGATGCCCTGCGCGAAGATCAGGTGCTCACCGCGTTCCAGAAGTATGGCAAGCCGCTGGGCGCGGTCATCCTGGCCGGGCTGATCGGCCTCGGCGGCTGGCTGGCTTATGACAATCACCGCACCACGGTGGCCGGCGAACAGGGTGAAGTGCTGACCCAGGCGATCGACAAGCTGGAAGTGCGCAATCTCAAGGCGGCGAGCGAGGATGTCGCCCCGCTGGTCAAGGATGGCACCGATGGCTACCGCGCCTCGGCGCTGATGCTCCAGGCAGGCGTCCTGTCCGAACAGGGCAAGACCGATGAAGCCGCCAAGGCCTTTGCCGCCATCGCCGCCGACAAGGACGCGCCGCAGGCGTTTCGCGATCTCGCCACGATCCGCGAAGTTGCGCTGACGTTCGACAAGATCGGCGCCGACAAGGTCGTCGAACGGCTGAAGCCGCTGGCCGTCCCCGGCAATGCCTGGTTCGGCAGCGCGGGCGAACTTGTCGGCATCGCCTACCTGAAGCAGGGCAAGAACGAGCTGGCTGGCGCGCTGTTCGCGCAGATTTCCAAGGATGAAACCGTGCCCGACACGCTGCGCCGCCGCACGCGCCAGATGGCCGGGCTGCTGGGCGTGGATGCTGTCGAAGATCCGAGCGCGATCAAGGTCGTCCCGGCGACGGCGCCTGCGGCCAATTGATGTTTAGGATGTTTTGCCAATGAAGCCCGAATCCACTTTCCGCCCGGCCTCCTTCCGGCGTGCGTCGTTGAACAGCGTTCTGGTTCTGGCGCTGGCGCTGGGCGGCTGCGGGGTTTTCGGCGGCAAGGACAAGGCCAAGACCACGCCCACCCTGGGCCAGCGCGAACCGATCCTGTCCAAGATCGAAGCGGGCACCAAGGTCGATGATTCGATTTCGCTGATCACCGTCGTGTTGCCGGCGCCTGCAGTGAACGCCGAATTCGCGCAGGGCGGGGGCACGGCCAGCAAGTCCTATGGCCATGCGCTGATCGGTGATTCGCCGCAGCGCGCCTGGACGGCCAGCATTCGCGGCACGTCCGCCACGCAGCGGCTTGCCGCATCGCCGGTCGTCGGCGGCGGAAAGCTTTTTGCGATGGACACCGAAGGCACGGTCCACGCCTTTGACGCCACCAGCGGTTCGCGGGCGTGGGATACGTCGGTCAAGGGCGACAAGAAAAGCGCCAGTTCCACCTTTGGCGGCGGTGCATCCTATGATGATGGCATGGTCTACATTACCAATGGCGTCGGTGAAGTCGCCGCGCTCGATGCCGCAACCGGCAGCATCAAGTGGCGGGTGAAGCCTGCCGGGCCATTGCGCGGATCGCCCACGGTCGCCTTCGGGCAGGTCATGGTGATGACGCAGGACAACCAGATCATCACGCTCAACGCTGCCGATGGCGCCGTGTTGTGGAACGAGAACGCCTCGGTCGGGCAGACCAACGTGTTCGGCGTTGCCTCTCCCGCCGCAGGCCAGGGCACGATCGTCGCGGGCTATTCCTCGGGCGAGCTCGTCGCCTATCGTTACGAGAACGGGCGCGAGCTTTGGGCCGATGCGCTGGCTCGCACCAGCATTGCCACTTCGGTCTCCACCCTGACCGATATCGACGCCGATCCGATCATCGAGAACGGCCGCGTCTATGCGCTCGGGCAGGGCGGCCGCATGGCCGCCTATGAACTGGTCACCGGCCAGCGCATCTGGGAACTCAATCTCGCCGGCATTTCCACCCCGGCCATCGCGGGCGACTGGATCTTCGCGCTGACCGATGAAGCCAAGCTGCTGTGCATTGCCAAGTCCAACGGCAAGGTCCGCTGGATGACCCAGCTGCAGCGCTTCCGCAACGAAAAGAAGAAGAAGAACCCCGTCCTGTGGACCGGCCCGATCCTTGCCGGCAACCGCCTGTGGATCGCCAATTCGCGCGGCGAAGTGATGACCGCTTCTGTCACCGATGGCACCGCCAGCATGTTCACCAAGCTGGGCAGCGGCGTCTCGCTGGCGCCGATCGTGGCCAACCAGACGCTCTACATTCTCGACGACAAGGGCAAGATCACCGCGTTCCGTTGATCGCAAACGCTTTCCTAACGCTTCTTGCCCTAAAGCAGCGCGCATGATTGCGCGTTCCTCTGCCCGGCCGGCCCCGCCAAAGTCCGACGTCTCTGCTGGCGTCGGCCTTGCCGGCCTTGTCGGGCTTGCCTTCTGGGTGCTGGTCTGCCGCTTCTGGCCGCAGATCGTCGACACGTTCGGCATTGCCGCCCCGCGTGAAGTGATGGACGGCCCCGGCGCGGCCATGCTTGCGCTGGTCTTTTCCGGCACCGGCATGGTCGGCTGGTCGCTGCTGGTGGACAAGGTCCACTTGCGCCCCTCCACCGGCATAGACTGGAGCGCGCCGCGCCCGGTCCGCGAGATTCTCGACATTTCGATCACCAAGATCGCCGGCCTGTGGGCCACGTGGGCGGTTATCGGCTTCGCCTATTGCCTCGGCCGCTGGTACTGGCGCGGGCAATATGTCTTCGCGATGGACGTGCTGGAAACCATCGTCCCGTTCCTGTTCCTGGGTGCCGTGCCCTATGTCCTCTGGCTCGATCGCGTCCTGATCAACCCGCGCGACGCCGCATGGCACTTCGGCGCGATGCTGATCGGGCGCGAGCCGTGGGACCCTGCCGAAGTGAAGCGCCATGCGCTGTCATGGCTGGTCAAGGGCTTCTTCTGCGCGTTCATGATCTCGATCGTGCCCGGCGGGTTCGGCGCGGTGGTGCGCTTCGAGTGGAGCCACGCCTTCCACGATCCGGTCGAATTCGCCTCGCTCCTCATCGAAACCATGTTCATGATCGACGTGCAGATCGCCATGGTCGGCTACCTCGTCACGATGAAGCCGCTCGATGCGCAGATCCGTACCGCGAACCCGCACCTTGCAGCCTGGGTCGCAGCGCTCATCTGCTATCCCCCGTTCATCCTGATGGGCGGCGGCGGCGTGCTCGATTACCACTGGAACGGCGCGGAATGGCCGCACTGGCTCGAAGGGCAGACGGTGCTGCTGTGGGTCTGGGCCTTCGCCCTGGTGTTCCTGACCGCGTGCTACGCCTGGGCCACGGTCGCCTTCGGCCTGCGCTTTTCCAACCTGACCTATCGCGGCGTGCTCACCAACGGCCCCTACCGCTTTACCCGCCATCCGGCCTATCTGTCGAAGAACGCCTACTGGTGGCTGGCTGGTCTGCCGTTCCTCACCACCAGCAATTCATGGGTCGATGCCATCCGCAACACCGCGCTGCTCGCCGTGGTCAGCGGCGTCTACTACTGGCGCGCCCGCACGGAAGAAAAGCACCTGCTGGCAGAGGACGCCAAGTACCGCGAATATCATGCATGGATGGCGCAGCACGGCCCGATTACCCGCACCCTGCGCAAGCTGACCCGCGCGATCACGCCCAGAAGCCCGGTCGCTCAACCCGCCGAATAAGGCGTCAGACTTCAACGCCCTCATCGCTTTCGAACACGCGGATGTTGCGGTCGAACAGGCCCAGCGTCGCGCGTTCCTGCGCCCACACCGCCATGTGCGCGGTCTTGAAATGCGCCTCCAGCGCGGCCCTGTCGCGCCACTTTTCGGCGATGTGGATCAGTTCCGGGTCCAGCATGTCCTGTCCGTAGGCATACTGGATGCACCCGTCCTCGGCCCGCGTTGCCGCGATGACCTTGGCCATCATCGGCCGGATCGCATCGATATTCTCCACCGGAACCCGCACGGTGCCCATCACGATGATCATCAGAAGCTCTTCTCGCCATAGATGTGGGAAAGATCGCCCGCCCAGGGGCCCTGATGCAGGTCCAGCAGGCGCTCTGCCGGGGTCTTGCCGGTCGAGATGATCTCGTCGAGCGGCTGGAGATAGCCGGTCTCGTTATCGCCCGCCTCGTTGAGCATCGCCCGTGCCGAAAGCCCGCCGCGCGCAATCGCCAGCACTTCGGCGGCGATATCGCGCAACTTCCCGCCACCCGGCAGCGGCGCATCCAGCCCCAGTCTGGGCACTTCGGCACGCAGCTTCTCGCGCCCGTCCATGTCCCAGCCCTTGACCAGATCCCATGCCGCATCCAGCGCGGTCTGATCGTAGAGCAGCCCGACCCACAGCGCTGGCAGCGCACAGATACGGTTCCACGGCCCACCGTCGGCCCCGCGCATTTCAAGAAACGATTTCAGCCGCACTTCGGGAAAGGCGGACGAAAGGTGATCGACCCAGTCCGAGGCGGTCGGCTTCTCGCCCGGCAGCACCGACAGTTTCCCGTCGAGGAAATCGCGGAACGAAAGCCCCGATGCATCGATGTACTTGCCCTCGCGGAATACGAAATACATCGGCACATCAAGCATGTAGTCGACATAACGCTCGTACCCGAAGCCTTCGTCGAACACGAACGACAGCATCCCCGTGCGCGCCGGATCGGTATCGGTCCAGATATGGCTGCGATAGGACAGGTAGCCATTGGGCTTGCCTTCGAGGAACGGCGAATTGGCAAACAGCGCCGTCGCCAGCGGTTGCAGGGCCAGGCTGGTGCGGAACTTCTTCACCATGTCGGCCTCGCTCGAATAATCGAGGTTCACCTGAATGGTGCAGGTGCGCAGCATCATGTCGAGGCCCATCGAACCCACGCGCGGCATGTGCCGCAGCATGATCTCGTACCGGCCCTTGGGCATGATCGGCAGCTCTTCGCGGGTCTTGTCCGGCCACAGGCCCATGCCAAGATAGGCCAGGCCCAGCTTGTCGCCGATCGTCTTCACTTGCGCCAGATGCCGCCCGGTCTCGGCACAGGTCTGGTGCAGGTTGACCAGCGGCGCGCCCGAGAGTTCGAGCTGGCCCGCCGGTTCAAGGCTCACCGCGCCATCCGGCCCGGACATGGCGATGACCTTGCCGCCTTCCATGACCGGCTCCCAGCCATATTCGGTCAGCGCCATCAGCAGGTCACGGATGCCGCCCGGCTCGTCATACGAAGGCGCGCGCCGGTCTTCGGTGCGATACACGAACTTCTCGTGCTCGGTGCCGATCCTCCACGCGGCATTGGGCTTTTCGCCCTTCTGCATGGGGGCCACGAGCATGTCGCGGCTTTCGATGATGGGATCGTTGCGATCTGAAACTTGCCGCGTGCTCATGCGCGCCGAGTTAATCTGCCAGACAGGTTTATGCCAGTGTTATTCGTGAGAACCTTTGTTGCAAAACAGACCGAAATCGCAACGCACGGTCTTCTACGATCCCCAATCTCCGTTCAGCCCCATCCACAGCGCCATTCCGGCAATCGCTGCCGTCTCTCCGCGCAGTATTCGCGGCCCCAGCGCAATCGCCACGGCAGCAGGATGCGCGCGGATCGCGGCGCGCTCGGTGTCATCGAAGCCGCCCTCCGGGCCCACCAGCAGCGCCGCCGGACCCTTTCGCGCGGCAAAGGCCTGTGCCACCGGCGTGCCGCCGTTCTCGTCGGCAAAGAACATTACGCGCCCCGCCGGCCACTCGCGCAGCAAGGCTTCCAGCTTCACCGTCTCGCCCAGCGCGGGCAGGGCGGTGCGCGCGCATTGTTCTGCCGCCTCGGTCATGATCGCGCGCGCGCGTTCGGGATTCAGCCTGTCCGCCACGCAGCGCCGCGTCACCAGCGGCACCACGGTGCCGACCCCCAGTTCGGTCGCCTTTTCCAGCACCAGATCGAAGTTCGGCTTCTTCAGCAAGGCGGCGCAGAGCCAGAAGTCCGGCACGTCCTCGCGCCCCCGCAACTGGCGCTCCACCGTGACCACCACGGCACGCTTGCCCGCCTCGGCCACCCGCGCCACCCATTCCCCGGTCACGTCATCGCACAGGATCACTGCATCGCCGGGCGCCACGCGCATCACCTTGCCCAGATAATGCGCCTGCCCGCCCTCGATCGGCACCTGCTGCCCATCCGACAGGGGCACGTCGACAAACAGGCGGGGGGCCGACTTGGGCGGCCAGGCAGGAACAGCGGGCATGTTGAGAGTCTATCCATCCTGATCAAAACGGACGCAACCCAATCTCCAATCATCTGTAACTTGCTTGCCAAAATGGTTAGTGACTGAGTCAACTGCGGAAGGCTTTAACTGTGTGCGTCGCTCGATGGACGTAATCAATAGATTGTAACCGGCGACGCGCCTTGCGGTAAGCTGCCTCATTTGGCTGATATCGCGAATTAAGCTGTATCTAGAGGCTTGATCGCCGCTGAAAACCGCGGCCTGCGCCATTATATCCCATCCAGATTCAGTGATCCTTTGGCGGAAGCGGGCTTCATTTTCAAAGGAAGCGTAAATGCTTGCGAGTATAAGCTTCTCTTTGTAATCCATATGTGCGAGCAGGCCGCTGCTACGATCAGTTTCCCACGCCTCAAGCGAAAAAACTGGATCAATCATTCTCATTTTTTTGATATTTGTATTGCTTCCGAAATTGCGAATTGCGCTCACGTTGTTAATTTCAATTAAATGCTGTAATTCGGCAAAATTGGCCGATCGGCATTCGGCATTTTTTGCGAGATAATTTAAAACAAATAAATTGTAAGAAATCTCAGAATGAATGCTTTGTCGAGCATTTGTTACGTCATTACGCCAATTCCAATTATCCGAAAGATTTTCAAAAGCTAATGCAATCAAAACACCGAGAAAAACTATCAAAATCTCTCGAAAAAAATCATTCCACCCGCTTGCAGGCTTTAGCGATTTCAAAATCGGCATGTTTACTACTCACGGTTTCGGCTTCGTGACTGATGAAAATCTCAATAATTTGTGAAAGAGTCCATATGCTTTTTTGTTTTGTGCAAGGTTGCAGAAATTCGATTTTCGCCGCAGAATCCTACAGATGAATCCGGTTGTCCCTGCAGCGATTGTCCCCGATAGCGAACACAAGGGCCTTGTTGCTCGCCTGCCGCAGCCTTGGCGCAACTATTCGCTGCTGGCGCGGTTTGACCGGCCGATTGGCTGGTGGCTGCTGTTCTGGCCCTGCGCCTGGGGGTTGTTCCTCGGTGGCGGGACAAGGGCATGGGGCATTCTGGCGTGGATGCTGCTGGGCGCCGTGGCCATGCGCGGCGCGGGCTGCGTCTACAACGATATCGTCGATGCCGATCTCGACGCGCGCGTTGCCCGCACCGCGCTGCGCCCCATCGCCAGCGGCGCCGTTACCCGGCGGGCGGCGTGGATCTGGCTGCTGGTGCTGTGCGCGGTCGGCCTTGTCGTGCTGCTGCAATTGCGCTGGGAAGCCCAGCTGGTCGCGCTCGGCAGCCTTGCGCTTGTCGCCGCGTATCCCTTCATGAAGCGCATCACCGGCTGGCCGCAGGCATGGCTCGGCCTTGTCTTCACCTGGGGCGCGCCGGTCGGCTGGGTCCAGGCAACGGGTTTTGATCGCCTCGCGCCGCTCGCAGCGCTCTATGCCGGATGTTGGGCATGGTGCATGGCCTATGACACGATCTACGCGCTGCAAGACCGCGAGGATGACGCGCTGGTCGGCATCGGCTCCTCGGCCCTGTCGTTCGGACGCCACGTCAAGGCGGGCGTCGCCGCGCTCTATGCCCTGGCTGTGGCGGGTTGGGGCGGCGCCGTGTGGCTGGCCCGGCCCGATCTGCTGGCGCTCGTCGCGCTGTTGCCGGTGGCGCTGCACCTCGGCTGGCAGGTGCTGACGCTCAAGGAAGACGGTGCCGATCCGCTGGTGAAGTTCCGCTCCAATCGCACGGCCGGTTTGTTGATGGCGGCGGCCTGCTACGTTGTCGGTGCCGCCTGAGCGCCGAACAGTGCATCATGCCGCGCACAGATCGCAGGCCAGAGCGCGCCCCCCTCGGGCACGTCGAGCAGGAACACGTCGCGCAGGACGGTCACCAGTTCGGCGCCGGATGCCAGTTCCCGCCGCACTTCGCCGTCTGCGCCGACCTCAGATAAGACCTTGCCCCGCAGCATCAGATAGCGCGCGTCTGCGCGGCGCTGCGCCGTCAGGTTCTGCACGAATACCGATGCCGGATCGTTGCATTGCCAATGACATAGCGCGGAAAGCTGATCCTCGTTCGCAGGTTCGGCCCGGAAATCATAGGACATGGCACCCGTCCCCAGCGCGACCGACAGGCGCCACAGGCCATCGTCGGCCAGGCCAAGGCTGACACTTAGCGGCGCTTGCGTCCATGCCCCGCATTGCAGCGGCAAAGGCGCGTTCAGCCAGCTGCCGAAGCCTGCATCCACCAGCCATGTTGTGTCAGGCGGGCCTGGGCACCGCACCAGCAGGCACAGGTGCGAGCCCATGCTGGCATCCCCGCGCACCTGCCGCATCACGGCGCCGCTTGTCCGCATCACGTCGAACCCGATGGTCGCCAGCGCTGCGCCCAGCACGCCGTTGTGTTCATAACACCACCCCCCGCGCCGCGCTTCGACCAGCTTGGCAAAGGCTGCGCCGGTATCGGTGGTCAGCGCAAGGCCCAGCTGCACATCGATGTTTTCAAAGGCAATTGTCTGCACATGGGCGCGGGTGATCGCCCGCAACGTGGTGAGATCGGCCTGTGCCATCCCGGCAAATCCGATCCGGCGCAGATAAGCCGCCAGATGCTCCGAAGACAGCGGCTCAACCGGCATGTGCCGAAGCCCAAATCCGGCCGATAAGCAACCTTTGCATGAACTGGGTCCCTTTTGGGCACACATTGCAATCGATGCTTGCCAAAGCGCAACCTGAAGTTAGCTTGATATCAAAGTTCGATGTGCCGTCGCCAACGAGAAACGCAAGAATGCATCGCAATGATCTGATCCCGATCGGAACGCTTTCGCGCCGCACCGGTCTCGCCGTTTCCGCCATCCGGTATTACGAAGATCGCGGGCTTGTCACATCGATCCGCACCGGCGGCAACCAACGCCGCTTCCTCCGCTCTGACATCCGCCGTCTCGGGTTCGTACAGATTGCCCAAAAGCTCGGCCTCGGCCTGTCGGATATCGAACGCGAACTGGCCGCCCTGCCGCAGGGGCGCACGCCCAACATTATGGATTGGCAAAAGATCAGCCGCTCGCTGCGCAAGGAGATCGACAGCCGCATCCAGTTACTCACCCGCACCCGCAACAAGCTTGATGAATGCATCGGCTGCGGCTGCCTCAGCCTTGATCGCTGCGCCTTGTACAACAAGGAAGACCGGGCCAGCGCCGCCGGTCCGGGGCCCCGGTTCTTGCTGGATTAACTAGCGGATTCAAGCAGTTCCACCGCCCCGCCAAGGTCCACACTGACAAGGCGCGATACGCCGCGTTCGACCATTGTCACGCCGAACAGGCGGTGCATGCGGCTCATGGTGACCGCGTTGTGGGTCACGATCAGGTAGCGGGTGGTGGTTTGCGCGACCATTGCGTCGAGCAGGTCGCAGAAGCGTTCGATGTTGGCATCATCCAGCGGCGCGTCCACTTCGTCGAGGACGCAGATCGGGGCGGGGTTGGTCAGGAACAGTGCGAAGATTAACGCGACCGCCGTCAGGGCCTGTTCGCCGCCCGACAAAAGAGTGAGCGATTGCAGCCGCTTGCCGGGCGGTTGTGCAAAGATTTCGAGGCCCGCTTCCAGTGGGTCGTCGCTGTCCACCAACGCCAGATGCGCCTCGCCGCCGCCGAACAGGCGGGAAAACAGGCGGCGGAAGTGGTCGTCAACGGCTTCGAACGCGGCGCGCAGGCGCTCGCGCCCTTCACGGTTCAGGTTGCCGATGGATCCTCTAAGCCTGTGAACCGCCTCGGTAAGCTCGGCCTGTTCGGCCACCGAAGTGCCGTGGCGCTCTTCCGCTTCGGCCAGTTCGTCGGCGGCGACGAGGTTGACCGGACCGATGCGTTCGCGTTCTGCCGTCAAGCGGTCCATCGCGGCGGATTCCTCGCCAGCGCTGGCAACGTCGGCACTGGCAAAGCCAAAGCGTTCGGGCAGGAGCGGGGGTGGGCACTGGAACCTTTCGCCTGAGATTCCAGCCATTTCCTGCCGCCGTGCGTCCTCGTTCTCGGCGCGGGCGGTGGCCCCGGCGCGGGATTCGCGGGCGGTGGACAGGGCCTCGTTGGCCAGAGTGAGGGCGCTATCCGCTTGTTTCGAAGCGGTTTCTGCCGTGGCCAAGGCCGCCTCTGCCGTGGCGAGATCACTGGCGAGGCGTGTGCGGATGCTTTCGCCTTGTTCTATTTCCGCGATCAAACCCTTTGGTTTTGCAGCAGAAATGGCGCGCTCGGCATCCAGCTCCTCGCGCCGCCCGGTCATTTCGGCCAGGCGCTTGGCGGCGTCTCCGGCGCGGGCCTGCCATGCGCGGATGTCTCCGCGAATGCCGGAAAGCCGTTCCTTGCCAACGGCAACGGTCTGGTCGAGCGATGCCGACGCCGCCGTTGCCGCTTGCAGCGCGGTGCGCGATGCATCGTTGCGGGCGCGCGCAGCGTCGAGCGCGGCGCGGCCCGCTTCCGGGTCTGGCAGCGTTTTGCGCTTGTCCTCGGCTGTCAGAAGCTCGGCCCTGGCCGCCTCGCGCTGGTCAGCGAGGTCTGCCTGAGTCCTTGAATTCTCGGCCTTTCTCTGTTCGAGGCGGGCAAGTGCAGCTTCTGCCGCATCGAGCGCGCGCAGCGCTGCGCGTTCGGAATCAGCGGCTTCGGTGATGGATTTCTGAACAGCACCTAGATGCACAGAGACGACACCTAGGCGCTCCTGCACGCCTGCAAGCGCGGCTTGCGCGGCATCAACGGCGGCTCGGCGTGAGGGCAGGATTGCCTCCAGTTCCGCCAGCCGATTTTCCGCTTCGAGCGCGGCCGCTTCTGCGGCACCTTCGCCCTGGGCGACGAAGCCGTCCCACCGCCTGAGCCGTCCGATCTTGGTGACCAGCCACTCGCCCGGCTGCAGGACTTGTCCATCATCGCTTTGCGCCACGCGCACCAGCGCAAGCCTTGCGGCAAGTTCGGGCGGGCATTGCGGCACGTGATGGGCAAGCGAGTCGGCGCGGGGTGGCAGAGCCTCGGCGCCGGTCCAGAAGCGGCCTTCTGCGTCTGCGGGAGCGGGGCCGACCGGCGCCGTGGCATCGCGACCGAGGACGGCGGCGAGGGCGCGTTCATAGCCTGGTGCGGCGCGGGTTCCGGCGATGGCAGACTGGCCCAACCCTTTGGCGGCCCTTGCCTTTTCGCGCGCGGCCTTGTCCCGCGCGAGGGCGTCGGCCTCACGCTCCACGCCAGACAGGTCGGCGCGGGCCTGGGCGAGGGCGTTGCTGGCAGCATCGCGTTCGCCCGAGAGCGTCTCGCGCTGCGCGGTCAGGTCGGCGCGCTCTGTCTCGGCCTTGGCGATCGCCGTGGCAGCTTGCGCGCGTCTGGCTTCTGCCTCAATGATTTGCGCTTGCGGATCGGCTTCACGCGCAAGGCCTTCGGCTTGCTGGGCAAGGCGCGTGGCGTCGGCATCGAGCCGGGCCAGACGCTGGCGGGCGGCAGCAACGGCGGCTTCGGCCACGCGCCATTCGGCATCGATTCCGGCCTGTTCGGCGACACGCTGGGCCAGCGCCAGTTCGGCGGCGCGGGCGGCGCGATCGGCATCGTCGGCCGCGGCGGCAAGCACCGGGCGGCGTGCGGTGTCTTCGGCAAGGGCCGCTTCGGCGGCGGCGAGGTCCTGTTCCAGCTTTGCCATCGCGGCGGCGGCGTCTTCGGTCAGCTTGTCGGCGCTGCTGCGGTCCTGTTCGATGCGGGCCAGCTGGCGGTCTATATCCTGCACACGCTGCTGCGCGGCTTCGAGCTGCGCGGCAAGCGAAGCCATGCGCTGGCCGTGGGCGGCGGAATCCTGCCTGCGATCGAACAGTTCGTCGCGCGCCTGCGACAGCGCGGCGGCGGCCTTGTGTTGCGCGGCTTGCGCCTGGTTGGCGAGGAGGGCTGCGGCCTTTACCGCGTCGTCTGCGGCGGTGGCCTGCTTGCGCGCGGTTTCGGCGGCGGCAGCGGCATCGCGCCAGCGGGCGAAGACGAGGCGCGCTTCGGACAGGCGGATCTTCTCGCTGACCGCGCGATAGCGTTCGGCGGCGCGGGCCTGGCGGCGCAAGGTGGTGATCTGGCTTTCGAGGCCGGAAAGCAGGTCTTCCAGCCGGGCGAGGTTGGTTTCAGTGGCGCGCAGCTTCTGTTCGGCATCGCGGC
The DNA here is from genome assembly GCA_026400375.1 of Novosphingobium sp. Classification (GTDB taxonomy): domain Bacteria; phylum Pseudomonadota; class Alphaproteobacteria; order Sphingomonadales; family Sphingomonadaceae; genus Novosphingobium. The sequence goes on along the minus strand of JAPLPG010000259.1, from coordinate 1,612 downwards.
GGCGCACGTGGAGACCCGCGATACCCGCGGCCTCTTCGAGCATCATCCGCCGTTCGGTTGGCTTGGCGGCGATGACTGCGGCGATGCGACCCTGGCTGACCAGCGCCGGGCTGTGCGCGCCGGTGGCGGCATCGGCAAAGACCAGCGCGACGTCCTTGGCGCGCACGTCCTTGCCGTTGACGCGGTAGGCGCTGCCTGCGCCGCGTTCGATGCGGCGGATGACTTCGAGTTCACCGCCGAAGGGGCCGGACGGATCGCATTCCGCCGTCAGCAGCACTTCGGCAAAGGCGCGGGCGGGGCGGGTGGCGGTGCCGGCGAAGATCACGTCTTCCATGCCGCCACCGCGCATCGACCGGGCCGAGCTTTCGCCCATGACCCAGCGGATGGCTTCGAGCAGGTTGGACTTTCCGCAGCCATTGGGACCAACCACGCCGGTGAGGCCGGGTTCGATGCGCAGTTCGGCAGGCTCGACAAAGCTTTTGAAACCGGAGAGTTTCAAACGCTTGAATAGCATGCCCTGGCCCCCCCGGCTGCCGCTATGCCTCTAGCGCGCGCCGGCCTTCTGGATCATCGGTTCGAGTTCGGCCCAGCTGGCAACGCCGGTCTTGTTGCCGTTGATGAAGAACGTGGGCGTGCCGGTAATGTCGAATTCCTTGCTCCACTGTTCGTTCACTTCGGCCAGCTTGGTGGCCTTGGCCGTATCGGCAAGGCAGGCCGAGCCTTGGGCCGCAGCAACGCCGCGCGAGGCAAAGAATTCGGTCATGCCTGAAACCTGGGCGATGCCGCCAAAGCGCTTTTCCGGCGGGAGCGCGGAAACCTGCTGCACGGCGGCTTCGTTCTTCTGCAGGTTGGTGAACATGTTCGGCTGCCAGCCCCAGAACTGTTCGGACAGCGGAATCACCGCTTCGGGCGCGCCGCAGGTGGCCAGCAGGACCGAGGGCATATCGAGCGCGTTGAGCAGGAACAGGCGCAGTTCATACGAAACGCGGCCCGATGCGATGTAATCATCGCGCAGCTTGGGGAAGCCCTTTTCCGAGAATTCCGCGCAGTGCGAGCAGGACAGCGCGCCGAATTCCATCAGCTTGATCGGGGCATCGGGATTGCCGAGAACGTAGCCGCCTTCGGGCGTGACCGAAAAGGTTTCGGTCCACGATTTGCCTGCGGGCGGCGCGATCCTGGCGATGGGTTCGCTGCTGGCGACATCGCCGGTGGCGGCGGCATCCTTCTTGTCACAGGCGGCAAGGCCCAATGTGAGGGGCAGGGCGGCAAGCAGGAGGGCGCGCGCGAACTTCATCGTGAGGATATTCCCGTTTCTGGCGATCTGGTTCCCACGCTAGCGGATAGTTGGCGGGGATTGAAGGGGGCTGGGGTGTGGGTTGTGGATGATGGCAGGGTGGCGCCGTGGCGTTGGGCCGGGGTCCTTCGACAGGCTCAGGACGGGCGGGGTTGGGGTGGGGGCATGGTTTTGTGGTTCGGAGTGGGGAACAGGCCCTCCCCAACCCCTCCCGCAGGCGGGACTTCGCTGAGCAGGGCATCTCGGGTAAAAACTCGGCCTGGTTCTTTAGCTAATGCAACGAGCAAATCAAATTCAAGTCGAGTTAACGCAATTTGC
>JAPLPG010000188.1 GCA_026400375.1 Novosphingobium sp. | reverse complement strand
GACGATAGCCCGATGAGCGTCAAGGCCGCGCTTCAGCTTATCAACCGAGAGCTCGATGAATATCTTGGCGGCATTCAGGGCGAATTCGACGCCGATACGCGGTTTGCAATCACTTGGTTCGAGCAGCACGGGACGAAGACGGGCGAGTACGGCTCGGCCAACAGCATCGCCCAAGCGCGCGGTATTTCCGTAGAGAGTGTCAAGCACGCGGGGATCGTCGAAAGCTCTGCGGGTAAGGTTCGTATCCTTGGGCGCGACGAGCTGGATGCCGACTGGGATCCAACTGGCGATGGCCATTTGACCGTATGGGAGTGCTGCCAGCATCTGATCCGGGCGCTGGAAACTGATGGCGAGCACAGCGCCGCGATGCTGCTCAAGAAGATCGGCTCAGAGAAAGCCGATGCGGTGAAGGATCTCGCCTATTGCCTTTATGGCATCTGCGAGAAGCGGACCGATGCGAAGGACGCAACATCTTACAACGCGTTGATCGCCGTCTGGACCGAACTTACTCGGCAGGCTGCGGCAATCCACGACACGGGTGGCAATCGCCAGACCCAATTGGATCTCTGAGGGGTACGAGTAGATGGCCAAAAGTACGCGCCAGCAAGTGTTTGAGGGTATGGAGCTGTTGCCCGAGGCGCTGATCCCCTTTGTGGAGAAGCGTCTGGAGAGCTCGCTTAAGGGTCATTGGCAGGTCCAGGTGCTGGAGAAGCTGCCCGGTCTGCGACCCAACGGTAAAGGCGAGGTGGGCTGGGATCAGGCCGCCCTCTTCAACGCCATGGATCGCTTCTGGATGGACGCGTTCAAGGCCGTGCTTGGTCGCGCCGAACGATCCTTGGTCAATGAGTTGGTCGACGTCCGCAACAAGCTCTCGCACAACGAGATCTTCACCTACGATGACGCCGAGCGCGCGCTGGACTCCATGCGCCGCCTGATGGAGGCGATTAGCGCTGGCGAGACGGCCGAGCAGCTTTCCAAGATGCGTGATACGATCCTGCGCACGAAGTTCACTGAGCTTCAGCGCAATGAGGAGCGTCGTAAGACGCAGCGGCTGGACATTTCAGTGGAGACCGTCGCGGGGCTGCTCCCGTGGCGCGAGGTGGTCGAACCCCACCAAGACGTCGCCACCGGCGAATTCCAGCAGGCCGAATTCGCAGCCGACCTCGGCAAGGTTCATACGGGCAGCGCTCCGGCAGAATACCGTGATCCGCAGCAATTCTTTAGCCGGACCTATCTGACCGAGGGGCTAAGTACACTGCTCGTCGGCGCCGCCAAACGCCTGTCGGGCGGCGGCGGAGATCCGGTGGTCGAGCTGCAAACCAACTTTGGCGGCGGCAAAACCCACTCGATGCTGGCGCTCTACCATATGGCTGGCGGTACGCCCGCTCAGGACCTGTCGGGTCTCGATCAACTGCTCGATGAGCATGGTCTGACAGTTCCGGCCAAGATCAATCGTGCCGTTTTGGTCGGAACGTCGCGCGGGCCGCAGGACGTTCTCGCCGCCACTGGCGATCGGAAAATCCGCACGACCTGGGGCGAGCTGGCATGGCAGCTCGGTGGCGAAGAAGCCTTCGACATGATCGCGGAGAATGACGCGAAGGGCATCGCGCCTGGGTCGAACCTCCTCGAGGAAATATTCAACAAATACTCGCCGTGCCTGATATTGATCGACGAATGGGTCGCCTATCTGCGCCAAATCTACCGGGTCGAAGGTCTCCCGTCCGGCTCGTTTGATGCCAACCTCTCGTTCGTCCAGTCGTTGACTGAGGCCGTGAAGGCGAGCCCGGGCACATTGCTAGTGGCGTCGCTGCCCGCGTCGCAGATCGAGGTCGGCGGCGAAGGCGGCCAGGAAGCTCTGGCTCGGCTGAAGCAGACCTTCAGTCGCGTGGAATCGTCATGGCGTCCGGCTTCGCAGGAAGAGAGCTACGAGATTGTTCGCCGTCGGCTATTCAAGCAGATCCCCGGCGATAAATTCCATCACCGCGACAATACGCTCAAGCAGTTCGCCAAGCTTTATCGCGAGAACTCGAACGACTTCCCGCAGGGCTGCGCCGACGAAGATTATCGTCGAAAGCTGGAGAAGGCCTATCCCATCCATCCGGAGCTGTTCGATCAGCTCTACACGAGCTGGGGCTCGCTGGAAAAATTTCAGCGCACGCGAGGCGTTCTGCGGCTTATGGCGCAGGTCATCCACGAATTGTGGATGAACGGTGACCCGTCCGTGATGATCATGCCGGGCAGCGTCTCGGTCAGCTCGCCGCGGGTCGAACCTGAACTGTTGCACTACCTCGATGTGAGTTGGCAGTCGATCATCGCGGCTGACGTCGATGGCACGGCCGCTACGCCATACAAGGTCGATCAGTCCGCGCCGAACCTAAATCGCTACTCTGCGACGCGGCGCGTGGCCCGGGCGATCTTCATGGGTACGGCGCCGACGCATCAGCAGCAGAATACGGG
>JAPLPG010000141.1 GCA_026400375.1 Novosphingobium sp. | reverse complement strand
GACGCTCCCCGATCTAGCCGATCCGCGCTATGCCGATTACGCCCGCGCCAATGCCTCGATCGGCATCAACGGCACCGTGCTCAACAACGTCAACGCCAGCGCCGAAAGCCTGACCGCGCCCTATATTGCCAAGGCGGCCGCCCTTGCCGATGTGTTTCGCCCTTATGGCATCCGCGTCTATCTTTCGGCCCGGTTTTCCGCGCCGAAAGAGCTGTGCGGGCTGCCCACCGCCGATCCGCGCGATCCGCGCGTGGCCGCATGGTGGCAGGCAAAAGCGGCGGAAATCAACCAAGCCATTCCCGATTTCGGCGGCTTTCTGATCAAGGCCAACAGCGAAGGCCAACCCGGCCCGCGCGATTACGGCGCGACCCATGCCGATGGCGCGAACATGCTGGCGGCAGCGCTCAGGCCCCATGGCGGCACGGTCCTCTGGCGCGCCTTCGTCTATGCCGATACCGATCCGGATGACCGGGCGAAGCAGGCGTTCACCGAATTCACCCCGCTCGATGGCCAGTTCGCCGGCAACGTCATCGTCCAGGTCAAGAACGGCCCGATCGATTTCCAGCCGCGCGAACCGGTTCATCCGCTGTTCGGCGCAATGCCGCGCACAAGGCTGGCGGCGGAATTCCAGATCACCAAGGAATATCTGGGCTTTGCCACGCACCTCGCCTTTCTCGGCCCGCTGTTCGAAGAGGCGCTCGATGCGCCCACCGGCCCGCGCCGGACGGTTGCGGGATCGCTGTCTGCCATGGCGGGCGTCGCCAATATCGGGCGTGATCGTGATTGGGCGGGCAGCACCTTCAACCAGGCCAACTGGTACGCATTCGGCAGACTGGCATGGGACCCTGCCCTGCCATCGGGCACGATCGCCCGCGAATGGGCCGCCCAGACGTTCGCCGCCGATCCCGCCACGACCGACATTATCACCCGCATCATTATGCGCTCGCGCGAGGCGGTGGTCGATTACACCGGCCCGCTGGGGCTGGCGCATCTGTTTGCCAGCGATCACCACTATGGCCCTGGCCCTTGGATCGACGATCTGGCCCGCCCCGAATGGAACCCGGTCTACTATCACCGCGCAGACCGCAGCGGCATCGGTTTCGATCGCACCGCAACCGGCAGCAACGCCGTCGCCCAATATGCGCCCGCCATCGCCGCCCGCCTTGCCAGGCCAGAAACCACGCCGCCGGAACTGCTGCTGTGGTTCCACCACCTGCCGTGGACTTATGCCATGCCGGGCGGCGCGACGCTGTGGCACGAGCTGGTGCGCCGCTACGATCGCGGCCTGTCCGAAGTCGACGCCATGCGCCACGATTGGGCCGCCCTGCGCCCGCGGATCGATGCGGAACGCTGGGCCAAGACCGACGCCTTGCTGGCCATCCAGCAGCGCGAGGCGCGGTGGTGGCGCGATGCCAGCCTGGCCTACTGGATGGCGGTCAATGGCCTGCCCTTGCCCGCCGGAACACGTCCGCCCGATCATGATCTGGCCTGGTACAAGGCCCTGCACTTTACCCACGTCCCCGGCACGCCGCATTGAACGCCTGCCATCCGTCTGTGCCACCCGCGATGTTCCCTATATGTTTCCCCGGGGAAACACAGCAGCGATATCGGCCGCCGTGGCATTCAGCGCCTGCACCGCATCGGCGCCGGCAACCAGCACCTGCAACCCGCGCTGCCCGGCGTTGAGGAAAATGGCGTCCCACAACAGCGCCGTCTCGTCGATCACGGTGGGCACGGCGCGCATCTGGCCGAACGGGCTGATGCCGCCGATCTTGTAGCCGGTCAGCCGCTCGGCATCGGCGCGGTTCATCATCGTCGCAGACTTCGCCCCCAGCGCCGCCGCCACGCGCTTGAGCGAGATTTCGCCGTCCGATGGCGCAATCGCGCAGGCCGGTTTGCCATCGGCCAGCACCATCAGCGTCTTGAACACCTGCCCCGGATCGACCCCCAGCGCATCGGCGGCAGCGCGGCCGATGCTGGGGGCGGCGGGATCATAATCGTAGCTGCGCAGTTCGAAGACTATGCCCGCCTGTGCCAATGCCTTCGTTGCGCGGGTAACCTGTGCCATAGGGACGGGTTTGTTGCAGACTGCGGCGCGCGGCGCCACCACGGAAAACCATTGGAGTGAGATAGCGATGAGTGTCGCGTTCCGCCGCGAAGGCGATGAAGAGCATCTTGAGCCCAAGTTCGAGATCCCGATCCCGCCGGGACCGAACCTGGTCACCCCGCGCGGGGCGGCGCTGATCGCCGGCCAACTGGCGCAGGCCGAGGCCGCGCTGGCCAGCGCCGGGCCGGCGGGCGTGGACGATACCGCCGAAGTCAAGAAACTGCGCCGCACGCTACGCTACTGGAGCACGCGGCAGGCCACCGCCGAGGTGCAACCCGCCCCCGATGGCGCGGCCGCCGCATTCGGCTGCACGGTCCGGTTGCAGTTGAATGGCAAGACGCGCGAAGTGACCATCGTCGGCGATGACGAGGCCGACCCCGCCGCTGGCCTGATCGCCTTTTCCGCCCCGCTGGCGCGCGCGGTGATGGGCGCAGAGGCGGGCGACCTTGCCGATTTCAACGGCAAGGCCGACGCCATCGAAGTGCTCGACGTACGCCCGGCGCAGGTAGGGCCGGATGGCCACTACGTGATGGGGTAGCGCTAGTTCGACAAGCTCGGCGGTGTATCTCGCGCGTGCTTCGACAAGCTCAGCATGGGCGGGTCTTCGGTGGAAACAACCTCCACACCCGCCCATCCTGAGTCCACTTAGATCCGCTCGCCCTGAGCCTGTCGAAGGCGTTCCTGCGCCTTTCGACGGATCACGCCGATCCTGTGATTACATGGTCACGCGCGCACCGGCATAGAGGTAGCGGCCGACGAAGCTGATCGGATAGTTGCTCGATGCAATATCGGGCTTCTGGTTCCAGATGTTGTTGCCGCCCACAAAGAAGCGGAACTTGTCGTTCACCTCGAAGCCGATCTGCACGTCGTGCTGCCAGCGCTCCTTGTACATAAGGTATTCGGGCGCAACCAGATCGGGGTTGGCGGCCAGCTGTTCCAGTTCATAGCGGCGGGTCTTGCTGAACCAGCTGATGCCGTAGTTGATCGAGACGTGTTCCATCTTCCAGGTGATGTCGCCAGTGGCGTTCCACTTGGGGCTGTAGGCTTCTTCACGATCGATATCGACTTGTGCGCCCGGGGTGGGGATGAACTCCAGGCGATCGAGATAGCCGCCGACGAAGCTGAAGTTGAACGAGCCGAAGCGGTCGGTCCGGACGTTGTAGTTCAGCTTGAAGTCGGCGCCAGCCGTGCGGAAATTGGCGACGTTGACCGGCGACACGAAGTAGCTGGAAATGAAGCCTGTGCCGCCCGCGCGCGTGACGTTGCCGCAGAACACGTTGTTCAGGTCGGGCTGGTCCACGCAAAGTTCGGCAATGTCCTGCGCGGTCGGGGTGTTGATCGCGTTGTCCAGCTTGATATCGTACCAGTCGAACGAGGCGACGAGGCCGGGGATGAAGCTGGGGCGCACGACCACGCCGGCCGTCCATGTCCGCGCGGTTTCCTCGCGCAGGTTGCGGTTGCCGCCGGAAAAGCCGGGGAGGCTGACGGTGGCCGTCGGATCGTTTTCCGGGTTGAACGCCAGGATCTGAGCCGGGGTCAGGCCAGCGGCCGTCAGCGCCGCCTGGCAATTGGCCGCGCGGAACTGCGTGCCTTCGGTGATGAACACCGGATCGCACGGATCGCTGATGAACGAGAAGCCGCCGTTGCGCGGGGCAAACAGTTCGGTGATGTTGGGCGCGCGCACCGCTTCGGACCAGGTGCCGCGGAAGGTCACATCCTTGATCGGGGCGTAAGTGCCGTCAATCTTCCAGGTCGTGGTCTTGCCCACGGTGGAATAGTCCGACAGGCGCACCGCTGCCCCGAACGACAGGTTGTGGGCAAACGGCAT
>JAPLPG010000153.1 GCA_026400375.1 Novosphingobium sp. | reverse complement strand
TTGATCGCCACCACGCAGGAAGAAGACGAGAAGATCGTCGGCAAGCTGGACTGGAACATCAGCGACGATCACCGCGCCGCGCTGACCTACATCCGCAACGTCGGCACCAACCAGTTCCAGCAGAACACTTTCCTCACCGCGCCATTCGCGCTCGGCTTCCAGTCGAACGGATACGAGCTGCGCGAAGAAGTGAACTCGGGCACGCTGGAAATCAACTCGACCTGGTCGGACAGCTTCTCGACCACGGTTCGAGGATCCTACCGTGACTACAACCGCGCGCAGACCCCGTTCGGCGGCAATGCCTTCCCGCAGATGGAAGTCTGCACCGATGCCACCGCGCGCGGCTCGGCAACCGGTTGCGATGGCACCCGCCTGTTCTTCGGCCCGGACGTTTCGCGCCATTCGAACGCGCTGAACACCGAGAACCTCTCGTTCGACGTGAGCGGCCGTTACGACGCAGGCGACATCACGGTGCGCCTGAATGCCGGGTACACCCGCGTCAATGTCTACAACTTGTTCCTGCAGCGTTCGCTGGGCGACTTCTACTTCGATTCGCTGGCCGATTTCACGGCAGGCAACGCCGCTCGCCTGCGCTATGGCAACGCCGTGCCGTCGAACGATCCGAACGATGCCGCAGCCCGGTTCAACACCACCAACTGGACGTTCGGAACGCAGCTTGACTGGCAGGTCACGCCCACTTTCGACGTGATGCTGGGTCTGCGCTACGACCTGTTCGACAACAACGTGTCGCCGCCGCTGAACCCTAACTTCACGGCGCGCTACGGCTTCTCGAACCGTTCCACGTTCAAGGGTCGCGGGGCGTTCCAGCCGCGCTTTGCCGCGAACTGGGAAGCGACCGACCGCCTGGTGTTCCGCGCCAGCGCCGGCGTCTTTGCTGGCGGCACGCCTGACGTCTACCTGTCCAACGTGTTCTCGAACACCGGCCAGCTCACCAACGCGGTCGACATCACCCGCGCCAACTGTGCCGCTTCCGGCACGTGCGGCGCGTTGAACGGGCTGACCACTGGCGCGATCCCGACGACCGTTCAGGATTTCCTGGCGCGCAACACCGCCAGCCTTGCCGCTGCACCGACCGACAACATCGACCCCAACCTGAAGATCGCGCAAAAGCTCAAGGCGACCTTCCAGGCCGACTACAAGGCCGATCTGGGGCCGCTGGGCGACAACTGGATGTTCGGCGCGCAGTTCCTGTATGACAACACCCTGCAGGGCTACATGTGGCGCGATCTGCGTTCGGTGGCGATCGGCACCCTGCCCGATGGTCGCACCCGCTATGGTCCGATCGGCGGCATCGCCACCACCAACCGTGACCTTCAGCTGACCAACACCAGCGATGGTCGCAGCCTGTTCGGCACGTTCCGCGTGGAAAAGAACTGGGACTTCGGCCTTGGCATCTCGGGCAGCTACACCCGCGCGGACGTCAAGGACCGTTCGTCGTCGACTTCGTCGACCTCGAGCTCGAACTATGGCAACAACGCCTTCTTCGATCCGAACCTGCCCGCCTATGGCCGTTCGATCTATGAATTCCGCAACCAGTGGAAGTTCGGCGTCGATTACAGCCATGCGTTCTTCGGCGATGCCAAGACCACGTTCTCGCTGTTTGGCGAACTGCGTTCGGGCCGTCCGTACAGCCTGACCATGCTCGACAACACCAACGGACGCGGCGCGGTCTACGGCACCGTGGGCAATCTCGGCAACGTTCTGCTCTATGTCCCGACCGGCCCCAGCGATCCGCTCGTGCAGTTCGACAACGCCACCAGCGCTGCGAACTTCGAAGCGCTGGTCGGCCAGCTCGGGCTCGAGAAGTATCGCGGCAAGGTCGTTCCGAAGAACTCGCAGACTTCGCCGAACTTCTTCAAGGTCGACCTGCACTTCGGCCAGGAAATTCCTGTCCCGATGATTTCGGCGGGCAAGATCGAGCTGTTTGCGGACATCGAAAACGTCCTCAACATGATCGACAAGGACTGGGGCGCGCTGTCGCAGGTCGAATTCGCCTACAACGCTGCGGTTGTGCGCGTGACCTGTGCGACCACCTCGGGCGCCAATTGCACCAAGTACCAGTATGGCACCGTGCAGGCTCCGAACGAAGTGCTGCAGACGCGCCAGTCGCTCTACGGCGTGCGCATCGGCGCCAAGGTCAAGTTCTGATCACGGCCTGAAAAGGGCCAACACGAAGAAGCGCGGGAGGGGAAACTCTCCCGCGCTTTCTTGTGTGCCGGGCCCGTCGGTGATGCCTGCTGCCTGTGGTGATGCCTTACTGGTAGACGCAGGCGTCGAGCGCTTCGTTCTTCACCACGCCCACGCGCCGGGCGATGACGTTGCCGTGGCGGCGGGTGAAGCCGCCCGCGCCTTTGACTTCGCGCTTCTTGGGCAGCGGCAGGACGGCGGCAATGCGCGCCGCCTCCACGGCGCTCAGCTTGCGCGCGCTCTTGCCGTAATAGCGCTGGGCGCCGGCTTCCACGCCATAGGTGCCGATGCCGGTTTCGGCGACGTTGAGGTAGACTTCCATGATCCGCCGCTTGCCCCAGATCGTCTCGATCAGGACGGTGTACCAGGCTTCCAGCCCCTTGCGCACATAGCCACCGCCCTGCCACAGGAACACGTTCTTGGCAGTCTGCTGGCTGATCGTCGATCCGCCGCGGATGCGCCCGCCCTGCTGGTTGCGCCGGAACGCCTGCATCATCGCCGCATGGTCGAAACCATTGTGCAGGCAGAACTTGCCATCCTCGCCCGATATCACGGCATCGACCATGTCGCGGTCGATATCCTCGAGCGGCGTCCAGTCCTTGGTCACCGGATTGTCGTCCATCAGCATGGTCAGCGTGATGGGCACCGGCACGAACTTGTAGATCACCACTTGCGCCACCGACAGGAACAGGAAAGCGGCAATCAGCCGGACGAACAGCCAGCCGAAACGGCGCACGGGGCCCGACGAGCGCGACGCGGGCTGACGAGGGTTCTTGAGGTTTTCCAACATGCAACGACCACGCTATCCGCCAAGGGGGCGGTCTGGCAATCGCCTTGATCGACGGGCTGAAGACGGCAGCGGCTCAGGCCGTCTGCGAATAGCGGTGCAGCCGATCTTCGAGCCTGGCGACCGAGGGCACCATGATGCGCCGCCCTTCGCGCGAGAGCAGGCCTTCCCGCACCAGCAGCGCAAATTCGCGCGTTACCGTCTCCCGATTGGTGCCGATGCGGGCGGCAAGTTCGGCCTGGGTCGGGATGCGCGCGATACAGGCCGAGCCATCGGGCAGAGGATCGCCCGCAAGGCGCAGCAGTTCGGCCTGCAGGCGCGGGCCGACGCCCATCGTGGACAGTTCGTAGATGCGGTTTGTCAGGTAGCGGACCTGATGCGCCAGATAGCGCGCCAGCCAGAGCGACAGCACCGGTTCGCTTTCGATCAGTTCGACAAATGCCGCGCCGGGCAGCACCAGCAGCGTGCTGTTTTCCACCGCCACGACATCGGCCGAGCGCGGCTGCCCATCGATCGCGGCGAGTTCCCCGAACATTTCGCCCTGCCCGATCAGCCGCAGCACGGTTTCGCGCCCCTGCGCCGAGACCAGCGACACGCTGACGCTGCCTTCCAGCACGATGTACACGTCGGTGGCCGGAAGCCCGACAGCCAGCAGCACGTGGCCCTTGCGCACCCGCAGCGTGCGCCCCTTGCGGGCCAGCACCTCGCGGACGTCATCCGGAACTGACAGATACGATTTCGGCACAGTGCTGGTCCGTTTCCGAAGAATTTCTCCACGTCGGCTTACCGAATGTGCCGAGAATCACAAGACCAAGGTGCGCTGGCCAACCGCAGGGCAAGGGAGAGGCAGGTTAGTCATTGTCTTACCCTGCGTGTTGACCGACGCGCCAAACCCTGCCGAGGCCATGCTGCGTTACCTGCTATGGAAAGCCGGACCCGGTCCGATCGACATCGAATTCAAGCGGTTGGGCGATGCGGTGCTGCGTCCTTCGGTCTCCATTGTCACGCCCATCGGATCAACCCCGGTTGCCCGGTCTGACGAGCAGGACATCGCCCGCTTCAGCCTGGGCGACGAACAGGTCGCGCGCCTGCTTTGCGCGCGTGAGGAATTGCGGCCGCCATGCCTAGTGGTGCAGTGTGATGCCTTCATCGCCATGGCATCCCGCCGCCGCCGCTGGGGCTGGTCGATCCGGCTTTCGCGCGATGGCACGCCGCTACAGGGATTCCATCTCGATGGCCGGCCACTCGCCCAGTGCCGAAACGGATTCACCCGCGCCAGGCTGCTGAGCATGTGCGAAAAATCGGGCATGGGACACGGGCACGACATCATCGGGCTGTGCTGAGGCCATGTGCGGCTTTCTTCGCATCACGCAGGAAGCCGCAGAGGGACGTTAGATGCCCTTCAAAGTGCATACCATTTTCAGGGATTTAAGTCCCGATCTGGCACCGATTGCCCAAAGGGCTTGCGATTCACGCCATTTTTCGTTGCGATTACCGGCACAACCTGAATACGTGAACAGGCCGGGGGGCAGGCTGCGGGATTCGCAGCACCCGGCGCCGGGGTGCAGAAACAGATCGTGGGGTTGGCAGGTATCGAAATCGGCGGGGATGCGCCGCGCCAGGCAACTGGCGGAGGGGCTGCGCGCGCTGCCCTGCCCGCCGATCTCGAAGCGATACGCTTTGCCACCATTCTCTTTGCCGACATCGTGGGCTCCACCCGCCTGTTGCGCGCGCTCGATCCCGATGATGCGCGCGATCTGCTCGACGGATCGATCGCGCTTATCCAGGAAGGCATCCACGCCTTTGGCGGCTTCGTCGTCCGGGTCCAGGGTGATGGCGTGATGGCGGTGTTCGGGGTGCAGCCAGCGGTCGAGGATCACGCCCTGCGCGGCGTTCTGGCCGCCCGGCGAGTGATCGATACGTTGAAAAGCGGCGTGCTTGGCGTGCTGCCAGCGCCCCAGGTGCGCATCGGCATCCATGCCGGGCCGATCCTGCTGCGACGGCAGGAAAACGATTTCGGATCGCTGATCGACGTGGTCGGCCATGCGGCGCACGTTGCCGGACAGATCGAGAAGATGGCCCCGCCGGGCAGCGTGGCGATTTCGGCCACCGTTGCCTCGCTGATTGCCGAACCGTGCGAATTGCGCCCGGCCGGCAGCGTCGAAAGCGGCGGAACCGAAAGCCCCGAAGGCCGGGGCGAGGCGGTGTTCGAGCTGGTCTCCGTCGATTTCAATGGCGGGGACCGGGTGCCGGTCAAAGGCAATGCCACGTTGCCGATGATCGGCCGCGCTGCCGAATTCGACAAGGTGCGCAAGGTCATCGGCGGACCGATCGACCGCAAGCTGGCCGGAGGCCGACAGGCAGCGCTTGGCATCATCGGCGAGGCCGGAATGGGCAAGAGCCGACTGCTGCTGGAAGCGTCGCGTCTGGCAGCGGGCCTGGGCACGACATTTGCCGCGGTGCGCGGCACTGCCCTGCTGGCGGCGGTGCCGTTTGGCTGCATCGGCCGCACGTTGCGCCATCTGGTCGACCTGCTGCGACCGTTCACGCCCGACGCTGCGGCCGCGGCCAACCTTTCGGCCAACGAAACGGCCTGCCTGAGAGGCCTGATCGGCGATGAAACGGCGTGGCTGGCGCAACTGTCTCCCGGTGACCGCAGCCGAATCGCGACCGAAACGATCGTGCGCATTGCCGAACTGGCAGCCGCCCATATCCCGGTGGCCCTGCTGGTCGATGACGTGCAGTACATCGATAGCGAGACCCTGGCCGTACTGGCCGCAATCGAGCGGCGCGGCCATATCACGATGATCCTGGCGGGCAGGCCCGAAGCTGCACCGCAGATCATCGGCATGTGCGACGATGTGATCCGCCTTGCGCCGCTGTCATCCGCCGATGCGCGCACGCTGGTGGGGCTGGTCCACCGGATCGGCCCGATCGACGAAAGCGTCGTCGATCGCATCGTCGAGCGTGCCGAAGGCCTGCCCTTGGCCTTGCAGGAGTTTGCCGTCACGCTGCACAGCGGGACCGACCATGGCGAGAGCGAAGGCGGGGCCGCGCAGGCGGCAAGTCCGCTGCCGGCACGTCTGGATTCCCTGCTTGCGGCGCGGCTGGCCGCGCTCGATACCGATTCCGGGCGTCTGTGCCAGTTCTGCGCGGTGCTGGGGCCGGTGTTCCCGATCAGCCGTCTGGAACGGGGGAGCCGCCTCGTCTGTCGCAACCCGTCGCTTGCAATCACCCGCCTGGTCGAGGCGCGGGTCATCGAATTTGTCGGCACGGGCGTGGTGCGGTTCACCCACCAACTGGTGCAGGAAGCGGCCTATCGGGCAATGGCGCGGCGGCGGCGCACGGAAATGCACGCAGGCGCGCTGGCCATGCTGAAAGAGGCCAAGGCCGAAGCCGCAGCACGAGCCGGGATGGGCGATGAAACCGCCAGCCATGCCGAACTGGCCAACCACGCCGAAATGGCCAGGCTCCATGAAGAAGCGCTGGACCATCTGTGGGAAGCCTGCGTCCAGGCCCTGTCGCTGGCGGCAATCGATTCCGTGCGTCAGTTGCACGAACGGGCATGCAGCGTTGCCGCGCGCCTGCCCGCGGCAGCTGCGGCCCGCGAACGTGCGCGCTTTGCCATGCTGGCGTTCGACACGCTGCAGCAGCTTTCGCAGGAGCAGGTGCTGCGTGCCGATATCCAGGCGGTGGCCGAAGGCAGGATCGATTTCGGTCCCGGCCAGCGCACGGTCGCGCGGATCAACATGGCGCTGCTTGACTGGATCGACGGCGCACCCGGCAAGGGCAAGACGTGGCTGGCGCTGGCCGAGACGGATCTGGACGCCTACGAAAGCCTGCCCCGGCGCACGTACGCCGATCTGGCTGCGGCCTACATCGCATTTTCCACCGGCGATCCGCAGGAGGCCATCGATCGGATCGAGCGGCTGGGGCAGCGGCTGGAAGGAAGCCTGCGCGGGGAAACCTTCGGCGCGGTGGTGGTGATCCCGCACGTGCTGGCCCGGGCCTTCGGCGCGTGGTATCTGACCGACCTTGGCCAGATCAGCAAGGCGCGGGTCTGGGTGGCAGAGGCCATCATCCTGTCGCGGCGCTATGCCCATGCCTATTCGCAGCTGCTGGCCGATCTCGCGCATGGCTACCTGCACTATCGCGGAGGCCGCCCGGAACGCGCCGTGAAATTGCTGCGCCGCGCCTATGCCGATTGCCTGCGCCACACCTTCCTGGGGTTCGAGCCTGCCAGCGCAAGCTGGCTCGCCCTGTGCCTGATCGAACTCGGGCTGCTCGACGAAGCCGCCGATATCCTGTGGCAATCGGTCGAACGCGGGCATTTCCGCAAGGTGCGGACGTCGGCCACGTACTATCTGCACGAGGCTCGGGCGCGGCTGGCGCTGGTGCGCGGCAATGCCGAGGAGGCACGCGCACTTGCCGCTGTCGCGCTGGCCCACGCCCGCGATTGCGAGGACCGGATTCACGAATTGCACGCGCTGGCGCTGTGCGCGCAAGTGCAGGAAGGCGGCATGACCGCGGCCGACTTTGCCGATTTGCAGGAGCGGGTGCAGGCGATGGGCCTTACCGTCCTGCAGCCTCAGCTGAAGGCCTTGCAACCGTGAGCGTCGAGGCCGATCTGGCGGCTGCGGGACGCCGCCTGCTCGATCCTGCCGCACCGCCGCTGGAACGGCTTGCAACCATCGAGGATCCGAAATCGTCCGCCCGCGTGTTCGTTGCGGCCCGGCACGATGCCGTTTCCGGCGTCCTTTGCGAAGAATCGGTGTTTTCGCTGCGCCATTACGACGAGCTGCTCGAACAGGTCCTGCCCGGAACGCGCTATCTGGTGGGAGATGACAACGCCAGCCGGCAGGTTCGGCTGAGGCAGCTTCATGCCGCGCAAGGCTGGCTGGACGCGCAGCGAACCCCGGCAGCCGCAGACAGCGAACCGAACATGGCACCGGGCTTTCGCGCGTGGGTTTCCGCGATGGCCCGCGAAGAGGCCGGCGCGATCCTCGACGTGCTGCAGCGCCGGGCACGGACCGGCGAACCGGTCAACTTCGTGCGTGACTATGCGTTCCTGATGGCGTGGCGCATGGCACGGCGGATCGTCGGCGTTCCGGCGGCGGAGCGCGTGCCTGGGCTGGTGCGACTGATGGTCCTTGCGCGCAACCTGATGCGCCCCGGCCCGGCCTTGCGCCTGAAGGACGAACTGGGCGATGCTGCGGCAACGCTGATCATGCTCCAGCCTTTGTTCGGGCTCGTCTTCGGCACGATCGTGAACGGCGCGGGCTGGATGCGGTGGCTCAGCCGCAAGACGGCGACGCCAGCCCTGGACGCGATCGATGTCGCGCTCGCCATGCCGGACATTGCGCCGCATGACAGCCTGTTGACGGCGCTGGTGGCCGTGAAACCCGGTTTCGCCCAGGTGGCGGACTACGATCTGCAGGCGCGCAGCGTGCTGTTCGAACTGACAGGCGCGCTGGTGCTGATCGTGGGCAAATCCTTGAGCGAGTTGGCCGCCTATGCGATCTCGCCCGAAGGCCATGCTGCCGGGATCGACTGGGACGCGCTGGTCACGCGGCTGGCCGATACCCATGCCAGCCAGCAGGACCATGATGCGACAGTGAACGAAATGCTGCGCCTTGCAGGCGGCAGCCGGTTGACCCGGACCGTGCGCAACGATTGCCAGTGGCGCGGAGTGAACCTCAAGGCAGGGGACCGCGTGGTGGTACTGATCGATGCCGCATCGCGCGATCCGGCGGCGTTCCCCGATCCAGGCAGGTTCAACCCCGATCCGGCGCGGCCCTACATCACCTCCGGTCCGCTTCAGGGACCGCACGTGTGCTATGGCAGGGGCATCGCGTGGACCATCATGCGCGAGGCGATTGCCGCCACGCAGGGCAGGATCGCCCCGGCCGGGCACGCAAGGCTTTCGCTGTTTGCCGGCCTTCCCGACGATCTGCCGTTCATCGCCTGCCGCCAGTAAACACCAGATCATCACCAGCAAGGGAGACGCGCGTGAGCCTTTCGCAGGACTACATCACCATCGCCATCCCCTTCGGCGACAAGTCCGAATGGTCGAGCATCAAGGATGTCGAGCGCGAGATCGCCGAACTGGGCAATCCGGCCGGCCAAGCCATGGCAGATGCGCTGCGCAAGACGGGGCTTGTCCACTTTGCCAGCATTCACGCGATCCCATCGGCAGGCGTCGGGAGCCCCGCGCATCTGGTGATCGAGGCAACGGTCGATGGCGACCCTGACACAGCGCTCGAGGCGATCGCCGATCATGCCGGCGCTGCCCTGCTGCCCGTGCTCAGGCTGGTCAGCACGATCGACAGGCCAGAAGCTGTGTTGCCCTTGCTCAGGCAGCACAGCCATCGCATCAGCCAGTCCGTCATCCGCCTGCCGGGGCGCGTGCTAGGCCTGCCGTTCAA
This sequence comes from Novosphingobium sp., assembly GCA_026400375.1. Classification (GTDB taxonomy): domain Bacteria; phylum Pseudomonadota; class Alphaproteobacteria; order Sphingomonadales; family Sphingomonadaceae; genus Novosphingobium. The sequence continues at coordinate 5,072 of JAPLPG010000153.1, read as the reverse complement.
CGGCCTGCCCGACCTTGGCGTCGAGACGATTGCGCAGAACCAGAAGATCGTCGAGGCGGCGCGCAGGATCATCGTGCGCGAACGGCGCAACACGACCATGAAAGGCCCGCAAGCGATCCTGAAAGCGGTGGCCGACGGGCTGGCCGACGACCTGGCGGCGCTTCCCGACAAGCAACCCGCAGCGCTTGCCTTTTGCGATACTGAAGGCGCACCGTGGCTGGAATTCCAGCGCACCCGCTGGAATGCGGGCTGGGCCCTGCGCGCTGTATGGGGCGTGCGCGGACTGTGGTTGCCCTTGCTGATCGTGCCATACGTGCTGGCCCTGGCGGCCCTGCTGCTCGCCGGGGAAAGCGCAGTCTCGGCGCTGACAGGGGCGGTGGTGCCGATGGTCCTGTTCGCGGCGCTGGCCCTGGCGGCCTTTGGCTGGCTGCTGCGCCGCGACGAACAGGCCAATACGCCGGAGGACCGCACGCCTGCCGCCGCGGCGCTGGGGGCAATGATGGCCAAGGAAAGCCATCCGGGCGCGGTGCAGAACCACATGATCAGCATCACGACGCTGCGCCCTGCGCTGATCCGCAAGCTGACGCTGCCGCTGGCCTTCGTTGCCGTGGCGACGATGGCGCGGATCGGCATCATGCGGCGTGGCTTCCTGGCCACGGTCGGGACGATCCACGCGGCGCGCTGGGTGGTAGTGCCGGGCACGCGGCAGCTGCTGTTCCTGTCCAACTACGATGGCAGCTGGGAAAGCTATCTCGAGGATTTCATCACCAAGGCGTCCGAAGGCGTTTCGGCCGTGTGGAGCAACGCGCAAGGCTTTCCTGCCACGAATTTCCTGTTCTTCAAGGGTGCGGCGGACGGCGACCGGATGAAGCGCTACGCCCGCAATTCGATGCAGCCAACGCCCTTCTGGTTCTCTGCCCACCCCAGGCTGTCGACATCTGCCATCCGCAAGCACGCCCTGATCGTCAGCGGCCTGCTTTACCGCGAAAAGCTGGAAAGCTGCCCGTCACACGCAGAGGCCTGGCTGGACCTGTTCGGCACGATCCCGCGCCCGGCCTATGGCCTGCAGTACGAGGAGATCCAGACGCTGATGTTCGGCGGCTTGCGCCGCCATCCGCACAGCTATGTGGTCGGCCTGAACTTCGGTCCCGGCGTCGAGCAGCAGGGCCAGCACGCCTATGCCCACGTGCAGTCATGGCTCGCCGCGCTGCTGGCGCGCGATGAGATCGCCTTCGGAGACAAGCCGCCTGCCGATATCGTGTGCAATCTGGCGCTTTCGGCATCGGGCCTGCGCCTGCTGGGGCTGGACCGGGAACTGGCGCTCGACGGGGCCGGCACCGCACAGGGCTTTCCGGCGGCATTCTCGCTTGGCATGACCCACTCCAGCCGCAAGCGCGTGCTGGGCGATCCCGAGACCCTGCAATGGTCGGACAGCGACACCCATGTCGCGCTTCTGCTCTATGCGAAGGACGATGCGCACGCCTTGCAGATCGATGCCCTGCTGGCCGAAGCGGAACTGTTCGGCTTGCGGCAGACCACCAATATCCGCACCGGCATCAACACCTTCGATCTCGACGCCTTTCGAACGGCCTGGGATAGTGACGACACGGTGTGGCCCGCCCCGGCCCGGACGTTCACCCACGCCAGCGCCGAGACGACCGATGACCTTTCCACCGAACCGTTCGGTTTCGTCGACGGGGTGTCCCAGCCGCTGGTGCGAGGCTTTCCGGGGCGGCACGGCGCGCCCGATCCGGTCCACGGTGTCGAACCGGGCGAATTCATCCTCGGCTACACCGACAATCGCGGGTACTATCCCCCTTCTCCCCAAGTGGAGCGCCACGATCTGGCGCCGGGGCTGGTGCGTCAGCGTCTGCCCGCACCACCGCAGGGCCAGCCGAGCGAATATCCCGACTTCTCCTGCAACCCTGCGGCGCCGCGCGATTTCGGCCGCAACGGCAGCTATCTGGTGATCCGCCAGCTTGCGCAGGATGTCGAGAAATTCGACGAGCAGCTCGATCGGATTGCCCATGACGTGTGCCACCAGCGCGATGTGATCAACCCGCAGGACGGCAATGTCCATCGCACGCGTGAATGGGTTGCGGCCAAGCTGGTGGGGCGTTGGCGCGATGGTTCGACGCTGGTGGACCACCCCTTCGCACCGGCCTTTCGCAGCGGTGCCGATGCGATGCGGCGCAATGGCTTTCTCTACAAGGATGCCGATCCGCAAGGGCTGCGCTGCCCGTTCGGGGCGCATGTGCGGCGCACTTTCCCGCGAGACAGCCTGGCGCAGACCGATCCGGTGGAGCTTTCGGTCACGAACCGGCATCGCCTGTTGCGGCGCGGACGGCCCTATCTGGACGATAGCGGAAAGACCGCGCTGGGCACGCTGTTCATGTGCTTCAATGCCGATCTCGAGCGGCAGTTCGAATTCGTCCAGCAGACCTGGCTGGCCTCGCCCACGTTCCATGGGCTCGAGAACGAGCCCGATCCCTTTGCCCTGCAGCATGGCCGTGCAGAGGGCGGCGAAACGGCAGGCTTCACCATCCATGGGCGCAACGCCCCGCTGCAGCTGTCCGACATGCAACGGTTCGTGACCCTGCGCGGTGGCGGCTATTTCTTCATGCCCGGCAGGCAGGCGCTGTGGTTCCTCGCCGGCAGCGCGCTGCAGGACGGGCCGGGCCTCAGAGCCCGATAGCGATCACGCCTGCATCAGCGCCTTGGCGCAGCATGCCGTAAGCGCGGCGAGCGTATCTTCTGGCGGAATGCCGGTGCCCAGCGTCGCAATCTCGGCCACGCTGCGGGTGCCATCGGCGGCCATCAGCAGGGCCCGCAATTCGGGCTGCTCGATCTTCAGCACGCCGTGGTCCAGCGTGCACAGCGTGGTCTCGCCAATCTCCAGCATCCCCCGGACCAGCACGCCGGAACACGGCCGGTCCGATAGCGCTGCCGGGAACGGCGCCGGCCCGGGGTGCAACGACACGTACCATTCGGTGCAAAGCTTCAGGATCACGCTCAGGTGCGCCGGATCGCTGGCGATCTGCGCCAGCGCAACCCGCTGCGGATAGAGTGCGGCGGCCTGTTCCAAAGCCAGCGCCAGGGCTTCGTCCTTGATCTCGATGACATCGTCGCCGTGCTTGAACGTTCCGTCGTCCTGCCGCCGCATCTTGCTCGACAGCCACAGGTTGGCGATGCGGTCGAGATCGATCGAGCGATCGGGGGGCTGCTTGACGAACAGGGTCTGCCGGAAATAGCGGAGCGAGGCATAGTCATCGCGCGATGCCGCATCCAGCACGGCCTCGTCGGGATCATCGGGCTGCGCCGCGTCTTCGGGCAGAAAGCCATCCAGCTGCCGGTTGCGCCCGGCGTCGGTCAGGAAGATCAGGCCGTTGGCCTGCCCTTCGGCCACCACGTCACGCAGGCGCTGCGGATTGAAGAACGGGCCAAGCTCATCGTGGAACAACACGGCATCGGGCCGCAGCAGCATGTTTTCCGCCTGCTGGCGCAGGGTCTTGGCCAGCAGATCGTCGCGTTCGCGCGGGCGGGCATAATCTTCGAGGAAATCGCGCACGGCGGCAATCCGCTCCTCGGGATCGTCGATGTGGCCGATGGCATCCAGCAGCATCTCGCGCATGATCTTGCGCACGTGCCCGCCCGGCATCGCGTTGTAGCTGATGAAGCCGACCCCGCGATCCGACAGCACGTGGGCGGTCAACGCCATCGTGGCGGCGCGCACGTGATCCGGCACCCAGGCATAGACGCCGTGGGCGATCACATAGTCGAACGATCCCGCTGGATAGCGCAAATGCGCCTCGCAGATGTCCTCCACCGCCAGCGTCACATTGGCGAGGCTCGATGCTTCGGCAATCTCCTGCCCGCGCGCGATGGCGTTCGCCGAAAGGTCGAAGCCATGCGCATCGCAGCCCGGCCACATCGCCGCCATCGCCAGCAGGTTGACGCAAGTGCCGCCGCCGATTTCGAGGATCCGGGCTTCCTGCGGCAGCACGGGATCAAGCCCGGCCAGCCGCGCCAGCGCGAACAGCCGATCGGGATGGGTCTGCGGAAAGACCGTGGTAGGGTAGGCGACGCGATCGTAAGGGGTCGCGTTGGGGGGCGTGGTCAAGAGGGAAGTCCTTGTTCAGTCGCGCACATATGTGAAAGTCTGGCAGCGGTGCAGATCGAAATCCGGATCGGGGCCCGGACCAGTGGCCACGTCATGGACCGAGACCCGCAGCACCTTTTTCGGCGCAGTTTCCTTCACCGAAAATGACACCGAAAGCACGGGATCGGCGCCACACAGCGTGTCTGCGCCCGAAACCGGCCTTGCCCCATCGGCAGGCGCGATCCGCGCCAGGGTCGTCGTCGCCGGAGCGAACCGCAAGGTCAGCCCCTTGCCGAAGACGATCCGATCGCGCTGCACGTCCATCGTGCCCAGCCGCGCGTTCGATGCATTGTCATAGGGTTGCCACAAGCCGGTGATTGCCGGATCAAGCGCCATGGCTGCGGCTTCGGAAGCCGGCGCTGCGGCATCGCGCGCCGTTTCGGAATCTGCCGTCCGGCCGGTGGCTGGTTCCTTCGCGCAGCTTGCCATGGACAGCGCCAGGGCCACCAGACACAGACGGCGCATCATCCGCGCGGCGATCGGACGGGAGGCCGCCCTGCCCGATTTCGCGCCTCTGCCTCGGCAGTCCGTGCGGCCGCAAGGAACAGGTCCTTGACCGCCTTGTTGCGCTCAGCCGACAGTTGCGGGCGCCGCGATTCCTCTGCGGCCGCTTTCCAGTCCGGGCCCTTGGGATCGTTGATGGCGCGCGTGAAGCTCTTGAACACGCTTCGAATTCGCCAGCCAAGGTTATAGATCATGTCCATCAGTGCCACCTGGGCGTCCTCGGGGAAAGCGCCAAAGCCGGGATAAATGACACGCAAGTCCTCGATGAAGGCGTCAAGCTTGAGAAGGCGGAGCCGTGAGGCCTCGGACTCCGTGATGAACAGCTTGGCATCCTTGCGATAATGTTCTGCCGCGTAGTTGATCTTGGTATCGGCCGGGCTGATCGCCCGCAGGCGGCGCCATTCCGCGC
>JAPLPG010000314.1 GCA_026400375.1 Novosphingobium sp. | reverse complement strand
GGTTATTCCGACGGGAGTCAAAGACTTTGACGTTCGACTTGAGCCACTCTCCATTGGAAATTCTTACAGGGAGAAAAACAAATCACAACCCAGCGAGGTCCAGCTACGACCTTTCGTCAGGCAGCAAAAATAGGTCTAATGGGGGTTGCGGGCTGGCGCCGGTTGCCTGTGGTGCCACCGGCGCTGGCTGGCGCCCGGTCACGGCCGCAGGATCATAGGCCACAGGGATGGTCAGCATGAACCGGCTGCCCGCGCCGACCTTGCTTTCCACCGTGATCGCGCCGCCCAGCAGACGGGCCAGTTCGCGCGAGATCGACAGGCCGAGCCCGGTGCCGCCATATCTGCGACTGATCGAGCCATCGGCCTGCTGGAACGCGTTGAAGATGCTGTCCTGCTGATCCTGGCTGATGCCAATGCCGGTGTCTGCCACGGTGAACACGACGCGATCGTTCGCGACCGCAGACACTGTCAGGCCCACGCTGCCGCGTTCGGTGAACTTGAGCGCGTTCGACATCAGGTTCTTGACGATCTGTTCCACGCGCATGCGATCGGTGTGGATCACGGGCGGGCAATCTTCGGCCAGTTCCAGCGTCAGGGCGAGGCCGCGCTGGTTGGCGATGGGCTGGAAGACCTTCTCCAGATCGTTCAACACGCGGGCCAGCGGCACCGAAGTCGGCTGAATTTCGATGTGTCCGGCCTCGATCTTCGACAGATCGAGAATGTCGTTGATCAGGTTCAGCAGGTCGTTGCCCGAAGACTGGATCGTCTGCGCGAACCGCACCTGTTCTGCAGACAGGTTGCCATCGGCATTGTCGCCCAGCAGCTTGGACAGGATCAGCAGCGAATTGAGCGGCGTGCGCAATTCGTGGCTCATGTTGGCCAGGAAATCGGTCTTGTACTGGCTGGCCTGCTCCAGCTCGCGCGCCCGAACCTGCAAGGTGGCGCTGGCACGTTCGAGTTCGTTGCGCTGGGTTTCGAGCGCCTGCGCCTGTTCTTCCAGCTGGCTGTTGGTCTGTTCGAGTTCAACCTGCTGCAGTTCGAGCCGCGCCTGGGAATCGCGCAGGACGGCCCCCTGCTCTTCCAGTTCCTCGTTCGAAACGCGCAGCTCTTCAGATTGGGCCTGCAGTTCGCTGGCCTGCCGCATCGTCTCTTCCAGCGCGTCCTGCAGCTGTTCGCGGAACCGGGCGGAGCGCAGCGCGATGCCGATGGCGCCCGATGCCGCGTCGAGCATTTCGAGCACGCGATCATCGACCGGCTCGAAGAAGCCAAGCTCGATCACCGCGTTGACGGTGCCGTCGGCCGTGGCCGGGGCAATCACCAGGTGGCGCGGGGCCGCGCGGCCAAGCGACGAGCCGACCGTGAGATAGCCCTCCGGCACATCGTTCAGGACCAGGATGCGGCCATCGACCGCGACCTGGCCCATCAGCCCTTCGTTGAGCGCGAATTGATCGGGTATCGCGGCATCGCCTGGCACGCCGAGCATGTTGGCGCGCCGGAAAGAGCCGCCCTCCCCCTTGAACAGCGCGCCGGCCGGGCTTCCGGTCCGGTCGTGCAGGAAGCCGAGGATGGCGGCGGCCAGTTCGGCAACGGTCTTGTCGCCCATCATTGCCTTGCCAAGGTCAGCTTGCGCGGCCTGCAGCCATTGCTGGCGTTCGCGGCTGCGCGAATTGCGCATGAACAGGATGAAGATGGCAATCGTCAGCCCGATTCCGCTGAGGCTGGTGACGACGGCGCTGACAATCGCCGCCCGCGATGCGTCGGCCATGGCAACCAGACTGATGTCACGGATGCCCTGCTCTTCGCGGACCATCCGCGCAACCTGTTCGCGGATGCTGTCCATGACAGTCTTGCCACGATCGCTGTTCAATTCCGCAATCGCGGCATCGATGCCGCCCGCTTTGCGCACGTTGATGACCTCGGCCAGAATGCGCAGCCGGGCGCCAACCCGGTCTTGCAGACCTGCAAAGTTCTCGCGCTGGTTGGGGTTGGCTCGCGTCAGCATATCCAGCTTGCGCAGCTTGCCTTCGGCGCGCGCCAGCCCGGCGGCGTAGGGTTCCAGGTAGGTCTCGCGCCCGGTCAGCAGATAGCCGCGCTGCCCGGTTTCGGCATCGAGCACGGCGGCCAGCACATCGTCGAGCGTGGTCAGCACGGCGTGCGTGCGGCGGATTTCCCGTTCGCTGGAGCGCACGTTTTCGATGTTGAAGTACGCCATGACCGCGCTGATCACGAAGAACGCGATACCGATCGTCAGCCCCAGGACCGCCCATCTGGTTACCCGGCTGTGCGCCAGGCTGTTGGAGGCTGTGGTATCCCGGGCTGTTTTCACGCTGTTTCTCACTGTCTTGAACGTTGCATGGCTTAGCCATTTGCTGTGTCACTGCACAAGGCCGCGCATCCTGACCCGGCAAGGGTCACCGGCGGGGCTACATCATCCGGTGATGCAGATTGAGCAGGACGACCAGGGTTCCCGACACCATCAGGCCGATGATCAACGCCGAGAACAGGATCAGCTGCAGATCGTGCCGCGCCGATTTGCGCAAGGTGATGTGCAGGAAGCAGCGAAACTGAACCACGATCTGCACCAGCCCCAGGCCAAGGACTATCCTCACCGTGGTGGACGCAGCGAAGGGCGCCCAGCTCACCAGCCCGAAGGCGAGGGCGGTGAGTGCCAGCGCCGCGCCATAGCCGATGCCATAAGTGGCGATTTCGGCCGCGCGGCCCCTGTTCGGATCGCTCATCGGGCCAGTCCCTGAAGAAACACCACCGAGAAGATCGCGACCCACACGATGTCGAGGAAGTGCCAGAACAGCCCCAACCGCAGCATGTTGATCTTGACCCGCCCGTCACGGCCGAACACGCAAAGCTGCACCAGCATCACCACGATCCACAGGCACCCGGCCAGCACGTGCAACCCGTGCAGAGATATCAGCGCATGGAACGACGACAGGAAGCCGCTGCGGGCCGGAACCGCGCCATCGCCGACCATCGTGGCCAGATCGTTGTACTCCATGGCCAGAAAGGCCAGGCCCAGCGCGAGCGTTACGCCAAGCCATGCCGTTATCGGAGCTATGCCGCGCGCATGCTTGAGCGAAATCGACGCCATGCCGAAGGTGAAGCTGCTGGTGAGCAGGACGACCGTTTCCACGAACGCCGTCAGCAGCTTGTAGACATCAGCCGGACCCGGCCCCCCGGCGGTACCGCGCAACATCACGCCATAAGTGGCAAACAGCAGTGCAAAGAGCACGGCGTCGCTCATCAGGAAGATCCAGAACCCGAACAGGTCATGCCCCGCACGGGCGTGGGTCTCGGCATCGGTCTGCCCCAGGTTCAGCCCCGGATGCATGGCATCGCCCGCGCTCATGCCAGAACCTGCGCCAGGCCGCGATTGATTGCCGTCGTTTCAAAATCGCGCGTGGTCGGCGCGGATCTGGCCAGTGTTTCGTGCCAATCCCGCTCGATCCGCGCGACTGTTTCAGCCGGGATGGTTCGTTCCACATCGCGGACAAAGCTGCGCGCGATCACCGTGGCGATCATGCCGATCACCGTTGCGGCCGCCAGCCACCAGATCTGCCAGACGAGAGCGAACGCGGCCCACCCGCCCAGCGCACCCAGGATCGGTCCGACCGCGCTGTTGCGCGGCATCTCTATCGGCGCGTAGCGAACCGGTTCGGCATAGGCCGTGCCCTTGCGCTTGGCATCGTGGAACGGGTCGCGCCCGGCGACATGGGGGAGAACCGCGAAATTGTATTCGGGCGGCGGTGCCGAAACCGACCATTCGAGCGCGCGGCCATCCCATGGATCGCCTGCAGGAACGACATTGGCCCGGCGATGGCGGACGCTGACCCACAGCTGGACGAACAGTGCGGCGAGCGCTGCTGCCAGCACCAGCGCGCCTGCTCCGGCAACGAGCAGCCAGGGCCGGAACGCCGGCTCCAGCACCTCGCTCGACCGGCGCGCCATGCCGGCGGCGCCAAGCACATAGAGCGGCATGAACGCGAGGTAGAAGCCGACAACCCAGCAGGCGAACGATACCCGTCCCCAGCGTTCGTCCAGCCGGAAGCCGAAGGCCTTGGGGAACCAGTAGTGATAGCCCGCCAGCAGACCATAGAGCAGCCCGGGAATGAGCATGTTGTGAAAGTGCGCGACAAGAAACAGCGTGTTGTGCACCAGATAATCGAGCGGCGGAAAGGCCAGGATGATCCCGGTCAATCCACCCAGCACGAAGGTCATCATGAAGGCCAGCGCATAGAGCAGTGGCACGGTGAAGCGCACCTCGCCGCGGAACATCGTCCATATCCAGTTGTAGATCTTGACCCCGGTGGGCACGCCGATGGCCATGGTGGCGATGCCGAATACCGCGTTGATGTTGGCGCTTTGCCCCATCGTGAAGAAGTGGTGTACCCACACCGTGAACGACAGCACGGCAATCGCGATCGTGGCGATGGCCAGCGAGGCGTAACCGTAGAGTTCCTTGGTCGAGAAGGTCGAGACCACTTCCGAATAGATGCCGAACGCCGGAAGGATCAGGACATAGACCTCGGGATGGCCGAACAGCCAGAACAGGTTGGCGTAGTTCATCATGTTGCCGCCAAGCGCGTTGGTGAAGAAATGAAAGCCCAGGTAGCGATCGAGCGCGAGCAGCGCAGTGGCCACGGTCAGCGCGGGCATCGAGAAGATCATCAGGATGCTGGTGCACAGCGATGTCCATACGAACAACGGCATGCGCATCACGGTCATGCCGGTGCAGCGCTTCTTGTAGATCGTGGTGGCAAAGTTCAGGCCCGTCAGCGTCGACCCGATCGAGCCGAGGGTGACCGCCCAGATCCAGTAATCGGGGCCGACGCCCGGACTGAAGCCGGTCTCGGTGAACGGCGGATACCCGCTCCACCCCCCGGTGGAGAACCGGCCGACCACCAGCGATGCCATCATCAGCCCGGCAGCGGCAGCCGTCAGCCACAGGCTGATCGCGTTGAGCAGGGGAAAGGACACATCGCGCGCGCCGATCTGCAGTGGCAGGACATAGTTGATCAGGCCGGTCAGGAATGGCATCGCCATGAAGAAGATCATGATGGTGCCGTGGGTGCTGAACAGTTGCGCAAAGTGTTCGGCATCGACCACGCCCGGCGCATTGATGGCCGTTGCCTGCTGCAGCCGCATCAGCACCGCTTCGGCGAGCGCGCGTGCCAGCATCACGAACGACAGTGCCACATACATGATGCCGATCTTCTTGTGATCGAGGCTGGTGAACCATTCGCGCCACAAACGGCGCCATTGGCCACGCAGCGTGATCAGGGCCACCACCGCCACCGCGCCGATGACCACCAGCGCAGCAGCACCGGCGGCGATCAGCGTGTTGAGCGACGGGTCCTGCCATGCGCGCACGAAGGCGAGCGACTGCCAGCCAAGCCGGCCAAGCAGCGCCGCGCCGGTCATCGCTGCGCCTGTGCCGCGGGCAGGCGGCTGCGGTCGACAATGCGCCCGAACAGACCGTCCGGGACCGCGGAATACATGACCGGTGCGGGAATCGTGGCCCGCTCGAACAGTGCGGCATAGGCCGCCGCATCAAACGGGCGGGCCTGGTGCTGCATGCGCCTTACCCAGCGCTGGTAGTCGGCGGGCGGCAGGGCCACTACATCGAACTTCTGCCGGGCGAAGCCTTCGCCGTTGTATTGGGTGTTTTCACCGCGGTAGACGCCCGGTCTGCTTGCCGCGAAGTTCAGCTGGGTGCGCATGCCCGCCATCGCATAGACCTGCCCTGCCAGCTGCGGGACAAGCAGCGACTGCATGACCGTGCCGCTGGTCAGCTCGATGCGAACGGGGTGGCCTGCCGGAACGGGCAGGCGGTTGATCGTGGCGATGTGCGCGTCGGGATAGATGAACAGCCACTTCCAGTCGAGCGCGACCGCCTGAACGATCACCGGTGAGCGCGACAAGGCGATGGCGCGATAGGGATCGAGCCGGTGCGCCGACTGCCACAACACGATGCCCAACCCCACCACGATGGCGGTGGGCGGTATCCAGATCAGCAGTTCGAGCGGCCAGGCAAAGTTCCAGTCCGGGCGGAACGCGCTTTCGGTATTGGCCCGGCGATAATGCCAGGCGATGATCGGGACGAGCACCAGTACCGGCCCGCCAACGAAGATCAGCACGATGGCCACGGTCGTATAAAGGTCCCATTGCGCCTGCGCGACAGGGCCGGCCGCGTTCATCACGCCAAGCTTCAGCGCGGCGCAACCGCCAAGCGGGGCAAGCGCGACAAGCGTGGTCAGGCTGCGCGCGGCCCGGTTCATCCGCCACCCCCGCCGGGCTGGGCATCCACGGCCCGCTCAGGCCTGATGTATATCGAGGACAGTTCGGCAAATTCCTGCCGCAGGCGCACTTCGATCCGTTCGATCAGCGCCTCGCCCTGGCCCATCGTCAAGGCATCGTCGAATTCGGCGCTGATCGCCACGAACACCGCATCGGGCGCGGTGTGGATCGTGCGGACATGGTTCACCACGGTTACCCCGGGACTATCGGCCACCAGCGTTCGCACCCGTTCGACCACTTGCGGATCGGCGCGCTCGCCAATCAGCAGCCCCTTGGCCTCGCGTGCCAGAAGCACGGCCACCGCGGCCAGGATGACACCGATCGCGATGGAGGCCATGCCATCGATCCGGGCATCGTCCCAGACATGGCTGGCCCAGACGCCCGCCGCCGCCACGAACAGGCCGGCAAGCGCGGCTGAATCCTCGAACAGCACGATGAACGCAGCCGGGTCCTTCGATTGCTTGACCGCTTCCCACCAGCCCATCGTGCCCTTGACGCTGGCGAATTCCCTGACCGCAACGACCCATGACGTGCCCTCGAGCAGCACGGCAATGCCCAGCACGACATAGTTGACCGTGGGGTCCTGCAAGGGTTCGGGCGTGACGATGTGCTGCCAGCCCTCGTAGATCGAGATGCCCGCTCCCAGCGCAAAGATCAGGATCGCGACGACGAAAGCCCAGAAGTACAGTTCGCGCCCATAGCCGAACGGATGGCGCGTGTCGGGGGGTCGCTTGGCGCGATGCTGGCCGTAGAGCAGCAGCACCTGGTTGCCGCTGTCGACCAGCGAGTGAAAGCCCTCGGACAGCATCGAGGACGACCCGGTCAGCCCGGCGGCAACGAACTTTGCAACGGCGATGCCGACGTTTGCGACGAGCGCGCAAATGAGGACGATGTTGGCGCGGATGGCACTGCGCAGACCGGACCGGCTCGCCGCTGTCATGCAGACGCGGCAGGGCCGCTGGCCCGCCGGGTTGGCCCTGACAACTGGGGCCATGACGACTGGGGCCATGACGACTGGAATCGGCGCAACGGGAAACGCCGACAACGATCCGCTGTCGGCGCGAAGGCAAGTGCAACCGGTCCTGTCATGGGGCCCGGAACGGACAAGCGGCGCGAAGGTTCCGGAATTGTTGCTGCGGGCCCGGCCTTCGCAATCGCGGCAGCTTCAGTGGGCCTGCGTGAGGTCCGCCTGGTTCTGCGGCCTTGGTGCCAGCCAGACGATTGCCGCGGCGACCACGAACACCGCCGAGCACAGCGCGAAGACGTGATCGGTGGCGATCGTGATGGCCTGCCCATCGACAAGCGCCGACAGCGCAGCGCGTCCCTGTTCGGTCGAAACGCCGCTGAAGGCGTCCAGCGTGCTGCTGTCGGCGCTCATTGTGCCCACAAGCGAGCTTCGCGCGGTCTTGGCCCCATCTTCCCACAAGGTGGTGGTGATCGACACCGCGATGGCGCCGGTCAGCGTTCGCATGAAGTTGAGCAGCCCCGCCGCCGAAGCGGTTTCGGCAGGGCTGACCGACCCCAGCGCCATGACCGTCGTGCCGATGAAGAAGAAGGGCAGGCCAATGCCCTGCACCAGTTGCGGCATCGCGATCTGCCAGAAGCTCATGTCGGCATACCAGGTGGACCGCCACAGCGCCATCAGCCCGAACCACAGAATGCCGAAGGTCACCAGGCGGCGCACGTCGACCCGCTGCGTCAGGCCCGCCACGATCGGCGAGAGCATGACCGCGAACACGCCGAGAAAGGCCGTGGCATAGCCGGCGACGGTTGAGGTGTAGCCAAGACTGGTCTGCAGCCACAGCGGGACCAGCACGATCTGGGCAAAGAACACGCCATAGGTCAGGCTCTGGGCCGACATGGCAACGGCAAAGCCGCGATTGTGCAGGACCTTAAGGTCAACGATGGGATGGCGATCGGTCAGCTCCCAGATCAGGAAGGCGACAAAGCCGATGGCGGCGACCAGCGCCAGCACGATGATGAACGGGCTGCCGAACCAGTCCTCCTCGCGACCCTTGTCGAGCATGATCTGCAACGCCCCCACCCATGTCACCAGCAGGCCAAGACCCACGTAATCGACCGGCGCGCGCGCGGTGGGCGTCTCGTGGCCCGATACCTTGCGCAGGACCACCAGCGCCGAGACCGCGACCAGCGGCAGGTTGATGAAGAAGATCCACGGCCAGCTCCAGTAGGATAGGTGCGACCACCGTGGTAATGCTCCACAGGCCGAAGGCTGCCGCCGCCTTGTCCTTGGGAAAGATGCGCAGCAGCAGGGTTTGCGACATCGGCATGATCGGTCCGCCGCAAAGTCCCTGCATCACCCGAAACGCGATCAGCAGTTCAAGATTTGGCGCAAGGCCGCAGAGCAGGGAGAACAGCCCGAAGCCCGTGATCCCGCCCAGAAACGTGCGCACCGCGCCGAACCGCCCCGCGAGCCATCCGGTCAGGGGCACACTGATCGCCTCCGCCACGGCATAGGACGTGATCACCCAGGTCCCTTGCGATGGCGCGGCGGCGAGGCTTCCCGAGATATGGGGCACCGACACGTTGGCAATCGTGATGTCGAGCACGACGATGAAGTTTGCCAGCGCCAGCGCGAAGCCTGACAGGATCAGGTTCACACCCTTCAGCGGCGGCGGATTGGCAAAAGGCGTCGGCACCGTCATTGTCCCGCGCGGGTATCGATCGATGCTTCCATCGACAGCCCGACGCGCAAGGGATGCCGTTCGAGTTCGGCGGGATCAAGCGCGACGCGCACCGGCAGGCGCTGGACCACCTTGATCCAGTTGCCGGTGGCGTTCTGCGCCGGAACCAGCGCGAAAGCGGCGCCGGTTCCGCCGGCGAAGCCGACCACGCGCCCGTGATAAACCACGTCATCGCCATAAAGGTCCGAGACCAGTTCGACCGGCTGGCCCGGCCGGACATGGCGCAATTGCCCTTCCTTGAAATTGGCATCGACATAGACCCGCGCCAGCGGAACCACCCGCATCAGCACTGCTCCCGGCGCCACCCGCTGGCCGATTTCCACCTGGCGGCCGCTGACGATGCCGTCAAACGGCGCGCGGATCACGGTGCGCGCCAGGTCGAGACGGGCCTGATCCAGCCGTGCCCGGGCCGAAAGAACATCGGGAAGCGCTTCGGTCGTGGCCCCGCCAGTGAGAGCCAGATTGGCAGCAAGGCTCCCTCGCGCGCTTGATTGTCCGGCGCGCAGTTGCGCCAGTTCGGCGGTCGCGGCCTCGACCATGGCCCGGGCGCTGGCATGGGCATTGCGCGCGGCAGTCATTTCCTCGCCAGAGACCGCACCGCTTGCCACCAGCGCCTCGCGCCGGGCAAGATCGGCCTGTACCCGCGCCAGATCGGCGCGCGCCCGGGCAAGGCGCGCTTCACCCGCTGCGGCGCCGGCGCGGCCCGCGTCGACTTGCGCGCTCAAGGCATCGCCGGTCGCGCGGGTCTGCCGCACCATGCGTTCGGCGCGCGCAAGATCGGCTTCGGCCACCGCCAGGGCCAACCGGGCATCGCTGTCGTCCAGCCTGACCAGCGCCTGACCAGCCTTGACCTGCTGGGTATCGCTGACCAGCACCTGGGCAACCGGCGCCCCGATCAGCGCGGTCACTTGCCCCACGTCGGCGCCGACATAGGCATTGTCTGTGCTGACATAGCGATCTCCCACGGCCACCTTCCAGCCGCCAAAACCCAGCACTGCAATGGCCAGAACCACGCCGAAGATCAGGAACGCACGCTTGCGGCGCGCGGTGCGGGTTGTATCGTCGGCCCGGTCAGCGCCGGGTTCGGCTGTCGCAGAGGGTGGCGTTTCCATGGTCGATTGAACCTTGCTGGATGAAGGACAGTGTCAATTGGCAGGCGGGTTGGCGGGTCCGAAGCCTCCGCCCAGCGCCCGGATCAGCGCGATTTCGGCGGCCAGCCGCATTGCCTCCACATCTGCCCGGCGCAGGCGGGCCAGGCGCAGGGCATCCTCGCTGTTCAGCAGGGCAAGCTGATCGGCAAGGCCCACGGCGCGCCGCCGCACGACGGTATCGTGGGCTTGCACGGTCTGCGCCAGCGCTTGCTCGGCCTCGGCAGATTGCGCAGCGGCGGCGCGCTGGACTGCCAGGGCATCGGCAACTTCGCGCGCTGCGGTTACCACCGTGCGGTTATAGTCGGCCACGGCAAGGTCGCGCTGCGCCAAGGTCCCGCGGTAGTTGGCGCGCAGGCGGCCGCCGTCGAAGATCGGCAGGCTGAGCGCCGGTCCGATACTGCCGACATCCGAGCCGGCATCGAACAGATTGCCGATCCCCAGCGCGCGAAAGCCGATCAGGCCCACAAGATTGACGCTGGGAAAGAAGCTGGCACGCGTCGCGCCTGCGCGTTCCGAGGCGGCCTCGACGCGCAGACGGGCTGCCACGACATCGGGTCGCCGACCGACAAGATCGAGCGGCAAGACCGTGGGCAACCCTTGCGGAACCATCCCCAGCGTTTCGGGAACCACGATGTCGCGCCCGCGATCCGGCCCTTTGCCGAGCAGCGCTGCAAGCGCATTGCGCAACCCCGCGACCGCTGCTTCCGCGCCCGCCAGATCGGCCCGTGCCGATGCGCTCAGCGCCTTGGCCTGCGCCAACCGGGCTGGCAAATCAAGGCCTTGGCTGACCCTTGCGGCGATCAGCGCCTCGCTGTCCGCACGAATCCGCACAAGTTCCTGCAGGCTGGCGCGTTCTGCTGCCAGGCGGACGAGTTCGATGTAGCTTGAGACCACGGCCGAAGCGATCGAGATCCGGGCAGCCTGCACCTCGACCTCGGCGGCAGTGGCCTCGCCCAGTGCGGCGCGTGCGCGCATCCGTGCGCCGCCTGCCAGGTCGAGATCATAGGCCAGCGTCAGGCCCAGCGAGGCGCGATCATTGTATCCGCGCGGCACGAACTGTGGCGGAATTCCGTCGTTATAGCTCTGCTTGCTGGCAGAAACCCCGGCGTCGCCGGTAACTTGCGGCGCGCGCAGGGCGCTGGCCCCTTCCGCATGGGCGCGGGCCTGCGCAAGCCGGGCCTGCGCAGCGGACAGGTCTGGCGAATCCCGCAATGCCTCGGCCACCAGGGCTTCGACTTGCGGGTCGCGGAAGGCGCGCCACCACTCGGCCTCGGGCCAGGCGCCGCCGGCATCCGCAAAGGTCCTTGTGCCCGCCAATGCTCCGGCCGCCATCGGCTGCGGTTGGTCAACTGACGGAGGAACCGCTGCACAGCTGCCGAGCAGCCCTGCGGTCATGGCCGCCACAAAAGGCGTTCGCGCCATCCATGGCCAAGCTGCAGGTCTCACGAATCCCCCTTAATAACCGTTCCGTACGGTCACTGTTGACCGATTGCAGGTTGTCCTGCCGGAATCAAGGGTTATCTGTACGGAATGGTCACCAATGCCCGCCTACCCCGTTCCGCACCCGATGCGCGCCGCGAGGATATCGTGAGCAAAGCCAGCGAACTGTTCCTGAACGAGGGCTTTGCCGCCACGTCGATGTCGACCATCGCCCGCGCCGTGGGCGGGTCCAAGGCCACGCTGTACAAGTATTTCCCGACCAAGGAGGCGTTGTTCGAAGCGGTGATGGAGCAGCGATCGGCCGCCGTGCTTGGCCCGATCCATAGCGCCGACATCCCGCGCGAAACGCCGCGCATCTTCCTGACCGCTGTTGGCGAACGGCTGCTGGCCGGCATCTATGGCCCGGAAGCGATTGCGATCAATCGCGTCGTCGTGGGCGATTGCGTGCGCTCACCCGAAATCGGCCGCGTGTTTTTCGAAATGGGACCGGACCGGGGCAAGGTGGGCGTGGCTGGCCAGCTTGCGATCTTTGCCAAAGCCGGTTCGCTGAACCTGAACGATCCGCTGCAGGGCACCGAAGACTTTTTTGCGCTGTTGCGCGGAGAGGCGCACTTCCGCGTGATGGCGGGCGTCAGCGCAGCGCCGGACGAGGACGAGATCCGCAGGCATGTCCGCCGTGTGGTGGACCTGCTGCTCAAACTTTGGTCACCCGGCAACGCCTGAGCGCCTGTAGCGCTGCTGCCGCACCGCCAGCACAGCCGCAGGAAGCGGTATCAGGGGCGGGACATCAGCAATTCCGCCGCGCGCCAGGCAAAGGCCATGGCCGGGCCGTTGGTGTTGCCGGATATCGGTGTGGGCATGGCCGAGCAATCGATGACGTAGAGCCCTTCGACGCCGTGGACCGCAAGGTCCGGCCCGACCACTGAGCCTGGGCCCGCCCCCATCCGGCAAGTGCCCGTCCCGTGAAGTCCGGTGGAAATCAGGCCGTCCACCCGGGCCAACAGCGCTTCGTCGGTAACCAGATCCTTGCACGGGCCAAGTTCCTCACCGATGAACCGGGCAAGGGCGGGCTGGCGCATCAGCGCGCGGACCTGCTGGACGGCGCGGACCACGGTCTGGCGATCCTGCGGGGCGGCAAACCAGTTGGGAACGAGCCGGGGCGGCGCGGCGGCGTCTGTCGATGCGAGTTCGACAAGGCCCTTGCTGGCGGGGCGCAGGCAGAATGCGGTGGCCGTGATGCCCGGAGTGGCATCGGGGATGCCCCGGCCTGCCTCGGCCTGCTCGGCCACATCGTTGCCCATCGAATAGGGCGATATGCCGATCTGCAGGTCCGGCCAGTCGGCCTGCGCTTCCAGCGCAGTCATCACCGAGACTTCGGGCAGGAGCGAGGCCATCAGTCCCTTGCCGGTCAGGATGTAGCGCAGCCCGTGCAGGTATGGCCGCCAGCCGCGAAACTGGTGGTTGTGGCCCTTCGCGCCAAGCAGCCGCCAACTAAGCGAGAACATCATGTGCTCGTTCATGTTGCGCCCGACGGCCGGGTTTTCATGCACCATCGGGATGCCGAACCTGCCGAGCACCTCGGCCGGGCCGATGCCGGAAAGCTGGAGTAGCTTGGGGCTTTGCAGGACGCCCGCGGCAAGGATGACCCGGCCGGCGGCAAGCGTCGTTTCAGCGCCCCCCTGCTCGATCACCACACCGGTCGCGCGCGTGCCTTCGAAAGCGATGCGCTTGACCAGCGTATCGGTGCGGATCGTCAGATTGCGGCGGCTGGCCGCAGCCTTGAGAAAGGCCGTGTAGGCGGTGACGCGCTTGCCGGCAGGATCGACCGTTTGCTGCGTTGGCCCCGCCACGCAACGGGCCGGCGCGTTTACGTCGGCGCCCTGCGGTATTCCCGCTTCACCGGCCGCCGCCAGAATGGCCTGGCTGATCGGATCGGCCACGTCCTGCACGGTAATGTCAACCGGCCCGGCGCGCCCACGGCCGGCTCCCGTGCCGTGATAGCGTTCGATCGCCTGATAGCAACGCTCCATCTCGGCCCAGTTCCAGCCGCTGTTGCCGAGCGCCGCCCAGGCGTCATAATCCTTTGGCTGGCCACGGAAATACCAGGTGCCGTTGACCGCGCTGGAACCGCCCAGCCCCTTGCCATAATACCACGTTTCACCCGTCGGTCGGCCTTCCTGCGGCTCGGCGGGAAAGGGCCAGTACCATTTCGGCTTCGGCCAGATCCTGACCATTCCGCGCGGCATGCTGACCATGAGTTCGTCATTGCGGCCACCGGCCTCGAGCAGCAGCACGGTCGTCCGGCCATCCGCGCTCAGCCGCTCTGCCAGCACGCACCCGGCAGAGCCTGCGCCGACGATGATGTAATCGAACGTCATCGGGATAACCTTCAACCCAGTTTCGCAGGGGAGCCGACGCCGGGCTGGCCGTGCCGGTAATTGCGCGGAAAACGGAAGACCAGCAGGCTTGCGCCCATCAGGACGAAGCTGGCAGCCGGAAGCCAGACGTGGCCGGCCATCACCGCGCTGCGGACGTCGGCGGTGGGCGCTGTGCCCGCAGTGTAGTTCGCCAGGCTGAGGAACCAGGCCCCGGCCGCGCCGCCGATGCTCATGCCCAGCTTCACGCCGAAACTGGACCCGGCAAAGAGGAAGCCTTGGGCACGATAGCCGTTGCGCCATTCGCCGTAATCGACCGCATCTGCCATCAGCGAAAACAGCAGTCCGCCGATCAGCCCCTGCCCGAAATAGGCGATCACGTTGGCGCCCAGCACCAGCGCTGGTTCGCGCACGAAGACCAGCGCGATGGTGAACACCGCCGCCAGCGCTGCGCCGACCATGCCGGTGGTAACCTTGCCGATCGCGTTGGCCATGACCCCGGCAACCGCCGTTCCCGCCAGCACGGCCATCATCGTCAGCATCAGGGTCGAAACCAGATCGACTTTTTCGAGCACGGCATTGGCATAATAGACGAAGGACTGCAGGTGCCCGGTAAAACCGACCCAGAAGAAGAAATTGACCCCCATGGTGGCGATCCATGGCCAGTTTCCGCGCGTGGCACCCAGTGATTGCGACGTGGTCAACCGCGCCGCGCCGGTATGGTTGGCAACGCGCTCGCGCGTGTTGAAGAAAGCGTTGATCAAGGCGGCAACCGTGATGGCTGCAAGCCCGAGGCTTAGCAGGAAAAAGCCCCGCGCATCGTTGCCGGGACTGAAGGCCTTGATCAGCGGCAGGGCAGCATAGCCAATGCCGACCGTGGCCGAAGAGCCGAGGAATTCACGCGTGGCATTGATGATGTTGCGTTGGCCGGGATCGCGGGTCAGCGTGGGCAGCATCGAATTGAGCGGCAGGCTGACCGCCGAATAGAGTACGCCCAGCACCGTGTAGGAGGCAAAGATATAGACTTCGCGCCAGCCTTCGGCCAGCGGCGGAATCCAGAACACGAGGGCGCCGCTCGCTGCAAACGGCAGGGCAAGCCACAGCAGGAACGGGCGGTGCTTGCCCCAGCGCGTCTCGGTCCGGTCGATGATCAGACCCATCAGCGGATCGAACAGCGCATCGAAGGCGCGGGCGAACAGGAACAACGAGGCCACCGTGCCTGCGCTGATGCCATAGACGTCGGTATAGAAGTACAGGAGGTAGGCGTTGGTCATCCCGAAGGGCAGGTTTATGCCGAAATTGCCCAGCGCATAGCTGAGCCGTTCGCCAAGCCCCGGGGAATCGCTCATGCCAGCACTCCCCGCTGCCGTTCGCCAACCAGCCGGCGGGCGGTGACGAGCGACTGCCGGATTTCGCAAAGCGGATCGGCCACCGCGTCGATTTCGAGGATGGCCCAGGTTGGGCTGGTCGAGGTCCCGCCGAGGGTCCCTGCCATCGCCTTGGCCCAGCCTTCAAGGTCTACCGTGCCTTCACCCAGCGCGCAGAAGTATTTGCGATGGGCATGGTGAACGCCCGCATCGACCGGGATCTGTACCGGCATCGCACTGATCGCGTCCTTCCAGTGCGCGGTTATCAGTCGTTCAGCATGACGCGTGGCAATTGCCACCGGATCGCCGCCCGAAAGCAGCAAGTGGGCGCTATCCGGGCAGAAGCCGACATAGACCGGATCAGTCAGCATCATGAACAGGTCGATATCGCGGGCGTGGCAAAACATCGAATGCGCTTCGGGATGCAGGGCCAGCCGCACGCCATGGCGCAGGGTTATCGCCCCCAGGCGGTTGCAGAAATCGGCGATCGGGCGGGCGGTGTCGAGGTCTACGAACAGCGGCGGCTGCGCATCCCAACTGCGCCGCATCGGCAGGCCCAGCACGAGCGCCTTGCCGCCCCATGCCGCCAGGGCTGCGGCATAGGCATCGCCGGTCGCCAGCATCCTTTCGACATTGGCCGCATCGCCAAGCCCTGACAGGGCAAGATCGGCCATGAACCCGCTGGCGACCGACAGCTTGCGCTGGATGAGCGCCTGCTGCGCCGCTTCAAACCCGCCAAACGCCTCTACCAGGCCTTCCGGAGCGAACGGGGCGAACGTGAACTCAAGACCATCGACGCCGCTTTCGCACAGCGTATCCAGAATGGTCGTCCAGAATCTGCGGGGCTCGCGCGCTGCCAGCGCGATGATCTGATCCTCGCTGTCGACCGACCAGAAACCGGGGTCGAAAAAGGTAATCAGGTCTACACCGAAAGCGAACATGAACTGGCTATTCCCGCTGATCGCGCAATTGAACACCATGTTCGGCAGGCGATACAAGTATGAAGTATGGGTCGGATCAGCCCGACGGCGGGGGCGGCACTGACGCACCGCCCCCGATTTCAGCCAGACTGGTTCAGAATGCGTAGTTCACCCGGACGCCCCAAGTGCGGGGATCGGCGAACTGCACCAGATAGCCACCGGCATAGCCGGCTTCTTCCGACGTGGTCAGGATGACCGAGTCCTCGATATTGCGGACATAGGCAGACAGCGACAGGCCCTTCCGGCTTTCAGGTGTGTAGGTCAGCAGCAGGTCGGTCTTCGAATAGGCGTCCTGCTTTTCGGTGTTGATGTTGCGGAACGAGAAGAACGATCTTGACTGGTAGCGGCTCTGGACCCGCGCGGTCACCTTGCCATCACCAACCTGGAAATCGTGCGAGTAGCCGCCCGAGAGCGACCAGGCCGGGGCCTGCGGCAGCTCGTTGCCGGCATATTGCACGCCGCCGGTCAGGAAATCGGTGTAGCGCGAATGCAGGTAGGCAACGCTGAGATCGAGCTGGTCGGCATCGCTCGCCCGCCACGTCGTTTCCAGCTCCCCGCCATAGATCCGCGCCTTGCCCGCGTTGAAGATGCGCGAGATGGCGGTGACCGGATCATTCTGCTGCACCTGCAGATCGACGTAATCGTACAGGAAGCCCGAGAGGTTGACCTGCAGCGAACGGCCAAGAAAGCGGTTCTTGATCCCCGCTTCATAGGCGCGGATCGTTTCGGGGCCGAAGGTGAAGCCGTTCTGGAAACCGCCCGCCTTGAAGCCGCTGTCGAACTTGGCATAGACCAGGTTGTCCGGCGTTGCCTGCCAGTTCACGCCAAGGTGATAGGTGTCCTTGCCGCCTTCGTAACGGGCGTTCACGTTGGTGACCGTTCCGGCGATGTTGTTGAAGCCGACCTGAGTCTTCTTTTCCTTGGTGTAGCGCGCGCCAGCCTCGATCTTGAGGTCGGGCGTCACCTGGTACCACGCCTGGCCGAATGCGGCATAGGACCGCGAACCGGTGTCATAGTCGAAGGTGTAGAAGTTGAACGGCGTCGCACCGCCGAGCACCTGGAAGTAGGTCAGCGCCTGACCCTGCTCCTTGAAGTAGTACAGGCCGGTCTGGAAGCCGAACGGACCGGAAAGGTTCGATGCCAGCCGCAGTTCGTGGTTCTGCGTTTCGGTGGACCCCGACGTCGGGAAGGCGAAGTTCTGCGCGGTGCCGCCGTCCTGGTCATTGCCGCGGCGCAGGTCCTGATCGCGATAGCCGCCGAAATAGGACAGCGTGACCGGACCGGCATCGTAGTTGAAGTTCCAGCGGGCGTTCTTGATCGTCAGATCGATATAGCCCTGGTTGTTCAGTTCCCACTTACGGTCATCGCCCAGCTTCAGCTCGCCGTTGACGACATCGCTGTAGGGAATGCCCTTGAGCACCGCGCCAACGCCGCCGACATGGGTGTATTCACCGGTGACCAGGGCGGTGAACGGGCTGCCCGATGGCTCATAGGCAAGGTGGATGCGCGCGGCCTGGCTGACATCGTCGTTGCCGCCCTTGGTGACAAGACCGGATGTCGAGCGCAGCGAACCGTTGTCACGATAGGCATCGCGCTGATGGACCGAGAACGCGGCACGCAGCTTGAACGCCTCGTTGAGCGGCACGTTGAACATGCCTTCTGCGATCAGCGCATTCTTGTAGCCATATTCCAGCGCGAAGTTGCCTTCGACGATGTCCTTGGGCTTGGCGGTCTGGATGTTGATCGCCCCTGCCGTGGCGTTGCGGCCGTAAAGCGTGCCTTGCGGACCGCGCAGCACTTCGACGCGTTCGAGATCGAAGAAGCCGACGTTCAGCGCCGTGCCGTTCTGCAGGTAGAAATTGTCGGTGCTGAGCGCCACCGCCGGGTTGCCGGTCTCGGTGTAATCCCGGCTGGAAACGCCGCGAATGGTGATCAGCATGTTCTGGTTGTTCTGCGCGATGTTCAGCGTGGGGGCAATGTTGGTCAGCCCATTGACGTCGGTGACGCCGCTGGAGATCAGCTGCGCGCCGCTGGCCACGGTCATCGCGATCGGGGTCTTTTGCGCGGTACCTTCGCGCTTTTCCGCGGTGACGACGATTTCGCCAAGCGCGCCCTGATTGGCATTCGCCGCTTCCTGCGCGAGTGCGGAACTGGCAGCGCCAGTCGCCACGAGCGCCAACATGCTGGTGGTGATCAATCGGGTAATCGCATCGAATTTCATACCGGCCTCCCTGAAGGTCATTTTCATGCAAGAGCACTGCACCTGCATTTTGACAACGTTTACATTGTGAATAGGCAGGATTCCGGTTTTGGCAATGTTTTTCACGCCCTGTGCCTCGCGCATTGGCTAGAGCGACCCTTGCCAAGCCCGGCAGATCCGTGATTTTTCGCTGTTTTCTGGCGCTCTCTAGGCAGGGTAGGCAATGTAATCGAAAGCAATTTCGAGTTGGAAAAATACGCGGAATCGACGATCAGTGGAGAATTGCCAGCCCGAATCATGCGCAGGATGGACGGCATCCCAAGCGCTTCTCCGGTGTGGGCGCATGCTTATCGCCGCCGCACAACTTCATGGCCACAGCTATTGCCGCCATGCTTAGCACCCAGGCAACGGTGATCTCTATATTCCGTTTTATTACAAGTATTTAGACAACGGAACCACCCAAACCTTCAACAATGTAATTGATTTCAATTACGCCGCCCGCTCAGGCTTGGCCGCGCGGCGCCGCCGTGCTGTCGCGCACGATCAGTTCGTGCGGCACGATCACCTCGCGGCGGCCGATCTCGGGGTCGATATCGTAATCCAGCATCAACCGCATGGCCTCTTCGCCCAGAATGTCGGTGGACAGGGCGATCGTGGTCAGGCTCGGGTTGCAGAATTCGGCGAACCGCAAGTTGTCGATTCCGATGACGCTGACGTCCCCCGGCACGCTCAATCCGTCAAGCGCCAGGGCGCGGATCGCGCCGATGGCCATTTCATCGTTCTCGCACAGCAACGCAGTGAACGGCCGTCCCTGTTCCAGCAGGCGGCGCGTCGCTTCGAAGCCTGAGCGGATCGAATAATCGCCACGCTCGACCAGCGCTTCGTGCAGTTCGATCCCCGCGCGGCGCAAGCCCAGCCGGAAGCCGCGCTGGCGATCATGGCTCATGCGCTGTCGTTCAGGCCCGGCGATACACGCGATGTCGCGATGCCCCAGGGACGCGATGTGGTTTGCCGCCGCGATGGCAGCCTGCAGATCATCGACCCGCACGCGCGGCTGCTGCGATGCTTCGGCGTATTCGCAGACCAGCACGATCGGCAGCGTCCGGCCATCTTCGCCCTGGGTCCTGATCGCAGTGGGGAGGTTGACGTCGAGCACGATCATGCCGTCCGCCTGCTTGCCTGCGACCATTTCGTAGTGAAGATCCAGCAGGTCCTGGCGTCCCTCGGTGATTGCCAGCAGGACCTTGACCCCATGCTCGCGCGCCACATTCTCCACGCCCTGGACGAACAACGAGGTGAACGGATTGTGGATGTCCGGAACCGCCACGATCACCGCATCGGCCTTTTGCCTGCGCAGCGAAGCAGCCACCATGTTCGGCTTGTAGCCCAGTTCACTTATCGCTGCGGCAATCTTTGCTGCGGTCTTGTCCTTGACCAGATCGGGCTTGCGCAAGGCGCGCGATACCGTGGCGATCGAAACGCCGGCATGCGCGGCAATGTCCTTGATATTAGCCACGCCGGTCTCCACGGCGATCGGATGGCAAGGCCGAGGTAAAGCTTTTCATCACCGCGTCCTAACTGCCCTGCCCGCTGCCGCACAAGATGTTTTGCAATGGAGCTTGGGCGTGCGGTCGGGCCAGGGCGCTTTCAGAGCGGTCAGACCCAGGCTGAAGACGTTGCGCTGCGGCGCAGCAGCGCGGCACCGGCAATGACCGCCAGCAGCGCGATGCCCGCAAGCGCAGCGGCCTTGCTGCCCAGCAGATGATCGAGTTGCACGAACGCCAGCGGCGCAACCAGCACGCCGAGATAGGCAAACGACGTGCCTGTCGCCACGGCCTCGGCCGTCCTGCCGGCGGGTGCCGAGCGCCCCAGTTCTGCGAGCAGGATACCGTTCCAGCCCATGGCCGTCATGCCCAGCACCACGCTGCCCGCTGTCAGCCGCAGCGCCGACGGCAACGGCCAGAGCAGCAGGGCCCATGCCACGCCCGTCATCAGGCCGATCAGCGCAAGGTGCAAGGCGGTGCGGCCGAACCGCGCGATGGTCAGTCCGAACACGATCCGCGCCACTGCGCCCGCCACGGTGGCAATGGCCAGGTATCCGGCGGATTTGCCCACCGACAGACCATGCAACCAGAACAGCCCCGGCACTAGATATGTGGTCAGCGCAGCCTGGTTCATCGCGTAGATGCCAGCAATCACCGCAAGGCGGGCGGCGGCAGGTTCCTGCAGAACACCGCGCAACGATGCCAGCAGATGCTGGCGTTGCGGCAGTTGCATTGAAACCGCGCCATGATTCCTGAGCCCCGGAACCGACAGCGCGAAGGTCAGCCCCAGTGCCGCCAGCACCACCCAGGTCACCGCGTGCCAGCCGTGCCGCTGGGCGACATGCGGCGCAACCAGCGCCACCAGCGCCGTGCCCACCGGCACGCCCGTCTGCCGCAGCGAAACGACCAGGGGCTGCATCCGGTGCGAATAGGTCTGCGCCAGCACGAACGAGCTGGACGGTACGATGACCCCATAGGCCATGCCCATCAGCAGGATGCCAAGGCAGGCCAGCGCCACCGGCAGCACCGACATGCCGATCCCGGCAAACAGTGCGTAGCCCAGCCCCGTCGCCACGACCGATCCCAGTTGCAGGGAACGGACGCTGAACTGCGCCATCAGCCGCGCCGTGCTGACCGACCCGACAATCGCCGCCCCGTACATCAGCGAGGTATAATATCCGATCCAGCTTTCCGGCAGATGCTGCGCCTGCACGATCACCACCGATATGGCCAGCGGCGCGGCAATCGTGAACGATGCCGCGATCTGGATGATCGACGTTGCGAAAAGCGTGCCGAGACCGCGTTGGCTCAGGCGGGCAGAAGCTGGATGTCCGATCGCCGGTCAGCCCTGGCCCTGCTGCACCCGCGCGCCACCGTCGAGCATGCCACTGATCATCTCGCCCATGTAGACGTGCGGCCGGGGATAGGCGGCGCGGCTGTGCTTCAGGCCCAGCGACAGGGCCGCCTCGACCAGCTTGTAGGTCAGCGGCCCGGGGTTGATCAGCGGCACGGGCAGCCGTTCGGCCAGCCAGGCATGGCTCTGGTGCATGGTGGTGGAACCGAGGCAGATCGCCTGCGCGCCATCCTCGACACATTGCATCGCGCTTTCCAGCAGCTTTGGGAACACATCCTCCTCCTTGCCGCCCAGCAAGTTGGACACATCGGGCGCGATGTTGGGAGAGCGCACCGACACGCATTTGTCCTCCAGTCCATATTCGCGCAACGTCTTGGTATAGAGGCCCTTCCACGGCGCCCACTGGGTGAGCACCGAAAAATTGTTGGCGAACATCAGCGCGGTAAGGAACGACGCCCGGCCGGGCGAGA
Organism: Novosphingobium sp.; assembly: GCA_026400375.1. GTDB lineage: Bacteria > Pseudomonadota > Alphaproteobacteria > Sphingomonadales > Sphingomonadaceae > Novosphingobium. The sequence continues at coordinate 47,919 of JAPLPG010000314.1, read as the reverse complement.
TCACTGGAATATCGAGGACCGAGCGCAGCGCATTCATGCCGGAATCGCTCATCGTATCGATGCACACCGCGTCGTAGCCGTCCTTTTCGGCGCTCAGGCCCGCCTCGAAGATCGAGATATCGGCCAGGACATAGTCATGATGGCTGTCATAGAGCGCGGGCGCCGCCTTTACGGGCTTGTAATCGAAGCTGATTCCCGGCCCAAGCTGGACGGAATCAAGCTGCGCCTTACGGTTGGCGACCCCTTCGTCATCGAGCGGAAACGGAACGATCACCAGAACGCGCTTGTCGGTCATGCCAATGTCCTTTCGCAGCGGGCAGTGGCCACCGGGATCAGCGGGTTTGCCTCGCCCTTGAACTATGCTAACTTATTATCCAATGGTCCAGACCAATAATCGCACTGCCTACAGCCCACGATCTGCACACGGAAATTGCCCCTGATGTCTTCCCCGCCCATCCCGCGATATCGGGAGATTGCCGACCAGATTCAGGGCGAAATCGCATCGGGCAAATGGCCCGTGGGCGAACGCCTGGCCCCCGAACAGACCCTGGCCAGCCTCTATGACGTCAGCCGCTTCACCATCCGCGAGGCGATGAGCCGGCTGGAGGAAAGCGGGCTGATCAGCCGCCAGCGGCGCAACGGCACGGTGGTCACCGCGCGCGAACCGGTGGAACAGATGGTCCAGAAGCTCGGTTCGATGGAAGAACTGCTGCAATATGCGCCGCAAACCCGGCTGAAAGCGCTGCGCACCACGATTGTCGAAGCCGATGTGGCGCTGGCGCAGATGCTGCCGTGCTCGGTCGGCACGCGCTGGGCCCGGATCGAAACGATCCGCATCGAAGCCAGGCGCAGCCCGGTGTGCTGGAGCGATATCTATGTTCCGGCGGAATATGCCGAAGTGGCCGACCGGATCGGCAAGGATTCCACACCGGTGTTCCAATTGATGGAACAGACCTACGGCATGCACGCGACCGACATCAACGCCGAGCTGCTCGCCGGATCGCTATCGCAGCGCAAGGCCGAGGCGCTGGAAGTGGCGCCCGGCAGCCCGGCGCTGATCATCGTGCGCCGCTACCGCGATCGCACCGGCCGCCTGTTCGAGGTTTCGGTCAGCGAACATCCTGCCGGGCGCTTTTCCTATTCGGTCGATCTCAAACGCAAGGAAGGAAGCGTGGGCGCACCATGACGGAGGAATTCATCACACTCGCCCAGATCAAGGGCGGTCCGGCCAGTGCCGCCGCCCCCATCCGCAGCTTCCTGTTCGCGCCCGCCAACCACCCGCGCAAGGTGCAAAAGGTGTTCGAAAGCGGCGCGGATGCGGTGATCCTCGACCTTGAGGATGCCTGCGCCGCGTCCGAGAAGGCGGCAAGCCGGGCCACGGCGGTGGAGGCGCTGTCCGCCCCGCGCAAATGCCTTGGGTACGTGCGGATCAACGCTACCGACACCGAATGGTGCCTGCGCGATCTGGATGGCGTGATCGGCCCCTGGCTTGACGGGATCGTCGCCCCCAAGATCGAGAAACCCGAAGAAATCGTGCTGATCGACTGGCTGATCGCACAGTTCGAGCGCGAGCGCGGCCTGCCGATGGGCGGGATCGACCTGATGCCGATCATCGAGACCGGCGCCGGGCTCCACGCTCTCGATGCGATCATTGCGGCTGGCACCCGGATCAGGCGCGTCTCGTTTGGCGCAGGCGATTTCACCCGTGACATGCGCATGAAGTGGAGCGCCGACGAAGCCGAGCTGGCCTATGCCCGTGGACGGCTGGTGCTGGCCTCGCGCGTTGGCGGGCTGGAAGCGCCGATCGATACGGTACACATCGATCTGGCGGACGAGGACAGCTTTGCCGCATCCGTGGTGACAGGGGTCAAGTTCGGCTTCCAGGGCAAGCTGCTGATCCACCCGGCGCAAGTGGCGCTAACCAACCAGTCGTTCATGCCCAGCGCCAAGGAAATCGCACGCGCGCAGAAGATCGTCGATGCGTTCAACGCGGCGGAAAATGCCGGGTCCGCCTCGATCAAGGTCGATGGCTATTTCGTGGACTACCCGATTGTCGAAAAGGCGCAGCAGGTTCTGGCGCTTGCGGCGCGGCTCTAACCCAGCCAGTCCGCCAGAACCGCCGCGCTGTCTGCCCCCAGCGCGCGCCCGGCCCAGCGGATGCTGCCCGGCGTTTCGCTGAGGCGCGGGCAGACGCCCGGCAGCGTCAGTTCGCCGGCGCGCTCGTCATCGATGCGGACCAGATTGCCACGTGCGGCGTATTGCGGGTCTTCGAAGATTTCGTCGATGCCATAGACCGGGCCGCAGGGCACCTGCCCCGCTTCGCACGCGGTCAGGATCTCGTCACGGGTCATGCCGCTGGTCCAGCGGCTGACAAACGCGTCCACCTCTGCGCGGCGGGCTTCGCGTCGGGCAATCGTGCCATAGATGCCATCGCCAGTCACCTCCATCCGGCCCATGATCGCGGCAAGACGGCCGAAGATCTTGTCGTTGGTGCAGGCGATTGCCACCCACTTGCCGTCCTTGGTCGGATAGTGACTATGCGGCACCGCGTTTACCGTGCCCGCGCCCATCCGCTCGCGCACGAAGCCGTTGCGGGCATAGGCCGGGGCCAGTTCATCGAGCAGGCGGAACGTGCCCTCATAGAGGCCGAGGTCGATGATCTGGCCACGTCCCGTCCGCTCGCGCACATGCAGCGCGGTCAGCACGCCGAGCGCGGCGTAGACCCCGGTCAGGTAGTCCGACAGGGTCGCCGTGCCGGGCGAAGCGGGTGCGCATCCGGCTCTCCGCAAAGGTAGGATATGCCGCTGAAGGCATTGGCAATACGGCCAAATCCGGGCCGGTCGCTGTAGGGTCCGGTCTGGCCATAGGCGGTAACGCGCGCGATGATCAGGCGCGGGTTGATGGCCTGCAGCACATCCGGGCCCAGGCCCCAGCGCTCCAGCGTGCCGGGCTGGAAGTTCTCCACCAGCACATCGGCCACGGCCACAAGCCGGCGCAGCGTTTCCGCACCATCGGGCGTGCGCAAGTCCAGTTCGATCGATCGCTTGTTGCGCCCCTCGCTCAACCACACCAGCGTATCGCCGGTATCGGTCTGCGTACCGAACTTGCGCACCGGATCGCCGCTGCCGGTCAGTTCCACCTTGACCACGTCGGCGCCAAATTCGGCAAGGTAGGTGGCGCAATAGGGACCGGCGATGAATGTTGCCAGATCCAGCACCTTTAGCCCGTCAAAGGCCCCGGCAAACGCCTCTGGCGCCAGATTTTCACCGTTCATCACATGCACTTTCTATTGGTCCGGACCTTTTTAACGGGTAAGGGAACGGGGAGCGGCCTTCAAGGCCGAATGTCCGGTCCGATTGATTTGGCAAGCCGAAGGAACCTGCGCCGTGCTCATGTCCGCCTCAGAATACCGTGAATCGCTGCGCCGCCTCAGCCCGCGGGTCTATGTCGGCGGCGATCTGGTGCCATCGGTGGCGGACGAACCGCGGCTGGAGCCGGGCATCAATGCCGTGGGCCTCACATACGATTTCGCGCTGCTGCCGGACTCGGCCAGGGTGATGACCACCACTGGCCTGTCCGGCGCACCGGTCAACCGTTTCCTTGCCATCAACCGCAGCCGCGAGGACTTGCTCGACAAGCTGGAGGCGGTGCGCCTCACCTGCCAGTACGGTGGCTGCACCCAACGCTATCTGACGCACGATGCGTTCAACGGCCTGTGGGAAGCGACCTGGCGGATCACCCAGCGCACCGGCGGGGAAAGCCACGATCGTCTTAAGGCCTATATCGCCGATGCGCAGGCGAAAGACCTCGCCATCGGCATTGCCATGACCGATGGCAAGGGCGACCGGTCAAAACGCCCGTCCGAACAGGCAGAGCCGCTGTCGTATGTCCATGTGCGCGAGAGGCGGGCCGATGGCATCGTGATTGCGGGCGTCAAGGCCATCGTCACCGGCGGGCCCTACATGCACGAATTCCTGATCCTGCCCTGCCGCCGGATGCGCCCGGAAGACAGCGATTTTGCCGTGGCCTGCGCGGTGCCGATTGATGCCCCCGGCGTCACGGTCGTCTCGCGACCTGCCGGCCGCCCCGGCAATGCCGCCGCAAAGTTCAGTGCCAAGTTCGCGCAATCGGTCGCGGTGGTGCATTTCGACGATGTCTTCGTGCCGTGGGACAAGGTGTTCATCGATGGGGAAACCGAAGAGGCCCACCTGATGACCACCAACTATGCCACGCACCACCGCCACAGCTGCATCGGCGCGCGCGCGGGCTTTGGCGATCTGCTGATCGGCGCGGGCGCGATGATGATGGACGCCAACGGGCTGGAGCTTGACCGGATTTCGCACCTCAAGGACAAGATGGTCGAACTGATCAAGATCACCGAAGGATTCTACGCCTGCGGTGTGGCTGCCTCCACCTTTGGCGAGGAAGACGCGGCGGGCAACTTCCGGCCCGAACAGATCTATTCCAACATTGGCAAGCTGCTGCTGGCCAACCAGATCTACGACATGCACCGCATCGCGCACGAGGTTTCGGGCGGACTGGTCGTCGGCCTGCCCTCTCCCGACGAGGATCACAACCCCGCCACCGCGCCGATGATCGAGGCGCTGCTGCGGGGCCGGCCCGATGTGCCTTATGCCCACCGCGCCAATGTCGCGCGGTTCATCGAGGATCTGACCGCGTCGGAAACTGGCGGCTGGTATTCGGTGATCAGCCTGCATGGCGGCGGATCGCCCGAGGCGATGAAGATGGAAATCCTGCGCAACTATCCGATTCAGGATCGCAAGGATCTGGTCCAGGCGCTGCTCGATCGCGGCGCGCTGGACCTGGGCAAGGGCCCGGCGCGTGACAAGCAGCCCGGCCGCTGCTGTGCCAAGGGCTGCTCTGAATAAGCGTCAGCGCGGGCGCCGGGTGGCCATCGGCAGGCGGGATATTCGCGCCATTTCGCCCCGCGCGAACAGCGCGGGATCCGCCAGATAGGCACGCGCCATCGGCATGGTGTCGAGCCCCCAGAACAGCTCTTCGCCGATCGCCAGCGTCGGCACGCCGTAAACCCCCACCGCAACCGCTGCTGCGGTGTTGGCGCGCAGGCATTCCTTGACCGCCGGACCGTTCGCCGCTTCGGGCTGGACGCCCAGCGCCGTGGCAAGCGCAGCGGCCGTGTCCGGGCATTCGGGATCGCGCCCCTCACCCCATACGAGCCGGAACGCGACGGCAACGTCGGCCACGGCCAGATCGCGCACGCACAGCAGGCGCAGCAGCGCGAGCGGGTTGAAGGGATGAGCGGGCGGCGTGCGAAAGGCAATGCCGCGCTCATGCGCGATCCATTGGGCGATGCGATAGGTCTGGGTGCGCTTGGCCGGAATTTCCGCCGGGCCAAGATGCCCGAACGCCTTGAGCAGGCCCGCAAACAGCACCGGGCGGAAGGTGACCGCGTGCTGCGTGCACAGCGTTTCGATCTCTGGAATCGCCAGCGCCGCGAACGGCGAAATGACGTCGAAGTACCAGACGAGTGGCGGCGCCGACGACATGATCAGAATGGAATCGCGCGGTCGGGCTGCGGCAGGATGGTGGTGCGATACATCAGCCGTTCGTAGCCGCCATCAAAGTCATCGCGGCGGTGCATGGTGCAGGCATTGTCCCACAGCAGTCCATCGCTGACCCGCCAATCGTGGCGATAGATGAACTCTTCGCGCGTCGTCCAGGCGAACAGTTCTTCGAGCACCGAGGCGCTTTCGTCATCGGGCATGCCGTTGATGCGGATGGTCATGCCGGGGCAGACATAGAGTGCGCGACGGCCGCTGTAGGGATGCGTGCGCACCAGCGGATGGGCGATGTCGGGCGTCAGGTTCTTCTGCTTGGCGTTGGTGTCGGTCGAATACATGCGGTTGAACGCGACGTAGGCCTGGACCGCCGTGCGCCCGTCGACCGCATCCTTGAGATGGCGGGGCAGCCGCGCATAGGCGGCGGTCATGTCGACGAAGTGCGTGCCGCCACCGACCGGCGGGATCTTCACCGAATAGAGCAGCGAGGCGATGGCCGGCTTGGGCAGGTAGATCTGGTCGAAGTGCCAGCCAACCTCGCCATCGGCCAGCGCGCCGGTGGGCTTGCCGTCCTCGCGGATGTTGGTGATCTGCAGGATCTCGGGATGGGTCTTGTTCAGCCACTCCTCGCGCAGGTGGATCTCGAGGGGGCCGATGCGGGCGCTGAACCCGATCAGGTCTTCCTTCTCGATCTGCTGATCCCGGAACAGCAGCAGCTCGTAGCGAAGCCACAATGCCTTGATTTCGTTGAACGCATCAGCGTCCATATCGCCAGACAGGGTGACACCGAGCACCTCTGCCCCGAACGTTTCCGCCAGCGGCCGGACTTCGAGTGACTTTGCAACCATGATATTTCCCTTTTCCGGCCCGGGCGTTCGCTCGAGCCGCCTGCTCAAACGGTCTGGGCGATTTCGGCGATGATCTCGTCGGTCGTGGCCACGCGGCCCCACAGGCGGCGGAACGTGGCTTCATAGGCATCCTGCATCAGGTCGCTGCAGGTGCCCGAGGCATCGGAGGCAAGCACCACGCCGAAGCCCCGGTCTGCCGCTTCCTGACCGGTCATGCCCACGCAGTTGTTGGTCGAAACCCCCGTCACGATGATCTCGCGGATACCCCTCGACGCAAGATGGGCGGCGATTCCGGTGGAAGAAAATGCGCCCATCGTCACCTTGTTGAACACCGGTTCGCCCGGGCGCGGCTTCAGCGCATCGACGATCTCGTGCTCGCGCGTGCCGGCGTGATTGTTGGTCGCAGTGAAGAACGGCAGCATGTGGCGCGGCGCATCGCTGAAATCCGGCCGTTCGCTGCCCACGGTAACATGAACGATGTGCGTGCCGTTGGCGCGGAAGGCGGCAAGCATCCGGGCGATGTTGGGAATGAGCAGCGCATCGATCCGGTCAAAGCGATAGGCCGCACTGTCCAGCGTGCCCTGCTGCCCCAGCAGCCTGCCCAGCCCATGATCGCGGCTGCCGCTGGCATACTGCATGTCGACGATGACCAGTGCCGTGGTCCGTGCGTTCATGACGACAGGAGCCGTGAAGCCTTCGACATAGCTCGACATCGCGCAGCGCCTTTCTCAATGGTCTGGACCTTTTACTAACACCGCCTTGACAATGGGCGCAATAGGAAGAACCATGCGGCGAAAGGAATTTGGCCATGAGACTGTTCTATTCGCCTTTCCACACCTTCGTTCACAAGGTACTCGTGACCGCGCACGAATGCGGCCACTGGGATCGGCTCGAACGGATCGCGACGTTCCCGTTCAAGAACAACCAGGGCGAAGATTGCGGCGACAGCTACGACATCAGCCCGCTCAATCCTCTGGACAAGGTGCCGACGCTCGTCACCGATGAAGGCGAGGTGATTTTCAGCAGCCAGGCCATCTGCGAATATCTCGACAGCATCGCCACTGCCCGCAAGATGTATCCCGCGCCAGGCCCCAAGCGGTGGGACGCGCTGCGGCGGCTATCACTTTCCGACACGATCTTCGAGGCCACCGTGCAGATGGTGATGGAGCAGTGGAAGCCGAAAGAGCAGTGGAACATGGGCCTATTCGAATGGCTCTGGCCCAAGTTCATCGCCGGGCTGGATTCACTGGAGCGTGATGCGCAGCAAGGGTGGGACGATTTCGATGTCGGCCACGCCGCCATGCTCCACGCCATCAGCTACCTTGGTTTTCGCGCCGAATTCTACGAGGCCAAGGACCCGATCCACCCGAACTTCAACTGGCGCGATGGGCGGCCTACGCTTTCCGCCTGGTTTGACGAGGCGATCCAGCGTCCCTCGGTGCAATCGCATTACAACAAGCCGTTCGAGGGCGACGACAGCGCCGCCGCGTGCCAGGCCGCCGTGGCCGCCTGCCTTGCGCTTCGCAAAGCAGCGGGCGCATGATCGACCTTTATTACTGGCCCACGCCGAACGGCCACAAGGCCACGATCGCGCTTGAGGAAATGGGCCTTGCCTACACGGTAAAGCCGGTGAACATTCTGGGCGGGGAACAGCACACCCCTGAATTTGCCGCGCTTAGCCCCAACACGCGCATTCCGGCGATCGTCGACCATGATGGGCCGGGCGGCGCGGTGCACAGCGTGTTCGAATCCGGCGCGATCCTGATGTACCTGGCGGAAAAGTCCGGCCGGTTCTGGCCTGCCGATGCCATTGCGCGGTCGGAGGTCATGCAGTGGCTGTTCTTCCAGTGCGCCAACATCGGCCCGATGTTCGGCCAGTGCGGCCACTTCCGCAGCTATGCCCCGGTAAAGATCGAATATGGCATCAACCGCTACTGCGGCGAAACGGCCAAGCTTTACGGCGTGATGGACCGCGTGCTGGGCGGCCGCGCGTATCTTGCAGGTGCCGATTATTCGCTGGCCGACATGGCGACCTATCCGTGGTGTGCCCCGACGATCCGCGCGCTCCACGCGATCGAGATCGATGACTTTCCCAACGTGAAGCGCTGGGCAGCGGCCATCGAAAGCCGGCCGGCGGTGCAGCGCGGCATGGCCGTGCTGGCCGACGTGATGAAGATTGGCAACCCGGACGAGACCGCGCGCGCAGCGCTGTTCGGCAAGCAGTAATTCCACCAGAGGAGTACACAATGAGCGAATGGCAGGAAGCTGGAGCCGGGCAGACCGCGCTGCCTTATCCCTACTACATAGACATCGTCACCAAGCGCTATTTCGATGGCGTGGACAACAAGGCGATGGACAAGGTGCTGGACTGCTTCACCGAGGACGCGATCCTGACCGAAGTGACCTCGAACACGGTGCACAATGGCAAGGCCGCGATCCGGGCGATGTTCACCAAGCTGTTCGCCGATTTCTCGGACATCTGGCACGGCAATTTCGTGCATACCGCCGATCCTGCCAGCAATTCGGTATGTTCGCAGTTCACCGTGCTGATCACGCCGCATGGCGGCGATGAACTGCGCTATGAAAACTGCAACCGTTTTTACCTGAAGGGCGACAAGTTCCACCGGGTCTATGTCTACATGAGCGGTGACAACCTGCTCAAGGAAGGGGACGCCTGATGCAGTACGAACCACACCTCAGCCGCGAAGAGCTGATCGACCTTGCCACCATCCGCTATTTCGGCAGCGTGGACCGCAAGGACATCGATGCGGCGCTGGAATGCTTCCATGACGAAGCGCTGTTCTGCGTGCAGACCGAATTCACGCGCCATGCCGGCAAGGCCGCCATCCGCAAGATGTTCGAAGGCTTTACCGGCGCCTATGCCGATATCGTGCACAAGGACTTTGTCTGCACGGTGGATGAAAAGAACGGGCGCATCACCGCCAGTTTCGAAGCGGTGCTGACCGCCGAGGACGGCACCGTGACGCGGCTGTTCAACACCAATTTCTGGCGCATCCGCGATGGCAAGTTCCAGGAAGTCTACGTCTATTTCAGCGGGGCGAACGTCCTCGTCTGATATGCCTGCGAAGGAGCGGTGACGATGCCGGACACGTTTGGGGCAGGCACCTTTGGCGCATCGCCGCTCCTTGGCCGCACCGCGCTGATATCGGGCAGTTCGTCCGGCATCGGCGCAGGCGTGGCGCAAGCCTTCGCCCGTGGGGGGGCAGCTTTTGTCATCATCAATTATCCGGTGGCGGCAGAAGCTGATGCAGCCGAGGCCGTGGCCGAAAAGGTCCGCGGTCTCGGCTCGCAGGCGATCTGCGTGCAGGCCGACGTTTCCGACGAGCGCGAAGTGGGCAGCCTTGTTGCCGCGGCGCTGGGCGCTGCCGGGCGGATCGACATTCTGGTCAACAATGCCGGGATCGGCCACGGCGATCTGGTCGAGGCCATGCCGGTCGCCACGTGGGACCGGGTGATCGGCGTCCACTTGCGCGGCACCTTCATGCTCACGCACGCCGTGCTGCCGGGCATGTATGCCGCAGGCTTTGGCCGGATCATCAACACCGCATCGCAGCTTGCCTACAAGGGCGCGCCGGGGCTTTCGGCCTATACCGCGGCCAAGGGCGGGATCATCTCGTTCACGCGGTCGCTCGCGCTGGAGATCGGCAGCCGCGACGTGCGCGTGAACTGCGTGGCGCCAGGAGCAACGCGCACGCCGATCCTCGATGCCGTGCCGGCAGATGTGCTGGACGCCATCCGCGCCGCGATCCCGATCGGCCACTTTGCCGAGGTGGACGATATCGTGCCGTCCTATGTGATGCTGGCAAGCGATGCCGGCCGGCATTTCCAGGGGCAGGTGCTCAGCCCCAATGGCGGCGACCACTTCCTGTAACGCGAAGGTGTGACTCAATCGTCCGCGCTGACGTCCTCGATGACCGCAGCATAGGGTTTGGTATCGGCCGCGCGCTGTTCCAGCTCCTCACGCTCCTGATGCACGATCCGCAGCACAGTATCGAGATAGCTGTCACGCCACGCATCGCGTTCGGCCCGGACCGTGGCATCGGGCCTGTACGCATCGACCGCCGCGCGCGTCGGGGCGACGCCCGCCTCGGCCAGCCGTTCGATGGTGTCGATCCGGTCACGCATCACCGCCACTTCGCCGGCCAGCGCCAGCGTGATGGCCAGCGTCTTGTCTATCGCCGGATCGGCGAAATACTGCGGCCGCTCACCGCGCGCCTTCTTCTGCAGGGAAATCTTTTCGGCCATCCGATGTTCCTTACTTCTGCACGCCCCACAGCCACCAGGCCCCGCCGCCACCGAAGTCGCCGCCCTGGAACACCTTGGTGCGCCGCTCGGTCGCCTCGAACGCGCTGGGCTGATAGGCTTCGAACGCCTTCTCCGGATCGAAGCCGGTTTCCGCCGCAAGATCGGCCGGGACCAGTTCGTGCGATGCGCCCCAATAGGGCTCGTTGTTGTTGCGCGTGTCCCAATCGAGCATGAAGGCATCGTAGGCGGGCAGATCGCGATAGGGCGGGGTTTCGGCATGGACCACCAGCCCGCCGGGCGTCAGCAGCCGGTTGCACTCGCGCATGATCCGCCGCATTGCCGAATTGCTGGTTTCGTGGATCAGGATGTGGCTGACGATGAGGTCGAAGAAGCCATCTTCGAAATCCGTGCTTTCGGCGTTCTGCTGGCTGAAATGCACGGTCTTGCCCATCGACTGGGCACGGGCGTGGGCATAGCGCAGCACCGGCGCGCCCACGTCGATCCCATGGACTTCGGCATCGGGAAAGGCCTCGCAGTAGCTGAGCGTGGAGTGGCCCACGGTGCAACCCATGTCGAGAATGCGCCGTGGCTTGAAATCGGGGTGGTTTTCCTTGATCCACGCGATCGTGGTATCGCCGATATCGCTGTTGAGCGGCCCCATTCGGCCCATCGCATAGATGTACACCGCCGTGTCATAGACCGCGCCATTGGCCACATCGTCGGCGGTGAATTCGGTGTGATATCCGCCGGGCATGCAGTGAATGTCCACCCCGCGGTGGTAGCGCGGGATTTCCAGATCCGGATCCAGCCGCAGCGTCCCGGTGGCGCCGGATTCTGCCACCTTGCTGGCCGCCGAGATCAGCTCGGGCAACTGGCGCTCCACCGGGATCTGCACCGATTTCCACATCATCTCCTGGCTGTTGCGCTGCATCGCGCTCCAGAAGGCGAAGTAAGGGTCATTGCTCATCGCGCGGCGGATATCGCCATACGTTTCGGGCGCGGTGCCATTCGCCTTGGTGAACGCCGGCTTGGCCCGCGCCTCATAAGCGTCGTGGTTGCCGAGCGATACCTTGGAAGCGAGGTGGAATTTGAGGCTCTTCACGAACTCCTGACGCGAAAATTCGTCCGAAGTCGTCTGTGGCAGCACGCCGTGGCGGAATTGGGTGCTCAGATCCTGCGTGGTCGTCATGACATCCATCCTTCGCTCGGTTCACTGGGCGGTTCGGCCCCTCAACTTCGGCACTTGAGCAGCGGCATCACGCGTTCGCCAAAATCGGTGATCCCGCCGACGAAATCGGGCCAGCTGAACAGCATGCCGTCGATCCCGGTTTCGGCCGCAATCTCGTCGATCCGCAAGGCCAGCGTTTCCGGGCTGCCGCACAGCACGGGAATGCCCATGAACGCCATATTGCCCTCCTCCAGCCCCAGCGACAGCCCGGACTTCAGCCGTTCGGCAATTCCGCCCGCGTTGGTGTCCATCGCCGCGCTGGCCATGATATTGGCAATCGCGCCGTGATCGGCACCTGCCACGATCGCATCGGCCTGCGCCCTGGCCTCGGCATCGGTGCGCGCCACGATCATGTGCATCAGCGCGTATGTGCCGACCTTGCGGTTGTTGGCAGCGGTTGCCGCCCGCACATTCTCGACAATGGCCTTGAGCGCTTCGGGATGGGCGATGACGAAGTTCTGGTCGCCCATTTCGGCGGTGAAGGCGATGCCCTTGGGACTTTGCCCGGCACAGACGATGGGAATTTCACGCCCCGGTTGCGGATAGACGCTGCACCCGTCGAGCGAGAAGAACTCGCCCTTGAAGGATGTCTGCCCGGAGCGCCACAAGTCCTTGAGAATCGTCAGGTACTCACGGGCATAGTCATAGCGGCGGTCGAAGTAGTCGTCGCCGCGCCACAGGCCCATCTGCGTGTATTCGGGCTTGTTCCACCCGGTCACGATATTGAGCCCGCAGCGCCCTTCGCTGATATCGTCGAGCGTTGCGATCATCCGGGCGACGACCGGCGGGTGTGCGCTGAGCAGCGTAACGCTGGGAAACAGGCCGATCCGCGTGGTATCGGCTGCCAGCGCTGCCATCAGGGTAAAGCTTTCCAGGCAGGCATCCCAATACCCGGTCTCTCCGCCGAACCCTTTGAATTTCATCATCGAAAGCACGAAATCGAGCCCGACCCGTTCGGCTTCCAGCGAGATCGCCTTGTTGTGCGCGTAAGTCGGCAGGTAGACCGGGCTGCCCTTCGACGGGATGTAGCCATTGCTGCCGTTGGGCAGGAACACCCCGAACTTCACGGGTGCAGCGCCGACAGCGGAGGAAGCCGGATGGCCGCACCATCACCGGGCGTCTGCTGCGGACTCGCTTCCATGCAGGTCTCCTCGATCTGATGGCAAAATTGTATACCGACAAAGGGCAAAGGCAAGTTTGAATTCGCCGAAAGTTGCAGCTTTGTGCACATTTCGGCGTCCTTTTTGCGAAAGTCGTCTTGCTCACGTTGGCCTTCACAGGCATCTTTTCAGCAGGGGCATTCGTGCCGCGCACAGCGTGAAAGGATCAACCGCATGCAGCCAGCATTGGTTTCAGGCGCGGGCATCGGCATTGGCGCTGCCACTGCCAGCATTCTTGGCCGCGAGGGCTATCATGTCATTGTCAGCGACATTCTGACTGCGGAGGGCGAGGCGACCGCCGCCGAAATCCGCAGCGCGGGCGGTTCGGCCGAATTCGCGCAACTGGACGTCGGCGACACCGATGCCTGCCTTGCGCTGATCGCAGATATCGACGCGCGGTTCGGGGGCCTGTCAGCGCTTGTGGCCAACGCCGGCATCGCGCCGCGCGCGGCCTATCCGATCCTGACCGACGCCAGGTGGGACGAGGTTCTGGACGTGAACCTGAAGGGCCAGATGCGGCTGATCCGGGCGGCAGCACCGGCAATGGCGGCAAAAGGGCATGGTGCGATCGTGTGCGTGTCCTCCATCGCCGGAGCCGTCGTCGGGTGGGACGATCACTGGCATTATTCCGCTGCCAAGGCCGGCATTACCGGGATGGTCAAGGCCGCAGCCTGTGCGCTGGCCCGCGACAACGTGCGGGTCAATGCGGTGGCGCCCGGCTTCATCCGCACCGCCCAGATCCTCTCGGCGGAAAACTCGCTTGGGCCTGAAGGTCTTGCCGCGGCCGAACCGACGGTGCCGCTGGGCCGCGCAGGCCACGCATCGGAAATCGGTGAAGTGATCGCCTTCCTCCTCTCGGACAAGGCAAGCTACCTTACCGGGCAGACGATCGTCGTCGATGGCGGCCTGACTGTCGCGCTTTAGGAGCAAGACACAAAAAACCGGGCCATGCCCCCCAGCATGACCCGGTTTTCGTAAGCGCTCCGGCCGATCAGAACTTGAACGTGCCCTCAACGCCGATGGTGCGCAGCGCAGCCGGTGCCACGAAGGCCCCGCCGAATTCGGGCGCGACGATCACTTCGGCAAGGTAGCGCTTCTTGGTGGCATTGTTGGCAAAGGCCACGAGCGACCAGTTCTCGCCCTTGAACCCGCCACGCAGGTTCAGAATGCCGAAGGCATCGCGCTGGCTGTTGGCGTAGTTCGCGCCCAGCCCGAAGATGGTCGGAACATTGTTGTTCTGAACGGTGTGGAAGCTCGTCGGCCCGGTGACGCGATAGTCGGCGCGCAGCAGCAGGCCGAGGGAGTCGGTCAGTGCGCCGTCATACTGGGCACCAAGGTTGATGGTGTACTTCGACGTGGCCGGCGCGTCGTTGCCCACGGTATAGGGCCGCGCCGAGTTCTTCCTGATCTTGCCATCGATGTAGTTGGCCGATCCGAAAACGGAAAAACCCTGCGCCAAGCGCGCGTTGAACGATCCTTCGACGCCCTTGAAGCGCACCTTGTCGATGTTCGAAACGACGCGCAGCAGGCCGAACGGACCCACGAAGAATTCGAAGAACTGCGAATTCTTCACGTCGGTGTAGTACCCGGCCAGTTCGAACGTGACGCCCGGCGCGACCGTTCCTTTCACGCCGGCTTCGAAGGCGCTGGACGTTTCCTTCTTGTAATCGTCGAACACGGAGATGCCCGAACCGATCCCGGCATTGAAGAAGCCGTTGACGATGGCGGCCGACCCGGCGTTGTTGAAGCCGCCAGTCTTGAAGCCGATGCCCCAGTTGGCATAGACACTGATATCGTCGGTGGCCGCATAGGTGATCGAGATCTTGGGCTGGATCTGCTTGAACGTGGCACTGCGCGGGGCAAGCACGCCGCTGGGATTGTAGACCGGATCAAGGCCGGGATTCAGGAAGTAGTTGGCCGGTGTCGTTGCCGTTCCGTTGGGATTGCCGGTCAACACGTTGCCCACCCAGCGCGTGCGGCGGCCGGTCGGGATGCCGTTCACGGTGCTGCGATCCTCGATGTCGTACCGTGCCGCAGCGCTCAACGTCAGCCGATCGTCCGGCTTGTATTCGAGCGAGCCGAACAGCGCGTAGACGTTCGTCTTGAACGAATCCTGCGCCAGCGCCTCTGTCCGGTTGCGCGCATCGGTGGTGAAGCACTGGCGGATCACGCCCTGGCCGGTATCGACGCCCAGGTTGTTGCAGTTGAACCGGTCGATGTTGAGGTAATAGGCCCCGAGCGACCACTTCAGCGCATCGCCCGCGTCACCGGCCAGGCGCACTTCGGCGGTGATGTCCTTCTGGTCGCGCTGCTGGTACTGCGTGCCATCGCAGGTGACCGGCGAGTAGGGGTTGAGGAAGACGTTGGGGTTGCCGACATCGACCCCGAACGGCGCCTGCACCGGAAAGCCCTTGAGCGCGGCGGCCGAGGCGATGCAGCTGCTTTCATTGTTGAAGAAGCCGAAGGTGCCGCTGGTGCCATCGGCGTAGAAGTCGTTCTTGGTGTTGCTGTAGGCGACATAGCCGGTCAACTTGATCGAATCGCTGATCGTCTGCGACAGACGGACCGACGTTTCGAACGACTTCTGGTTGTTTTCCGGATCGATGTTGCGGGTGAAGACGAACTGGTGATCGTTCGCATCGATGTTGAACACCGGCGCGTTCAGCGCGCCGGCAAGCCCCGGCAACTGGAAGATCGCGTTGAAGCCGATCGCCGAGCCCTTCAGGCGGCTGTAGCGGGCCTTCAGGTCGATTTCGGTGTCGGTGCTGGGCGTGAACAGCAGGCGCCCGTTGATGTTGTAGCGCTCGTTGTCATCGACCGAGGCGCCGACACCCTTGGGCTGGCGCGGATAGGTGGTGGCATAGCGTGCGCTGGTCTGGAAGCTATCGCGATAGAACCCGTCGGTCGTGGCATATTCACCGTTCAGCACGAAGCCCAGGTTCGAACCGAGCGGTCCGCTGACCACGGCAGCGCCGGAATAGGTGTTGTTGTTGGCAGCAGAGGCGCGGCCCGAGACTTCAAAGCTGTCGCCCGGCTTCTTGGTGGAGATCACGATGGCGCCAGCCACTGCGCTGCGGCCGTAATAGGCGCCCTGCGGACCTTTGAGGATTTCAATCTGGGTCAGCGCGCCCTGATCCTGCGCCAGCAGCGCCGTGTTCGATTTCAGCACGCCATCGACCACCAGCGCGACGTTGTTTTCACCGTCACGCGCGCCGTTGATGCCGCGGATGGCGATCTGCGTGTCGCCCGCTTCGACCACGCCAGCCACGATGGTGACGCCGGGAGTAAGCTGCACGTAATCGACCGCGACGCGCGCGCCGGTATTGGCGATTGCAGCAGCGGTGATCACCGTGACTGCGGCCGGCACGTCCTTGAGCTTTTCGTCCGAGCGCCGTGCGGTAACGACGATGTCTTCAGGACTGCCCGCGTCCTGCGCCGCATCCTGGGCAAAGGCGGACATGGGCGCGAGCGCGGATGCCGCGACCGAACTCAGGATCAGATACTTGGTGAATCTCATGCTTACCCCCTGTTTGTCTCTTGATTGCGCTTAGTCAGAGCATGCCATTTCCGTTCATGAACTCCCCTTGCGTATCCCTGCATCATTGCCGACTTGCGGCGCGGGATAGGCTTTCTTGCTGTGAGACAGGCCAAGCTGCACCAGCAGTTCGGCCTGCTTGTAGGCCATCACCCCGGGATTGATGACCGGGATGGGCAGGTTCTGCGACAGCCATTGCGCCGACTGGTGCATCGTCGTCGAGCCCAGCACGATCACGTCGGCACCGTCCTCGGCCATCGCGGCCTCGGCCTCGGCCTTGAGCTTGGCGAAGATCACCTCTTCCTTGCCAGCCAGCAGATCCGCCAGATCAGGACGCGTCTTGATCGAGCGCAGGCCCGAACAGCGCGACCACAGGCCGTATTCGGTCAGCGTCTTTTCGTAGAGCGGGAACCATTCGTCCCACATGGTCAGGACGCAGAACTTCTTGCCGAGCATCATCGCGGCGTGGAATGCGCACTCCCCCGGTCCGACCACCGGGATCGACAGCCGCGAACGCAGGGCACGCAGGCCGGAATCGCTGACCGTATCGATGACGACCGCGCTATAGCCCTCGGCCTCGGCATCGATGCCGGCCTGGAACACCGTCCAGTCCATCAGCAGCATGTCGTGATAGGAATCGCCGAGCGCCGCGCCCCAGCCCACCGCCGCAAATTCGGGCATGAAGCCCGGGGAGATCACATCAGGCGAAAGCTGCGACGCGCGGTTTGCCACGCCAGCTTCATCCATCGGGATCGGAACGATGACTTTTATCCGGTGTTCAGCCACGTTACGTTGCACCCCACCCAGTTGCAGATATGGCAGCCTAATGTATACAATGATCTTCGGTCAAGCAGGAGGAGAAAGAAAGAATGTCGCGCGCATCTGACCGGGCTTACGCCATAATTCGCGACATGATCCTGTCTGGCGACCTGCCCTCTGGGGCAAAGATCGGAGAGGAAGCGCTGGCCGAACAATGCGGGGTTTCGCGCACCCCCATCCGTGAAGCGCTGAACCGGCTCGAAGCCGAGCTACTGATTCGCCGCAACGATACGCAACGCAGTTTCGTGGCGGACTGGTCGATCGACGATGTCGAGGAAATGTTCGAATTGCGCGGCATGCTGGAAAGCCGCGCTGCCCGCCGCGCAGCCAAACGCATCAGTTGGGAGCAGATCGAGCGCCTCAAGACGCATCACGAGGCGATCGGCAAGGCGATCCACGCCACAAAGCCCGACACGCACAGCTTTATCGAACATAACCACCTGTTTCATGGCGTTATTCTTGAGGCATCGGCATCGGCACAATTGACCAACATGCTGGCGCGGATTGTCGAGCGGCCCATCGTCCATCGCACCGCCCGCAATTATTCGCTCGAGGATCTGGAGCGTTCGCACCGCCAGCATGGTGAACTGATCGCCGCGTTCGAGCACCATGATCCAGCCTGGGCCGAGGCGGTGATGATCTCCCACATCCGCCGCGCCTTCCACGCCTATGCCAACGTCCACATCGACCAGCGCCTACCGGATATGTCGCAGGCCGCCGAATAAGGCGCCTCAAAAAAGAGGGCCGGCATGCCCTCTTGATTTTGTATCCAAAACTGCGATGCTTGAAAGATGGCAGCAACACAGATCGAATTTGTCGAGGTTGGTCCGCGCGACGGCCTGCAGAATGAGCGGACGGTGGTTTCGACCGCCGACAAGCTTGAACTGATCAACCGCGCGATCGCCGCCGGGGCACGACGGATCGAGGTGACCAGTTTCGTCAATCCGACCCGCGTCCCGCAGATGGCAGATGCCGCAGAGGTGTGCGCCGGGCTGCCGGACCGGTCCGATGTCAGCTTTATCGGCCTGGTGATGAACGCGCGCGGCGCAGATCGCGCCATTGCCACCGGCCGCATCGACCAGCTTGGCGCCGTGGCCGTTGCAACCGACACCTTTGCCATGGCCAACCAGGGCCAGACGAGCGACGGTTCGGTCGATGCCGCCAAGGCGATCATCGCCATGGCGCAAGCCGCCGGCCTCACCGGGCAGGCCACCATCGGCGCAGCGTTCGGCTGCCCCTTCGAAGGCGAAGTTGACGAGGCCCGCGTGATCGAGATGGCCCGGCGGCTGGCAGAGGCGGGACCGGTGGAGATCGCGCTGGCAGACACCATCGGCGTGGCCGATCCGGCGCAGGTGGACCGGCTGGTCAGCGCGGTGCGCGCGGCGATCCACCCGCTGCCGGTGCGCGTACACTTCCACAACACCCGCGGCACCGGGCTTGCCAACGTCTGGGCTGCGGTCGGCGCCGGGGCCGGCATTGTCGATGCCGCGCTTGGCGGTCTGGGCGGTTGCCCGTTCGCTCCGGGTGCAGCGGGCAATGTTTCCAGCGAAGACGTGGTCTACATGCTGGAACGCGCGCATGTTGCCACGGGCATGGACCTTGACCAGCTGATCGCCAGCAGCGCGTGGCTGTCGGATATCATTGGCCGCAAATTGCCGGGAATGGTGGCGCAGGCGCCGCGCTTCCCCAAATCCACATCAGCATAGCTGACTCCAGCAACAAAGGACGCATAGATGGGTTATCGTTTGGGGGTTGATGTCGGCGGGACATTCACCGACTTGCTGCTGTTCGATGAGGCGACCGGCGCGTTCTGGCGCCACAAGACGCCATCGACCCCGCACGACAGTTCGGAAGGCATCCTGACCGGCGTCACCGCGATCTGCGAGAAGGCCGGGGTCGATCCCAGGGAGATCGAGTATTTCCTCCACGGCACGACCGTGGCCACCAACGCCGTGCTCGAAGGCAAGGGTGCCCGCGTCGGCCTGATCACCACCGAGGGTTATCGCCACGTCCTGCAGATCGCGCGGTCCTATGTGCCCGGCGGTCTTGCCGGGTGGATCATCTGGCCCAAGCCGGTGCCATTGGCCGCGCTGGAGGACACGATGACCGTCGGCGGCCGCATCGACGCTGCTGGCAACGAAGTGCGCCCGCTGGACGAAGAAAGCGTCAAGACCGCGCTGCAGAAGCTGAAGGAGCAGGGCGTCGAGGCGATCACGGTCTCGCTGATCAATGCCTATGTCAACGGCGATCATGAAGCGCGCATCGGCGCGATGGCGCGCGAGATGATGCAGGACATTCCGGTCTCGCTCAGCCACGAAGTCCTGCCCGAAATGCAGGAATACGAACGCACGCTGACCACGGTGGCCAATGCTGCGGTCCGTCCGGTCGTCAGCCGCTATGTCTCCAGCCTGCGCGACAAGCTGGCCGTGTCGGGCATGAACGGCAAGCTTTCGCTGCTGCGCTCGGACGGCGGGCTGATGTCGGCGCAAAAGGCCGAGGAACAGCCGGTCAACATCCTGATGTCCGGCCCGGCCGGCGGGGTTACCGGGGCGCTGTGGGTGGGCCGCAATTCGGGCCTGCGCAACATCCTAACGCTCGACGTTGGCGGCACGTCGACCGACGTGGCGCTGATCGAGAACCTCGAGCCGCGCCGTGTGCGCACCACCGAAGTCGGCCACCTGTCGGTCCGCGCCTCCTCGCTCGATGTGAAGACCGTTGGCGCGGGCGGCGGTTCGATCGCCTATGTGCCCGAACTGACCAAGGCCCTGCGCGTGGGCCCGCAATCGGCGGGCGCGGTGCCGGGGCCGGTGGCCTATGGCAAGGGGGGCGAATTGCCGACCGTGACCGATGCCAACGTCGTGCTCGGCTATCTGCCGGAGAACCTCCTGGGCGGCAGTTTCAAGCTGGACCGCGAAGGCGCCAAGCGCGCGGTGCAGACCATCGCCGATGCGCTGAACATCGATCTGATGGCGGCGGCGCGCGGGATCATCGACATCGTCAACGAGACGCGCTGCGCATGATCTCGGTGCAACAGGGCTATGACCCGCGCCACTTCTCGCTGATGGGCTTTGGCGGCGCCGGGCCGCTCCATGTCAACGCCGTGGCCCGCCTGATGAGCAGTTGGCCCGCTGTTTCGCCGGTGTCGCCGGGCGTGCTCTGCGCGCTGGGCGATGCGACCACGCGGATGCGCACCGAAACGGCGCGCTCGTTCTCGCGCCTCGCCACCCAGACCGACGCGGCCGAACTGATCGCTATCCTCAGGGACATGGCCAACCAGACCCGCGCCGAACTGCGCGCCGACGGCCTGCCCGAAGCGAGCATCGAAAGCGAATTCGAGGTCGACGTGCGCTATGCCGGGCAGGCCTTCGAAGTGCCACTGACGATCACCGCCGAAGTGCTGGAGCGCGATGGCATTGCCGGCATCCTCAAGCGGTTCGACGAGGAGCACTTGCGCCTGTTCACCTTCAACATGGATACCCCGCACGAGATCGTGAACCTGCGCGCCGTGGCGCTTGGCCAGTCGCTCGATCTTCCGGCTGTCGAACTGCCAAGGGGCAATGGTGATCCGATCGAGGCGAAAATGCGCGATCACACCTTGTGGATGGACGGCAAGGAGCAGGCCGCGGTGATCTATGACCGCGCCAAGCTGCGGCAGGGCGATATCATACCCGGCCCCGCCATCGTCATCGAGATGGACTCGACCACCCTGATCGAAACCGGTTGCGTTGCCGAGGTCGACCGTGTCGGCAACATCCTGATCAATTTGGCCTGAGAGGAGGCAAGACCCATGTCCGCACGCATCATCCAGACCAACACCGCCCCGTTCGAGAAGCGGCCGATCGATCCGGTCACGCTCGACATCATCGAGAACGCGCTGCGCAATGCGCGCAATGAGATGGACGCCACGCTCAAGCGCACCGCAATGTCTCCGGGCATTCGCGAACAGGGCGATGCCTTCCCGCTGATCGCCGATCACAATGGCAAGATGATCGTCGGCCAGTTCGGCAGCTTCATCGGCGGGTTCCTCGACCAGTACGACGGCACGCTGGAAGATGGCGACATGATCTTCCTGTCCGATCCCTACAGCTGCGGCGGCGCGGTCAGCCATTCGAACGACTGGCTGGTGCTGCTGCCGGTGTTCAAGAACGGGCGCCTGATCGGCTATACCGCGATGTTCGGCCACCAGGCCGATATCGGCGGCAAGGTCGTCGGCTCGATGCCGATCGATTCGCGCTCGATCTTCGAGGAAGGCGTCCGCATTCCGCCGGTAAAGCTCTGGAAGAAGGGCGAATACAACGAAGACCTGATCAAGCTGGTGATGCACCAGACGCGCAAGCCCGATTGGTGCCAGGCCGATCTCAACGCGCTGATCGCGGCCTGCCGCGTGGCCGCCCGCCGCGTGATCGAAATGGCCGATCGCTTTGGCGAGGACGTCTATGTCTCGGCCACCGAGGAACTGCTGGCGCGCAATCACCGCGCGATGAAGCAGTTGATCGCCGGGGCCATCGGCGAAGAGCCGGTAAGCTTCGAGGACTACATCTGCGACGATGGCATGGGCGCAGGGCCGTTCAAGATCAAATGCACGATGTGGCGCGAGGGCGAGAAGGTCGTGCTCGATTTCGACGGCACCGATCCGCAGAGCCAGTATTCGATCAACTTCCTGCTGAACGAGAACATGTTCCGAATGTTCTTCGGCATCTACATGATCATGGTGTTCGACCCGCAGATCCTGTTCAATGACGGGTTCTACGACCTGATCGACGTGCGCATTCCCGAAGGATCGCTGCTCAAGCCGAAATTCCCCGCAGCCCTCTCGGGTCGCACCCATGCGCTGGGGCGGATCTTCGACATTCTGGGCGGCCTGCTCGGCCAGAAGACGCCGGAATTCCTCAACGCCGCCGGCTTCTCATCTTCGCCCCACCTGTTCTATTCAGGGCTGGATGCCAAGGGCGAATGGTTCCAGCTGTTCCAGATCGGCTTCGGCGGCATTCCCGGCCGTCCGATGGGCGACGGGCCCGACGGACACTCGCTATGGCCCGGCTTCACCAACGTGCCCAACGAGTTCCTCGAACGCTACTTCCCGCTGCTGATCGAAAACTACGAAACCGTGCCCGACAGCGGCGGCGCGGGCCTACACCGTGGCGGCAACGGCATCAACATGACCTATCGCTTCCTCGCCGATGGCACGATTTCGGCGCATGACGACCGCTGGTTCGTGCCGCCATGGGGCGTCAATGGCGGCGAACCCGGCAAGCGCGCGCGCAAGATCGTGGAGAAGCCCGACGGCACGCAGATCATCATCGGCAACAAGGTCGATGCCTACCCGGTCGAAGCGGGCGATCTGCTGCACTTCATTACCTGGGGCGGCGGCGGCTGGGGCGATCCGCTGGAACGCGCGCCCGAACTGGTCGGCAAGGAGATCACGCAAGGGCTCGTCACCCCCGAAGGCGCGCTGGCCTATGGCGTGGTCGCCAATGACAACGGCGTGGTCGACCACGCCGCAACCGAGGCGCTGCGCACCAGGCTGCGCGCCGAACGTCCGCCGCTCGGCCTGTTCAACTACGGTCCCGACATCGAAACCCTGCGCGCAAACTGCGAGGCGGAGACCGGGTTGCCCGCGCCGATCCAGCCGGTATGGCAAACCTTGCAGGCAGCGGAATAGGCGATGGTACAGATGGCGGTTAACAACGGTGCTCTGAAGGGCATCCGGGTGATCGAATTGGGGCAGCTGCTGGCCGGGCCGTTTTGCGGGCAGCTGCTGGGCGATATGGGCGCAGACGTGATCAAGGTCGAACCACCGGTGGTCAACGGCGTTGGCGGCGATCCGATGCGCGATTGGGGCCTGGGCGATGACAAGGTCAATTGGGAGGTCATTGCCCGCAACAAGAAATCGGTCACGGCCAATCTGCGCGTGCCCGAAGGGCAGGACCTGGTGCGCCAGCTGCTGGTCCAGGCCGATGTGATGATCGAGAACTTCAAGCCCGGCACGCTGGAAAAGTGGGGCCTAGGGCCGGATGCGCTGCATGCCTTAAACCCCGGCCTGATCATCGCGCGCATGTCGGGCTATGGCCAGACCGGGCCCTACTCCGACCGCGCCGGTTTCGGCGGGATCGGCGAAGCGATGGGCGGCTGGCGTTATATCGTCGGCGAACCGGACCGCCCGCCAAGCCGCATGGGGATCTCGATCGGCGATACGCTGACAGCAACTTACGGCTGCATGGGCGTGCTGGCCGCGCTGCACGCGCGCGCTTCGACCGGCAAGGGCCAGGTGATCGACACCGCGCTATATGAAGCCGTGCTGCAGGTCATGGAAAGCGTCATTCCCGAATACGATCATTCGGGGATCATCCGCGAACGTTCGGGTTCGTTCCTGCCGGGCATCGCACCGTCGAACGTGTACAAGTGCAGCGATGGCGATTTCATGATCGGCGCCAACAAGGACGCGATCTTTGCGCGATTGGCAGAAGCGATGGGCCAGCCCGAACTGGCGACCGACCCGCGCTATGCCACGCACGTGGCGCGCGGCGCGAACCAGATCGAGCTGGATGCCCTGATCAACGACTGGACAGCAAGGCTGACCATCGAAGAGGTCGATGCGCTGATGATCAAGCATTCGATCCCGGCCGGAAAGGTCTACCGCGCGCCCGAAATGCTGGCCGACCCGCACTTCCAGGCGCGCGAGGCGATTATCGAGGTGGAAACCGAACGGTTCGGCAAGCTCAAGATGCAGAACGTCGTGCCGCGGATGTCGGCCACGCCCAGCAGCGTGCGCACCCCTGCGCCTTCGGTCATCGGCCAGCACAATGCCGAAATCTACGGCAGCTTGCTCGGCCTCGATGCAGCGCAGCTCGACGCGCTGGCCGCGCGCGGGGTGATCTGATGGGGCGAACCCGGCCATGACCGACTACGCCCAGGTCAGCGCCAATTACACCGGCGCCTTCGATGGGACCCTGCCCTTCGGCAAGCGTCCGGCGCTGATCGTGATCGACATGGTCGAGGCCTATCTCCAGCCCGGATCGCCGCTTTACGCCGGGATCGAGACGGCAGTCGATTCTGCCGCGCGGCTGGCAACGGCGGCGCGGCAGGCAGGCGTTCCGGTGATCTTCACCAACGTCGAATTTGCCCCCGGCGGGGCGGACGGCGGCGTGTTCTTCCGCAAGGTGCCCGCGCTACGGGTGTTCGAAAAGGGATCGCCGCTGGGGGCGTTTCCGACAAGGCTCTGCCCGAAGGACGGCGATCTGGTCATCACCAAGCGCTATGCCTCGGCGTTCTTTGCAACGCATCTGGCCGCCACGTTGACCGCGCTTGGCGTCGATACGCTGATGATCACCGGCGTATCGACCTCGGGCTGCGTGCGGGCAAGCGCGCTCGATGCCTGTCAGAACGGATTCCTGCCGTTCGTCGTCCGCGATGCCTGCGGTGATCGCCATCCCGGCCCGCACGAGGCGAACCTGTTCGACCTGCAAGCAAAGTACGCCGAAGTCATCACGGAACAGACCGCTCTGGCCCATCTGGCTGCGCTGGACCCCGCCTGATCCGGCCTGCACCGAAACGCCCGGCCTGTTCGGCTACCTGCTCAATGTGCGCGTTCCGTAGTCCGTCCCTTCGCTGCTAGACCTTGCTCACGCGAAACAGCGAAAAAGGGAAAAGGATATGCGTTTCAAGGACAAGGTCGTGATCGTGACCGGTGCGGCTTCGGGGCTCGGGCTGGCGACCGTGCAGCGGCTGGCCGAGGAAGGCGCATCGCTGATGCTGGTTGACCTGCGCGCCGATGCGCTGGACGCGGCTAAGGCGACCCTTCCCGCAGACGCAAACGTCACCCTTTTCCAGGCCGACGTCGCCGATAGCGCGCAAGTGCAGGCCTATGTCGATGCGACAATGGCAGCCTATGGCCGGATCGACGGGTTCTTCAACAACGCCGGCATCGAAGGGCGCCAGAACCTCACCGAGGATTTCGGGGCGGAAGAGTTCCACCGGGTCATCTCGATCAATCTCGATGGCGTGTTCTTCGGCCTCGCCGCCGTCCTCAAGGTGATGCGTGCACAAGGCTCAGGAGCTGTGGTGAACACCGCGTCGGTCGGCGGCATTCGGGGCATCGGCAACCAGAGCGGCTATGCGGCGGCCAAGCATGGCGTTGTCGGCCTGACGCGCAATTCAGCGGTGGAATATGGCGTGCACGGCGTGCAGATCAACGCGATTGCCCCCGGCGCGATCATGACCGCGATGGTCGAAGGTTCGCTGCGGCAGATTGGCGGCGATGACTGGGAAGAGGTCGGGCGGCAGTTCGTCTCGGTCAATCCGATGAAGCGGTTCGGTCGGCCCGAAGAGGTGGCGGCGCTCGTCGCCTTCCTGCTGTCGGGCGAAGCACCGTTCATCAACGGCACGACCATCCCCATCGATGGCGGGCAATCGTACAAGTATTGAGGCTTCTGGCCATTGACGCCGGCAAGGGCCGGGATGCGGTGCCTATCGCATCTCGGCAATGACCTGCCGCACGTTCTCGACATGCCGCAGCGCGGCCTGTTCGGCGCGTGCGGGGTCTCCGGCAACCACGGCGGCCATGATCTCCTGATAATCGGCCAGCCGAATCCCGCGCAGCCGCCTGCTGCGATACTGGGCATAGATCAGGTGCATGCCGATAGCCGGAAACAGCCGCTGCAGTTCGCGGTTGCCGCCGATGTGCAGCAGCGCGCGATAGAAGTGGCGGCGGGCGCGGCTGAACATGCCCGGCTCGTCGCTGGCATCGGCTTCGACCAGCATGGCCAGCGCCGCCTCGGTCAGAGCCGCATGTTGGTGGGGGACATGGTTGTGCGCGGCTGATCGCGCCGCCAGCGCCGTCATAACCCCCGCCACGTCCAGGATTTCGAAGGTTGCCGGCTTGTCGAGCAGGCGGATCGCGGGCGAGCGGTGTCGGCTGAGGTCCATCACCCCGCGCGCGGCCAGTTGCTGCATCGCTTCGCGCACGGCGTTGCGCCCCACGCCATAGAGCGCGGCGATCTTCGTTTCGGCCAGCGATTGCCCCGGGACCATGCGGCCTTCTTCAAGGTCTTTCATGATCCCGCGATAGACGCGCTGCGCCGAACCTTCCGGGTCTGCGGCACCGGGCTCAGGGCTCTTGCCGGAAACCGCTGTGCGGAAGGAGGCCGGGTTGCTGTCCATAACCGCGCTTATGCAGGCTTCCGGCAAGATCTTCCAGTCCCACTTGATTGTTCCACAATATTGTAGCATGATTCTCGGGTGAAAAGCGATGGCACCGTGCAAGCCATTGTATTGCGTGGCTGCCTTTGGCCTCAAACAGGATGATGTGATGACTGCTCGCGCCCAGGAAATTGCCGCCCGCGTCGAAACCTTCGTGCGGGAGGTGGTGATCCCCTACGAACGCGATCCCCGCATCGCCGTGCACGGCCACGGTCCGCCCGATGAATTGGTCATGGAAATGCGCGAAAAGGCGCGGGAGGCGGGCGTGCTGACGCCGCACATCCTGCCCGATGGGGGCCACCTGACCCAGCGCGAAACCGCGATTGTCCTGATCCCGTCGGGTCTTTCGCCGCTGGGACCGCTGGCGGTCAACACCATGGCGCCTGACGAGGGCAACATGTACCTGCTGGGCAAGGTCGGATCGCCCGAACTCAAGCAGCGGTTCCTCAACCAGCTGGTCTCAGGGGAGGCGCGATCCGCGTTCCTGATGACCGAACCTGCTGCCGAAGGCGGGGCCGGATCGGACCCGTCGATGATGCAGACCACTTGCGTGCCCGATGGCAACCACTGGGTCATCAATGGCCGCAAGGCGTTCATCACCGGGGCCCAGGGCGCCAAGGTCGGCATCGTCATGGCGAAGTCGGCTGAAGGGGCCTGCATGTTCGTCGTCGATCTGCCCGATCCCGCCATCCGCATCGAACGCGTGCTTAATACCATCGACAGCTCGATGCCCGGCGGCCACTCGATCGTGGCGATCGAAAACCTGCGGGTCCCGGCCGATCAGATGCTGGGTCAGAGCGGAGAGGGGTTCAAATACGCCCAGGTCCGCCTGTCGCCGGCGCGTCTGTCCCACTGCATGCGCTGGCTGGGCGCAGCGACGCGCGCACAGGAGATCGCCACCGCCTATGCTTGCACCCGCAGCGCCTTTGGCAAGCTGCTGGTCGATCACGAAGGCGTCGGCTTCATGCTGGCCGAGAACATGATCGACATCAAGCAGTGTGAACTGATGATCGACTGGTGCGCCGGCGTGCTCGATACAGGATCGCTGGGCACGGCCGAAAGCTCGATGGCCAAGGTCGCCGTGAGCGAGGCGCTGATGCGCATTGCCGACCGTTGCGTGCAGGTGATGGGCGGTGCCGGGGTTTCCGGCGATACCATCGTCGAACAGGTGTTCCGCGAAATCCGCGCCTTCCGCATCTATGACGGCCCGACCGAAGTGCACAAATGGAGCCTTGCCAAGAAGGTGAAGCGCGATTTCCTCAAGGGACAGGCCGCGTGAGTGGTGCGGCCAACGGACTGACCGCGGACGGGAACACCGGCACCACCGCCGTGCGCGAAGGCTATGGCTTCGATGAAACCGCGCTGGCAGCGTGGATGGCGCAAAACGTGCCGGGTTTTGCCGGGCCGATGCAGGTCGAGCAGTTCAAGGGCGGGCAATCGAATCCCACCTACAAGCTGGTCACGCCGGGCCGCGCCTATGTGCTGCGGCGCAAGCCGCCGGGCCAGCTGCTCAAGGGCGCCCATGCGGTGGAGCGCGAGGCCAGGGTCCTGACCGCGCTGGCCCGCGCCGATTTCCCGGTAGCGCACGTCCACGGCCTGTGCACCGACGAGAGCGTGATCGGCACGTGGTTCTATGTGATGGACATGGTGGAAGGGCGCATCTTCTGGGATGCCACCGTGCCGGGCGTGAGCATCGCCGAACGCGCCGCGATCATCGATGCCATGAACGGTACGATGGCCGCGCTGCACAGCGTCGATCACGAAGCGGTCGGGCTGGGCGATTTCGGCAGGCCGGGCAACTACTTCGAACGCCAGATCAGCCGCTGGACCAAGCAGTACCTGGACGATGCCGATGCTGGCCGCGATCCGCACATGGACCGGCTGATCGCGTGGCTGCCCGCCAACATTCCCGCCGATGACGATGCGACCTGCGTGACGCACGGGGATTTCCGCATCGACAACATGATCTTCCACCCGACCGAGCCGCGCGTGCTGGCCGTGCTCGATTGGGAGCTTTCCACCCTTGGCCACCCCGGCGCCGACTTTGCCTATAACGCGATGATGTACCGGATGCCGCCGCATATCGTGGCGGGCCTTGCCGGCAGCGATATCGCCGCACTGGGCATCCCCAGCGAGGCCGAATATCTTGCCGCCTATTGCCGCCGCATGGGCCGCAGCGACATGCCGGGCTATGACTTCTACATCGCGTTCAACTTCTTCCGCCTCGCCGCCATCTTCCACGGGATCAAGGGCCGCGTCATTCGCGGCACCGCGTCATCGGCGCAGGCGATAGAGCGCGTTGCCGTCCTGCCGGAGCTGGCCGCGCTGGCCTGGCAGCAGGCCGTGGCCGCCGGCGCTGCCTGACAGCGCCGGGCCGGCAGCGGATCAGGCGGCCTGCTTGGCCCTGGCGGCTGCCTGGAAGGTCGTGACGTCGAAATAGTACGGCTTGATCTCGCAGCATTTGCCATCGCGGAAGCGGAACACTTCGCACAGCTCGGCAGGGGCCAGCGCCGGGTCGGCAAAGCGGAACGACAGGATCGTGACGGCGTGATCCTTGCCCGCCGTCGTCTCGACACGGTCGAGCCCGGCGACATCGACCATGCCCATGACCTTGGCAAACAGCTCCCGCAGCGCGGTCTTGCCGCGATAGGTCCCGGCCATCGGCAACCCGTCTGCCTCGGTGATGAAGAAATCGTCGGTGAGCATGGTTTCGGCCTTGTCGAAATCGCCAACGCCCGTCGCTTCGTAAAGATCATCGACGAACTTGATCATCTCTGCCGCAGTCATGCCCATCGCCCATTCCTCTGCCTTGTTTGCGGCAGGATCGTCCAAGCGCGCCTTGCGCGTAACCTAGCGATATGAATAGCGCGGCACGGCGCGCCGACGCGCTAAGCACTGCATCATGGAAACAACGCGCCAGATCGTCCTCGCCCGCCGCCCGACCGGCGTGCCCGTTCCCGCAGACTTCGACCTGGTCGAGGTCCCCCGCCCCGTGCCCGGTCCGGGCGAGATCCTGGTCAGGATGCGGGTCGGTTCGTGCGATCCGGCCATTCGCGGCTTTCTCGATGATCGGCCGAGCTACCTGCCCCCCGTGGCGCTGGGCGCGCCGATCAATGGCATGTCGCTGGGCGAAGTGGTCGAATCGCACAATCCGGACTGGCCGGTGGGAACGCTGTTGCGCACCTTTGCCGTGTGGTCCGAATATTATGTCGTGGGCGCAGACGCGCTGGGCATCGAACGCGTGGACGCCGCCCCCGGCGTGCCCTTGCAGCACTACATGGGCGCGCTCGGGCCAGTGGGGCTGACCGCGTGGGTCGGATTGTTCGAGATCGGCAGGGCGCGCGCGGGCGATACGGTGCTTGTCAGCGCAGCAGCCGGGGCCACCGGCAGCACCGTGGTCCAACTGGCAAAGGCAGCGGGGTGCCGGGTGATCGGCCTGGCGGGCGGTCCCGAAAAAGCGCAGATCGTCCGCGATCTGGGTGCCGACGTGGCGATCGACTACAAGGCCGCGGCCGATCTTTCCGATGCCATTGCACAGGCCGCGCCCGATGGCATTGACGTCTACTTCGACAATGTCGGGGCCGAAACGCTGGAAGCGGTAATGCCCCTGATGCGCCTGCACGGCCGCATCGCGGTGTGCGGCATGATCGCGCAGTACAACGATGCCGACAATCCGCACGGCAATCGCCAGCTGTGGCAACTGGTCGTCAAGCGGCTGACGATGCGCGGGTTCATCACCTATGACCATCCCGAAGTGCTGGCGCAGGCGCAGTCCGAACTGGACCACCTCTTTGCACAAGGGAAGCTGAAACCGCTCGAAAACGTGCGCACCGGGATCGAGACGCTGCCCGCAGCCTTCATCGACCTGATGAGCGGGCGGACCACCGGCAAGACGCTGGTCCTGATCTGACGCGCCGAAACCCTGGGAGAGCAGGATGGGTACTCTGCAAGCAAAGACCGCGTTCGTCACCGGCGGGGCATCGGGCCTGGGCGAGGCCATCGCGCGCGCCTACGTGGCTGAAGGTGCCAGTGTCATCATCGCCGATATCGATGCAGCGGCGGGCGAAGCACTGGCCACGGAACTGGGCGTGCGGTTCGTTTCGCTCGACGTGACGCAGGAGGCATCGTGGGCGGCAGCAGTGGCAACCTGTGATCGCATCGATGTGCTCGTGAACAACGCCGGGATCACCACGCTCGGTTCGATCGAAGAGGTCACGCTCGATCAGTTCCGGCACGAACTGGATATCGACGTGCTGGGCGTGTTCATGGGCATCCAGGCCGCGCTGCCGAAGATGAAGGCGCACGGCGGATCGATCATCAACATGTCCTCGCTGTCAGGCGTGAAGGCCTCGGCCAACCTCGTCGCCTACAATGCGGCCAAGGCGGCGGTGACGCTGATGACCAAATCCTGCGCGCTGCATTTTGCGCAACAAGGCTATGGCATTCGCTGCAACTCGATTCACCCCGGCGCGATCCACACCCCGATCATCGACAAGGTGCTGGCGCAATCGAGCGATCCCGATGCGCTGTACCAGAGCTTCGTCGATGTCCACCCGGTGAAGCGCCTCGGCAAGCCCGAGGAAATCGCCGCCATCGCGGTGTACCTTGCCAGCGATGCCAGCGCCTTTGCCACCGGCGCCGAATTCCGCGTCGATGGCGGCGCCTCGATCTGACCCTCACCCAAACCACAGGTCCGCAAGGCGGCGCAGATGGTTAGTCTGGCCCGCAATCAACCATAATCAGGAGAGACCCGCCATGCCCTTCACCGGCCCCGCCGAAGACCGTTCTTGCCATTCGCTAGCTGCTGGAAACCTATGCCGATGCCGTCACGCGGGTCGACGCCGAGGCCTGGGCTGCGACCTGGGCCGAAGATGCCGAATGGTCGCTGCCCGATTACCCTGAACTTGGCACTACGCGCGGGCGGGCGGCGATCAAGGCGATGTGGATCGAGGCGATGAAGGGTTATCCGGGCATCATGTTCGAAGCATGGCCCGGCTCGATCGAGGTTGCTGGCGATACTGCGGTGATGCGCAGCTACACCTCGGAAGTCTACGATCAGAACGGCACGACCATGCGCGACCGGGGCTGTTACGAGGACACGTGCGTGAAGGTGGACGGCACGTGGCTGTTCAAGACGCGCAGCTTCCGCAACATCCACCGCCAGCACGCCCCCAAGGGCTACTGAGCGCCTGCATTCTGGCCGCAGGGCCGGCCGCAGGGTCGGCAGCGGGGGTTAGCCGCAAGGACCTGTGATGATCGAAAACCGCTACTGGCAGCTGGACCGCCATCCCAGCGGCTCGGACTTCGCCGCTGCCCTCAGCCTGCGCTCCGAACCGCTGGCGGCGCTTGGCGAGGGCGAAGTGCGCGTGAAGGTGGGCTGGCTGTCGATGGACGCCGGTACGCGCATGTGGATGAGCCCGCGCACCGACGGCTACCAGCCGCCGCTGCCGCTTGGCGCAAAGATGGCCGGGCTGGTCCTGGGCCGGATCAGCGAAAGCCGCGACGCGGCCTGGCCGGTGGGCACTTTGGTGCGCGGGTTCGGGCAATGGGCCGATCATGCGGTGGTCACGCCCGCGCTGGCCGGGCTGGAGGCCGTGGATGACGGTCTGCCCGACGTGCGTCACCACTTCGGCGCGCTGGGCATGAATGCCTGGACGGCCTATGTCGGGGTCAAGGAGGTTGCCGCGATCAAGCCCGGCGAATGGCTGGTGGTGTCTGCGGCCGCCGGCGCCACGGGATCGCTCGCCTGCCAGGTGGGCCGCAACCTTGGCGCACGCGTGATCGGCATCGCCGGTGGCCCGGACAAGTGCCGCTACCTTGTCGAGCAGCTCGGCGTGGACATGGCCATCGACTACAAGTCCGAAGACGTTGCCGCGCGCCTCGCCACGGTCGAAGGCGGGGTCCATGCCTATTTCGACAACGTCGGCGGCCCGCTGCTCGATGCGGTCCTGCCCAATATGGCGCACTATGGCCGCGTGGCGGTCTGCGGCATGGTCGCCGCCTATGATCACGATGCCCCGCTGCCCGGCCCTGCCCGCTTTGACCAGGTGCTGATGCGGCGCCTGCGCATTGAAGGGTTCTTTATCCCCGATTTCCTCCATCGCGGCGCCGAGTTCCTTCCAGTCCTGCGCGATTGGAGCGATGGCGGAACGCTGACCGTCAATCTCGACGAGACCGCCGGTCTGGAAAACACCCTTGTTGCCTATGAACGCATGCTGTTGGGCAAGGCGCTGGGCAAGGTCATCGTGAAAGTTGCCGACTGATGCCGATCATCCACCATCGCAGCCCGCTCAATTGCCTGGTCGCCGTGCGCGGCCACCCGTTCGATCGCACCGCCTTTGATGCGATGTTCCAGGGCATGGAGGGCATATCGGCGACAATGGTCGATCAGCCCGCCGCGGCCCGCCTGATGAATCCCGAAGCGATGCGCGGCTTCGATGTTCTGGTGCTCTATGACATGCCCGGGCTTGATTTCGAAGCGCCGGACAATGCGCCGGCCTATATCGAGCCGGACGAAGCGCTGAAATCCGGCTTTCGCGCCCTGCTGGAACAGGGCACCGGCGTGGTGGCGCTGCACCACGCGCTGGCGGGTTGGCCCACATGGTCCGACTACCACGAATGGCTGGGCGGGCAGTTCCACTACCGCCCCGGCCCCACGCCGCGGGGGCCTGTGCCCGACAGCGGATATTGCCACGATGTGCACCATACCGTGCAGGTGATCGCCGATCATCCAATCACGGCCGGCCTGCCTGCCAGCTTCACCCTGACCGACGAGCTCTATCTTGCGCAAGTCTATGGCAACGACGTGACCCCGCTGCTGGCCTCCTCGGCCTCGTTCACGCGCGATCACTTCTGGTCGGCCGACCGCGCGGTCCGGGGCGAGATGTTCTCACGCGAAGGGTGGGATCATGCGCCCGGGTCGAACCTGATCGGCTGGGCCAGGCAAGCGATCAACAGCCGCCTGGTCTATCTTCAGCCGGGCGATGGGCCATCGGCCTATGACAGCGCGGAATACCGCCGCCTGGTGGAAAACGCGATCCGCTGGGTCGCTTGACCAGACCACCCGCAGCCAGATCAAAGACAGCCAGACCACCCACAAACTGCCGTAGGCGCGGGCGCTTGCCTGTCAAAGCGTAGGACCACCTTGAAAAAGGGCGGGGACGGTAGCAGCCCGAAGCCTGCCACCGTCCCCGGCAAGGTGGATCAGTGTCGTGTCAGCGTCAGAACTTCACGCCCAGCGTTGCGCCATAGGTGCGTGGCTCCAGCGCCATGCCGAACGACCAGAGCCCGGCCACGGTGAACGCGTGGGTCGTGGTCTTCTCGTTGAGCAGGTTGCGGCCGAACACGCGGACATAGGCCTTGGTGTCGTTCATGTCGAAGTTGAACGTCAGCGAAGCATCGACCAGATCCTGCGTGGTGGTACGCACGCGGGGATCGTTGCCGTTGACCGTCACCAGCGTCGCCTGGCCCGTGGCGTTCTTCGTCGGCGTCAGCGACGCTGCCGAAAGCTGCTCGTCATAGGGCGAGATATGGCGCCAGCCGACATTCGTCGACACATCGCCAAAGCTGGTGGGGTAGGTGTATTCGGCGTTAAGCGATGCGGTGAACTTCGGCGCATAGATCAGACGGTTGGCCGAATAATCGAACGGCACAAGTCCGGTACCGCAAGCGTTCGTTGCCACCGGGCCACCGGCAAGTTGGAATCGAGCACCGCCAGCGAACCGCTGAGCTTGAAGTTGTCGGTCACGCGCAGCGAGCCGTCGACTTCGATACCCTTGATCAGCGCGCCGCCCGGAACGTTGCCGGTAACCGTCTGGTTGCCCGTCGGGCCGCCCGGAACGGTCAGGTTCTGCTGCATGTCCTTGTAGTCGGAGATGAAGCCGGCGATGTTGAAGTCGGCCCGGCCGTTGAGGCCGGTCAGCTTCAGGCCCACTTCGTAGGAATCGACCGTTTCAGGCTGGAACGGCGTGCTGGCGGTTGCTGCCGTTGCAGCACGTGGGCTGAAGCCGCCTGAACGATAGCCGCGCGACCACGAAGCATAGACCATCGTATCGCTGTTCGGGCGCCAGTCGATGCCGATCTTGGGGGTGAACTTGTTGAAGCTCGCCTTGCCGGTGCCGACAGGCACGAACAGGGACTTCTGCACCGCGTTCGGATCGATCAGCTTGCCACCGGCAAAGCCGTTGAACAGCTCCTTGCGATCGTGGCTGTAACGGCCACCGAACGAGATGCGGACCTGATCGGCAACCTTCCAGTTGAAGTCGCCGAACACAGCATAGCTTTCGGTCAGGCCTTCAACATGCTGCGAGTTCTTGTCGAACAGGGTGGGCGGCGTAGTCGGGGCAAAACCGAACACGCGCGACCACTGCGTCAGGTCATACTTCGAGTGGAAGTAGAACCCGCCGACGACATAGTCGAACCCGTCGAACAGATTGCCTGCGGCGCGCAGTTCCTGGCTCCACTGTTCGTAGTGCTGGCGGCGATCGACGTAGTACAGGTCGGTCGAGGAACCATCGAAGTCCTGCGTCTGGGCTTCGGTGCTCTTGCGCCAGCCGGTGATCGAGGTCAGCTTTACCGGACCTGCATCATAGTTCATTTCCAGCGTGGCTTCAGGCGCCTTGTAGTTGCTCGAAGCTGCCTGGCCGAAGGTCGTGTACAGGTCGGTGGTGGTGTTGCGGTTGCATTCGCGTGCCGGAATGAAGCCGCAGAACACTTCGGTGCTGTTGGTGATGTTGCTCACCACCGGATCGAACACCTGTTCCACCTGCGCCACGGTCAGCTGGGCGTCGAAGCCCGAACCGGTCGGCTTGAACAGCAGGCTCGCGCCATAGTTTTCGGCATTGCTCCAGCCGGCGCTGACATTGCGCACGACGTTGCGATAGAACCCGTCGCTTTCGTTGTGGAAGTACCACGCCTTTACGCCCCAGGTCTCGCCATCGCCATAGTTGCCGATCGCCTTGGCCGAGAACGTGTTCCAGCGGCCATAGCTCACTTCAGCCTTCACGCCCGGCGTCATCGTCGGCTTGGAACGCTGGATGTTGATCACCCCGCCGATGGTGTTCGCGCCGAACAGCGTGCCCTGCGGTCCGCGCAGCACTTCGATCTGCGCCACGTCGAACGCATCCTGCAGCTGGCCGGTGTTGGTGCCGATGACCACGCCATCGACCAGCACGCCCACGGTCGGGGTCTGCGACTTTTCGATGTCGGCGTAGGTCAGGCCGCGGATCGAGATGTTGGCAGCCTGCGCACCGGAATTCTGCTGGGTGATCAGCAGGCCGGGCGCCGCGCCCTGCAGGTCGCCGATGTTCACGGCAGCCTTGCTTTGCAGCATCGCGGTGTTGACCGCGGTGATGGCGACCGGGGTGCTCTGCAGCGTTTCCGAGCGGCGGCGGGCGGTAACGATGATCGCCCCGGTATCGCCGGATTCGGCGCCTTCGGTTGCCTGGGCATCGGACTGCGGGGCTTGCGCGGTCTGCGGCTCCTCGGCGGCCAGGGCCGGGAACGCGGTTGCGAGCGCGGTCGTGGTCAATACAGCAGCGACGAATCGCCGGTGCGCGAGCGTTTTCATTTGATGTATCCTCCCTCATGGGCTGCCTCACCGCATGCGGGTGATAGCGCCGCCTTAATCGTCCTGTGCGTTTCAGGAACCAACTGCGACTTGTTACAGGTGCGATGGATGGGCCATGCTGCATGCTTGGTTTTACCAGATCGGAGAGCTGCCCCCATGCCTGCAACCCCCACCACCAACCGCCGCTTCCTCCTTGCCCGACGGCCCGATGGCACGCCGGTGCCCGAAGATTTCGCCTTCGTCGAAGAGGCCATCCCGACCCCGCCCGCAGGCGGCATCGTCGTGCGCAACTGCTATGCGTCGCTAGATCCGGCGCAGCGCGGCTGGATGGACGATGCGCCCAGCTACATGCCGCCGATTCCGCTCGGCGATCCGGTTCGCGCCACTACGGTGGGCGTTGTCGCGGCCTCGAATTCGCCCGATTTTCAGGTGGGTGACTGGGTCATGGGCCTGAACGGGCTGGAAGACTATTCGGTCATGGAAGCCGGCGGTTTCACCATGAAGGTTGATCCGACACTGGCAGATTCGCCATCCCGGTTTCTTTCGGCGATGGGCGCGGTGGGGCTTACCGCCTATTTCGGACTGGCCGACGTGGCAAAGCCGCAGCCGGGGGAAACGCTGATCGTATCGGCTGCGGCTGGTGCAGTCGGGTCGGCGGTGGGCCAGATCGGCAAGATCATGGGCGCCCGGGTGATCGGCATTGCCGGTGGCGCCGAAAAATGTCGCCGCCTGATCAACGACTACGGCTTCGATGTCGCGATCGATTACAAGGGCAAGTCGGTCGAACAGCTCGCCGCCGAAATTCGCCAGGCCGCGCCCGGTGGCGCCGATGTCATCTTTGAAAACGTTGGCGGCGATGTGTTCGATGCCGAACTGCTGAACCTGGCCAAGCATGCCAGGATCGTGCTGTGCGGCCTGATCAGCGAATACAATTCGCCGACCAAGATCGGCATCCGCAACCTGTGGCAGGTCCTGGCCCAGCAGGCCACGATCCACGGCTATCTGATCATGGATTACGTGCCACGCTTTGGCGAAGGCAGCGCGGTCATGGCCGAATGGATGGCGCAAGGGAAACTGCGCATCGACGAGGATCTCCAGGTCGGCCTGGAAAACGCCTTTCCGGCCTTCATGCGCCTGTTCAGCGGCGCCAATACCGGAAAGCTGGTGCTGAAGATCGCCGATGGCCTCTGATTCGCCCGCAGCCCGCTCACCAGGCCGCCTCGCCGGTCGCCGCGCCATCGTCACCGGCGCGGCCTCCGGCATTGGCGCTGCCACGGCGGCACGGTTGCGCGCCGATGGTGCGCAGGTGTTCACCGCCGATATCGCCAGCGGCGTGGATTTCGTCGCAGACCTCAGCGGCGATGGCGCGAACGCGCGGCTGGTTGCGGCGGCGGTGGCGGCAATGGGCGGCCTCGATACGCTGGTGCCTTGCGCCGGGATCAGCGCCTTCCATCCGCTTGAAGGCCACGACGACGCCTATTTCGCACGCGTTATGGAGGTCAACGTGATGTCCGTGTTCCGGCTGGTGCGCGATGCGGTGCCGCACCTGAAGGTGGCGGGCAAGGGCCGGATCGTCACCATCGGGTCCACCACCTCAAGCCACGGCGACGAGGGCCTGTGCGCCTATTCCGCGTCAAAGCACGCGGTGCTGGGCTTCACCAAATCGGCGGCGGCCGAACTGGGCCCCTTCGGCATCACGGTCAACTGCGTGCAGCCCGGTGCCATTGCCACCGCGATGACCGCGCCTGCTTTTGAACAGATGCCCGAATTCAAGACCTTCTGGGAAAACAAGGCCCCGCTGCGCCGCCTCGGCCAACCCGAAGACATTGCCGATGTCATCGCGTTCCTGTGCAGCGACGATGCGCGGTTCATGTCCGGGCACGGCGTGTGGGTCGATGGCGGCGCGATGGTCCGCCACTGATACAAACCGGGGCTAAAGCCCAGTGCGTGATGCCGGCGATCAGCCTGCCGGGATCACGCCTTCACCGGCGCGCCAGACCGGGCGGATCTGGTCATCGTCGTAGATTTCCATGATCTCGAAGACATTGCCAAAGAAATCACGGCAGTACGTGGCGGCATAGCCATGCTTGCGGCCATCGGCATCGATGGTGATGCCGTCCATCGATGGCCTGGTGTGAACGCGGATGCCGGCGGCCACCAGCCGTTCGTAACAGGCCTCGATATCGTCCACCTGCACCGCAAAATGGGTATAGCCGAAGCGGTTGACGCCCTCGTTCGGGTCCTGTGCCGCAGCGCGCGGGGCAAAGTATTCGAACACCTCGACATAGGCATTGCCAAGGCGGCACACGAACTGGTGCGCCGCGCTGTTTTCCAGCCCGACCACCGCGTCGATGAACGGGTTGTCCTCCCATTCAAGCGGCTTGCCCACTTCAACCCCGCCCAGCAGGTCGAGATAGAATTCGCGCGCCTTGGCAAGATCGGGGACGGACACGCCGACGTGATGGATCGCCCGTGCCCCGACTGTCATGTCCGTGATCCTTTGCTGATCGCCGTGGCAGTAAAGGTCAGAACTGGACGCGCTTGGTATAACCACCGTCGATCACCACATTGGTGCCAGTGGTATAGGAGGACGCAGGGCTCGCCAGAAAGACAATAGTCTTGGCTACCTCTTCCGGCCCGCCCCAGCGGCCGAGCGCAAACTGCGCTTCCGTGGCGTCGTAAAGGCCCGGCGCGGCAGCCTTGATCGCTTCCCAGTTGCCACCCGGAAACGCGATCGGCCCCGGCGAAACCGAGTTCACGCGGATGCCCTTGGGGCCCAGCGCCTGGCCCAGCTGCTTGGCATAAGTCAGCAGCGCGGCCTTGATCGAGTTGTAGGCCTGCGGCACGATGAACGTCTCGACGCCAGCCGTGCTCGACATGAAGACGATCGATCCCGCGTCGCTCTTTTCCAGCCAGGGCTCCAGCACTTCGCAGCCGATGACCGTGCCCTTGATATCGATGTTGTAACAGGCGTCCCAATCTCCCGTAGCGCCTGCTCCCGATGCGCTGGCGCCCGGCACGAAGATATCGCACCCGCCAAGCTCTTCGGCTGCTGATGCCAGCCACGCGCGGTAGGCATCGTGATCGGTCATATCCAGCGCCGCGCCCACCACCTTGCCGCCGTGGGCACCAAGCGATTCGACCGTGGCCGCAACCTGTTCCGCATTGCGCGAAAAGAACGCGATATCGCAGCCTTCCTGCGCGAACAGTTCGGGCGCTGCGCGGCCGATCCCGCGGCTGCCGCCGGTAAGGATCACCTTCTTGCCCTTGAGTCCGAGATCCATGTTCCTGCTCCTCTACCCTGCAAAGATTCTGTGCGGCATACCCTTGAAGAGCCACCCTGCCCGAGGCCACTCCCCTTTTGAACAGGAAATGGCCGGGCCTGCCCGGTGCTAGCGTGCCGCAAACGCAAATGGGAGCAAGCAGCAATGGCTGAAAGCACGGGACGCCTGGCAGGCAAGACCGCAGTGGTACTGGGGGCCAGCAGCGAAGGCAACATGGGCCAGGTCATCGCCCGTCGCCTGCTGGACGAAGGCGCAACCGTGCTGGTTTCGGGCCGCAAGGACAGCGTGCTGCAGCAGTTCGCGGCGCAGAATGGCTGCCATTGGGCCACGTGCGACATCACCGACGAGGACAGCGTCAACGCCCTTGCCGATACATCAGCCGAGACGCTCGGCGGCATCGACATCGCGATCAACGCAACCGGCTGGGGCCTGCTGAAACCCTTCCTCGAAGTGACGCGCGCCGAACTTGACGCGATGAGCGCGCTTCAACTGGTCGGTCCGCATCAGTTCTTTCAGGCGATGATCCGCAAGATGGCAAGATCGCTGGGCGGACGCGGCGGATCACTGATGACGATCAGTTCGGCCACCGCCACGATCATGCTGAACGATCACGCGATCTACATGGGCACCAAGGCCGGCACCGATCACATCGTGCGCTGCATCGCCCACGAATTCGGCGCCGAGGGCATCCGCGCCAATTCGATTTCCCCCGGCCTTACCGATACCCCGATGAACGCGGCGGCAAAGGACGTGCCGGGCCTGTTCGAAAGCTTCCGCACCGCCTACCCTCTCGGCCGCTGGGGCACCTCGGAAGACGTTGCCGCCGCCGTGGTGTTCCTCGCCAGCGACGAATGCTTCATGACCGGCGAGAACCTGCAAGTGAATGGCGGCCTGACCCTGCGGCGCAACCCCACGCGCGAGGAGATCAACGCCGCGGTGGCAAAGGCGATGGTCGAGGGTTGAATCGCCGAACGCGGTGTTGTCAGAAGATGCCGACCGCCGCGTCTGCCCAGATCACCAGAACCAGCGCCGCAGTCGCGGCACTGGCGATCGCCACAATCTGCGGTTGCCGCGCCTTTCGATGCACTAGCTCCAACATTGCCCCGGCCGAACCCAGCAGCAACCCGGCAAAAGCAAAATCCTCGACACCCCAATTCACCTCGCGCGTGAACTGCATTGCGACAGCAGGAGCGCACAGCACCAAGGCAATGCCCCACCACATGAGCGCGCGCCAGTGCAGGCGGTGCGATGTCGGGACGGATTCGTGCAAGCTTGCCTCCTGTGAATGCACCTGCATGCTCAGCCAATCCTGCTCCTGATATCGTTTCTCAGCAAGTCCTTGCGCACCTTGCCGCTGGCGGTGCGGGGAAAGTCTTCGCGGAATTCGAAGCGTTCGGGAATCTTCTGCTTGGCCAGCCCCGATGCACCGACATGCGCCGCCAGGGTATCGGCATCGGCATCGCCCGACAGCAGCACATAGGCACACACGCCCTCGCCCAGCCGTTCGTGCGGCATG
Source organism: Novosphingobium sp. (assembly GCA_026400375.1). Taxonomy (GTDB): domain Bacteria; phylum Pseudomonadota; class Alphaproteobacteria; order Sphingomonadales; family Sphingomonadaceae; genus Novosphingobium. Next base: position 6,957 of record JAPLPG010000314.1, on the reverse strand, counting down.
GAGACAACGGCGGCTTCCTTTACCGCCGGGTGCGTGTGCAGCACGTCCTCGATTTCCTTGGCAGAGATATTCTCGCCGCCGCGGATGATCAGATCCTTCTTGCGCCCGGTGATGGTGATGGCCCCATCGGCAGACAGCACGCCAAGATCGCCCGTGCGGAAAAACCCGTCCGCCGTAATCGCCTCGGCGGTCTGGGCCGCATCGGCATAGCCCAGCATCATGGCGGGCCCCCGCGCGAGGATTTCGCCTTCTGCTCCGGGCGGCAGGGCGGCGTCGTCATGGTCCACGATCCGCACGTCGTAATCGATCACTGCGCCATCGGTGGTGGCGGCAAGCGCTTCGTCCTGCGGCCAGCCGAAGGTCACCAGCGGCACTTCGGACGCGCCGAACACGCGAAACGCGCGGGCATTGTCGAAGGCGGCATTGGCCGCCGGAATGAGGTCTGCGGGAACCGCCGCGCCGCCGCAGGCGAAGAAGCGGAAGCTTGGCAGGCCGGTGCCCGCCGCCCGCGCCGCTGCCGCCAGTTCCACCAGGAATGGCGTTGCCGCCACCGTGCCGACGCAGTGATGCGCCTCGATCAGGGCCAGCGCATCGGCGGCGTTCCACGCCTCCATCAGCACCGTGCTGGTCCCACAGATGAACGGCGCTTCCAGCCCGTTGGCATAGCCGGAAACGTGGGTGACCGGCGATGGCATCAGCGTCGCCTCGCCCGCTGCCAGACCCCAGTGCCGGGCACTCGCCGCAACGATATGCGCCAGTGTGCAATGGCTGTGCAGCACGCCCTTGGGCCGCCCGGTCGTGCCCGAGGTATAGAGCACCATCTTCACGCCCAGCGGGTCGACATCCGGCCCCTGCCACGTCGCGCTCCGGCCTTGCTCCACCAGCGCGGCGTAATCGTCCTCGCCCGTCCCGCGCACGGTGAACACGTGCTCCAGCTGCGGCAGGGCATCACGGCATCGGCCGGCCATTGCGGCATAATCGACCCGCCGCCACACCTGCGGCACGAAGATCGCCTTGGCTCCGCAATCGCCCAGCATCATCAGCATTTCGGCATCGCGATAGATCGGCACGATCGGGTTGACGATCATGCCGCCGATCACCGCCGCCAGATTGATCACCGCCGCTTCGCGCCAGTTCGGCACCTGGAACGCGATCACATCGCCCGCGCCCAGCCCGCGCGCATGCAGCGTCGCGGCAAGCGCTTCGGCCTCGGCCAGCACCCGCGCAAAGGTATAGCTGCCTTCGCCATCGATGAAGCAGACGAAGTCCGGCGCCTGGTGCGCCCGCTCGCGCGCAAGGTCAGCCAGTGTCTTCCTGTCCCACACGCCGGTTCGGGCAAATGCCGCCTGATGCGGCGCAGGAATCGGGAGCCAGTCCCACGGTTTTGCAGCGATATCGGTCATGGCGCGATCTCCCCCGCTGGACCGGTGCCCCGCAATTGGCGAAAAGGCGAGTTCGCCCAAACGTGAAACCTAACCCCTGTCACAGTTTCCCCCCCGCCCTTGCACAGGGCATTGTTGCTGCAACAGCCCGCCAAGCGGGCGCGGAGAGGCACCATATGAACCGGATCGAGCGTATCGGAAATGTCGCGGCCATCATGCGCGATTACGTCGAGAACAAGCAGACGTTCCTGACCGATGCCACCAAGCGCGTGCCCGCCCGCAGCTACACCGATCCCGATCAGTGGAAAGCGGAAGTTGAGCTGATCTTCAAGCGCGTGCCGCTGATGCTGGCCTTCACCGCCGAGCTGCCCAATGCGGGCGATTACAAGGCGATGGACGCGGTCGGCATGCCGGTGCTGATCAACCGCGACAAGGCGGGCAAGGTGCGCGCCTTCCTCAACGTCTGTTCGCACCGCGCCGCGCCAGTGGCGGCCGAAGGCCACGGCAATTGCCCCCGCTTCACCTGCAAGTACCACGGCTGGACCTATGGCGCCGATGGCAAGCTGATCGGCGTATCGGAAGCCAGCAAGTTCGGCGAAGTGCGCAAGGCCGAACTGGGCCTGCGCGAACTGCCCTGCGAAGAGCGCGCCGGGATGATCTTCGTGGTCCTCACGCCCAATGCCCCGATCGACGTGGACGCCTATTTCCGCGGCTTCCTCGATGATTTCGAAGCGCTCGATTTCGGCAACTGGACCTACATGGGCAGCCGCACAATCCATGGCGCCAACTGGAAGGTCGCCTATGATGGCTACCTCGAAGGCTATCACTTCGCCTCGCTCCACCCCGAAACGATCTTCCCGCGCACGCCGTCCAACTGCATGCATTACGAAGGTTTCGGCCCGCACCAGCGCATCGGCTTTCCGCACCATCGCATTGCCGAGGCGCTGGATGGCGTCCCGCGCGAGGAGTGGGGCAACCAGGAAAACAACGGCTTCGATTTCGTGCGGATCATGTTCCCCAACGTATCGGCCTTCATCGCACCGGAAATCACCCAGATCGCCCAGCTTTTCCCCGGGCCGACGCCGGGCGAGAATCGCACCGTCCTCAACTACCTGCGCCGTGAACCGATCCGCGACGAGGAAGACCGCGCAGGCGTGGAAGCGGCGATGAACTTCTTCCGCGACGTGACGTATGAGGAAGACTACGTGATCGGCCTCGAAATCCAGAAGGGCCTGGAATCGGGCGCGCATGACGAACTGGTGTTCGGCCGAAACGAGCGCGGCAACCAGTTCTTCCACGAATGGCTCGACTGGTATCTGCAGGATGATGCGACCCTGCCCGAACCCGTGATGTGACAGGCGCGATGCCACCGATCTCGCTGGCTTCGGGCGTCGTCCCCGAATTCGGCCCCGTCGCCACGATCGAAGCTGCCGTTGCCGGAGGCTTCGACATGGTCGGCCTGTGGGTCGATCCCGCCACGTGGAGCGCGCAGGACTCGCGTGAAGCGCGCGCCGCGCTGGCCGCTGGCGGCCTGCCGCTGCTCGATGTCGAAGTGGTGTGGATCAAGCCCGACAGCCTGATCGACGATCACCGCAGGATCCTCGACGTCGGCGCAGACCTGGCTGCCGCCAATGTCCTGTGCGTATCGTCGGTTCCCGATCACGCGCGCACTGCCGACCATCTGGTGCAGCTGTGCCGCCATGCCGAAGGTTCAGGGCTCAGGATCGCGCTGGAATTCGGCATCTTTACCGAGGTGAAGGACCTTGCCACCGCACTGTCGATTCTCGATGCGGTGGCGCATCCGCTGCGCGCGGTGCTGATCGATCCGATCCATGTCGATCGGTCAGGCACGACGATTGCCGACATTGCCCGGATCGATCCGGCGCTGCTTCCCTATGCGCAGTTCTGCGATGCGCCTGCGCTGCGCCCCGATCCGGCAGACTTCGACGCGGTGATCGACGATGCGATCAATCTGCGCGAACAGTGCGGCGAAGGCGCCCTGCCGCTTGCCGCGCTGTACCGCGCCCTGCCCGCCAACATCCCGCTGGCCATCGAACTGCGCTCGCAGGCGTTGCGCGATGCCTTCCCACACCCGGCCCTTCGCGCGCGCGCCGTGGCCGAGGCCACCCGCCGCTGGCTCGAGGCTTACGCGTGACGATCACCGTCCTCACCCTGCTCAAACGCCGTGAAGGCATGAGCAAGGCCGATTTCATCGCCTATTACGAAACCCGCCACCGGCTGATCGGCGAAAAGGTCCTGTCCGGCTGGGCCACCCGCTATGTGCGCAAGCACCTGCATGCGCGCGATGGCATCGAAGATCCCGGCGCGTTCGATGTCGTGCTGGAAATCGATTTCCCCGACCAGGCCACCTGCGATGCCTGCTTTGCCGCCATGGCCGATCCGGCAACCATGGCCGAGATCATCGCGGACGAACACAACCTGTTCGACCGCGCCAGCATGCGGACATTCTCGGTGCAGGCCTGCCACTCGCAACTGCCGCCGCTCTAGGCACTGTTCGGCCGGGCCTATTTGGCGTTGTCGAGCGTCCCGGACAGGGGCATCAGGAAATCCATCGTATAGCGGGTTGCTTTCCAGCCCGCGTCGGTCCGGCACACATCGAAGTAGTAGCGCCCGTTGACCGTGACCGAACTGCCATCCTTGCCCACGCCCATGCCGATCACATAGGCACGCATCGATGCCGTATCGCCAGCATAGGCGGTGACCGCAAAGTTGCTCAGGTAGTGGGCGTGATGCGCCATGTTGGCGAACACGTTCTCGAAGAAGGCGCGGATGCCGGCGTGGCCCAGCTGCGGCGCAAGGCCGATGCCGGAAAGATCGAACACCGCATCGGGCGTGAACACATCGCACACGGCATCGATATCGCTGACCGTATCGACCGCGTGGGCATAGGCGATCATCAGGTCCTGGATCGCCAGGCGGTCTTCAACCGGGCACTGCATCATGTTCAATCCTTCTGGCAAGGCTTCGGTCAGGCAAACAGCGGACGGATCGGATCGGTCACGCCGTCCCAGTCCGCCGCGCTTTGCGCAATGCGCGTGAAGGCCTCGGTCTCGACATCGTCCTGTTCGACGATCTCGATCATGCAGCCCAGCGAGGACGAGGTATCGACATAGCAGAAGCGCATGTCCCCGAACTTGCCATCCACCGCCGCGACGAAGCCCTGATCGACATAGCGCTGCCGGCAGGCGTCGTAATCGTCGGTATAGATGCAGAAGTGGTGGAAGCCTTGTGCACCCTTGGCGATGGTATCGCGATAGGCGCTGGGGCTGTCGCAATGCTGCTGGATCAGCTCGATCTGCATTCCGCCCGACTGGGCCAGCGCGACCGAGAAATCGAGGCTCTGCCCCGGCACGCCGCGATAGGTCAGTTCGGCCAGCTGGATGTGCGATATCAGATGGAACGGCCCGATGCCGGTGGTGGCAATCCACGCCCTGGCAGCGGCCTCCACGTCATCGACGATGAAGGCCACCTGCATCAAGTGCGGACCGGTCTGGCCGGGAACGACGCGGATATCGCCCATCGCCCTCAATCCTTGTTCAGCACGAAATCGTTGAGCCGTTCATGGAAACGCTGCACGCGCTTTTCCTGGCCCGGCAGGATGCAGCCCTTGAAGCCGCGCGAATTGAGGCCCTGCTGCTGGGTCGTGCCGATCGACAGGTCCTGATCCGCGACATAGCCCACAGAAACGCCATCGCCATAGACCGAGTGGCGGGCAATGGCATCGTGCCGCAAGGGCGCCGGGCCGACCGGGGTAATGACTTCGGCCATCCGCTCGTTGCGCGGGTAAAGGCACCAGTGCTGGAACACGCACTTTTCGGGGTCGGTCGGGTGCGGCTCGGTCCGCAGGATCTGGCACTGTTCGGGAGACATCGTGATGGTCAGGTTGGGGAACAGCGTGCAGTGGAAGTAATCGACCAGCTGCTGGTCGGTCATTGCCGAATAGTCGTATCCCGCCTCGGCCCCGCGTTCGCGCTTGGCCTTGATCACGGCCTCGCGGATATTGGCAGTGCGGCCGCGATATTCGGTGGGATCGATGCCCCACGCCTGCGCCGCTTCATAAAGCCCGGGCGGCACATCGCCGCTGACGTAATCCTTGCGGCTGGTGGCCTGGTGGCCGATCATCCACATCGCGTTGTGCCCGCTCTCGTACATCTCGAACAGCGTGGTCGGCAGCCCGTCATTGATGAAGGTGGCCAGTTCCGGGTGGATCGTGGGCAGGTGGTAGCTCTCGTTGAAGTTGTCGCGGATGATCTTCCAGTTGAATTCGCAATCGGTCGAAACGTTGAGCACGCGCACCCAGTTGTCGAGCTTGTATCCGGCCAGCCGGTCGGTCAGCGGATCGAGCCATTCGCGCAAGGGCGCAACATCGTCGTCCATGCACCAGAACACGAACGGGCCCCAGGTTTCGCAGCGCAGTTCGGCCAGCTTCACCTTGCCGCAGGGGCTGCCACCGGCAAAATCATCGGGGTCCTGCACGTGCACCAGCGTGCCATCGGGCGCATATTGCCAGCCGTGGTAGCCGCAGGTGATGCGCGGGGCCGATGCCACGTCGCCCAGCACCAGCCGGTTTCCGCGGTGCGGGCAGGTGTTGTAGAACGCCTTCACCGATCCGTCGGCCTGACGGACCATGATGACCGATTCCTTGCCGAAGTTGTGGCGGATCACATCGCCTTCTTCCTCGAGATCGGCCAGCACGCCGCCCAGGTGCCAGACCTTGGGCCACAGGTGCTTGTTCTCCAGGTCCATCCATTCGCGCGTGATATAGCGGTCCGCCGTGATCGTATCGCCGCGCACGGCCACATCGAAGTCGGGGGAATAGCGGGAAATCGTTTCGTGAACGGTCATTTCAGCGTCCTCAGTCCTGTTCTCAAACCGGCCAGTCGCGGGTCTGGCTGAAGTCTGTTCCGCGCCGACCCGGGCGGACAAGCGGGTTTCCTTCAAGAAAGCCGTCTGCCGCCGGGTCAGTACGTGCCCAGTCCACTATTTCGCGGCGGCGGCTGATGCGCCACTCGCCATTCTTGCAGGTGTATTCGTCAACATATCGTCCGGCGACGACAAGATCCTTGGGCACGCCGTCTTCGGTCAGCCGATGCCAAGCGTAGAAATAGACCTCGCCCGAAGCCTCGTTGCCGCGCACATCGATCTGAACCTGCCCGATGATATGCTGGCTGCCACCCAGATCGGCCAGAAACCCTTGGGCAAAGGCCACGAATTCATCGGCCGTGCCGTTCATCAGGCCGCAGTCGACCCAGGCGTCATCGTGGAACGCGCTGCGGTGCAGGACGGGGTCTAGCCGATCCTGCCCGCGCATGTATCTGCACAGCGCATCGTTGATGTCGCGGCGGGCGCAAAGGTCGCGAATTTCGGCTTCCATGTTCAGGTCCATGCTTCAGTTTCCTGCCGCGAGATATTTGTCGATTACCATCTGGAAATGGCGCACGCGCGATTCCTGATAGTTGCCCAGGTTCTGCACGCCCGTTGCACTGGCGCGGAAGCCCTGCTGCTGGGCGCGCAGGTTGTCGGTATCCTGATCATAGACATGGCCCATCGCCGC
>JAPLPG010000012.1 GCA_026400375.1 Novosphingobium sp. | reverse complement strand
GGCCTTGCCGTGGCAACGCTCGCCGCCGCGATCACCTCGACAGCGGCGCAGGCCCACGCGATCTGGTTTGCGCAGCGCGCGCGGCAACTGGCGCTGGTCTATGGCGTGGGGTTATCCAGAACAGTGAGGCGTGGGACGACGTTCTCGGTTCTTCTATCATGCCCGCAATTCCGGAACCGTCCGGCAGTGCTTTGCTCGATGATGTTCGCGCGATGGCGGCGCACGCCGATGGTGGTTCGAGGAAGGACGGCGAACAGAAGAGTGCCGGAATAGATATGCCCGCACTGAAAGTTGCCCTTCCGCGCCTGCGCTGCGAAAAGCGGCGCGTCAGCCGCGATAGCTCCGCACGTTTGTGGCATTCACGTCGTGCCAGCACGCAGCGCGGACATCACCGCCTTGAGGCTGCCCAAGCCCGCCTCAAGGCTTTCGATGATCTCCTCTGCAAGATCATCGGGTTCAGGAAGATTATCGAGGTCCGTAAGGGTTTTGTCCTTCAGCCAGAACAGATCAAGGCTCGCCTTGTCCCGCGCAAGCAGTTCGTCACGGGAGTAGGACCGCCAACGCCCTTCGGGCGTCGCCTCGGACCACGTTGCCTTGCGGTCATGCCGGTTCGCCGGGTTATAGAGGCGAATGAATTCAGCCAGGTCATCGAAGCGCAGGGGCTTTTTCTTCAACGTATGATGCACGTTGGTGCGGTAGTCGAAATACCACACCTCGCGGGTCTGCGAGTCTTTCGACGCCGGTCGGTTGTCGAAGAAGATTACGTTTGCCTTGACGCCCTGGGCGTAGAAAATCCCCGTAGGCAAGCCCAGGATCGTATGCAGATCTGTCATCTGCAGAAGTTTTCGCCGGATCGTCTCGCGAGCGCCGCCATCGAACAGCACCTTGCTGGAAATCAAAGTCTTGGCCCTCTAGGTAACCTACGATCAGAAGGCCCTCTTACATGGGTGACTGCTTTTGACGTGTCTGTATGCATATATGGCAGCAAGCGATTGCAACAAGTTGCTTTTGTGCGGCCGATAGCTCGGGGAGTTCTAGTAGACATGGTTCACTATGCCCACTCTGGGAGGGATCGCCTCGGCCGTTCGGACTGGCAGCCTCTCCTCGATCATCTAGTTGGGGTAGAAGCTCTCGCACGGGATAGGGCACAATATTTCGATCTTGTTGAAACGGCTGCCTTGGCTGGCAGGTTTCACGATTTGGGCAAGTACGACCCTGCGTTCGACCAAGTCTTGCAGGGAGAGAGAAATATCAGGCTAGACCATTCCACTGCAGGTGGCCGCGTCCTGTTGGATATGGTGCCAAAGGCTCTGCGCCCAGTCGCCGAGGTGCTGGCCTATGCCATTCTCGGCCATCACGCCGGCTTGCCGGACAAGACCGGAAACGAGGCATCGCTCGATGAGCGGGTAGCCCGACCCGCTGCCGTTCTGGCACCCGATTGGAAAGAGCTCGCTGCGCCTGATTTCAACGCGGTTGCAGCAGAGTTGATGCAGCGCATGCGACGTGATCCGGCCAAGGCAGGTTTTGACCTGTCGGTCGCCGCGCGGATGGTGTTTTCGGCGTTGGTTGATGCAGACTATGCGGATACCGAAGCCTTCTATGACAGGATCGAGGTTCGGAGCCGTGACAGGAACTGGCCAGCATTGGCCAAGATACTTCCGGATCTCAGAGCACGGTTCGACGCGCATATGTCAGGTTTCGGAGGAACCACCGAATTGAACATGTTGCGTCGCAACATCCTTGACCATGTGCGCGGTAGGGCGGCGAGTAGATCTTGGCCGGCAGCGGCGTCGTATTGGAGAACTCCAGCGTGACATAGCCCTCCCATTCGGGCTCGAAGGGCGTCACGTTGACGATGATCCCGCAGCGCGCATAGGT
>JAPLPG010000307.1 GCA_026400375.1 Novosphingobium sp. | reverse complement strand
TGGACAAGGCCAAGCCCCTGTTTCGCGGGGCAAAAGGCGGCCCCTTGGCACAAGGCATGGTCCAGCGCGCGGTGGCGCGGGCGCGAACCGTGCTGGGCCTTCCCGCCACCGCCACGCCCCACGCCCTGCGCCATTCCTTCGCCACGCACCTGCTCGGCGCGGGCGCGGATTTGCGCAGCTTGCAGGAACTGCTCGGCCACGCCAGTCTTTCATCGACGCAGATCTACACGCAAGTCGATGCGGCAACCTTGCTCGACGTCTACCGGAACGCCCACCCGCGCGCCTAGGGCCAGGACCTAGCTTATCGGGGCGTGGTCGCCGACCGTGGCAGGCGCAGGACCGATAGCAGGCCACCGAGATCCTCGCTCTCGCGCAGTTCCACGCTGCCGCCGTAGATTTCGGCGACATCGCGCACGATGGCAAGGCCGAGGCCGGTGCCGGGCTTGCCGGTATCGAGCCGGGCGCCGCGGTCGAATATCTGGGTGCGGGCACTTTCAGGAATGCCCATGCCATCGTCCTCGACCCAGATTTCGCAGAACCGGGCATCGGCAGGCACGGCATCGATCGTCACGAAAACCGAACCGCCGCCGTACTTTGCGGCATTTTCCATCAGGTTGCCCAGAATCTCGTCAAGGTCCTGCCGCTCGATCGAAACTTCGGCAGAGCGGCTGCCGTCCATGTCGAAACGCACGTCGGGATAGAGCCGCACCACGGCGCGCTCCACCGCCTGCGCGCTCTCCCACACCTGTGCGCGCGACAGGCCGGCGGCGCGGCGCCCCACCGCGCGGGCGCGGGCAAGGTGGTGATCGACCTGGCGGCGCATGACGGCCGCTTCGCGGATCACCGTGTCGGACAGGTCATCGGCCTTGGCGGTGGCCGCGTTCATCACCACCGTCAGCGGCGTCTTCAGCGCGTGGGCGAGGTTTCCGGCGTGGGTGCGGGCTTCCTCGGCCTGCCGCTCGGAATGTTCGAGCAGGGCGTTGAGTTCGGTGACCAGCGGCTGGACCTCCAGCGGCAACGGATCGGTAACGCGGCTCGCCTCGCCTTCGCGCATTCGGGCGATGGCGCGGCGCACGCGGCGCAAGGGGCCTAGCCCGTAGTAGGTCTGGAGCCCGGCCATCACCACCAGCCCGAAGCCGAGCACGAGGAACGACCAGAACAGGATCGCGCGAATCCGCCGGATCTGCGCGTCGATCTCGCCCCGGCTGGCGCCGATCTGGAACTCCCACAAGGTGTTGCTGCCCGGCAGAATCACCGACCGCTTGATAACGCGCAGCCGCTCGCCCTCGAACTGGTCGCTGTCGTCGATGAAGGGTTCGATGTGGTTCTGATCAAGCGTGGCGCGCAGCGTGCGGTCCCACAGCGAGCGCGAGGGGAAATCTTCGTGCCCCTGCCCCGAAATCTGCCAGTAGAGCCCGCTGTTGGGTTCGAGAAACCGCTGATCGCCCAGCGGACGGTTGAAATAGACCTCGCCATCGGGATCGATCTCGGCCGAGGCGACCATGGCGGTGAGCATGTATTCGAGCTGATCGTCGAAATTGCGCGTGATCAGGCCGGTCAGCGACTGGTCGAGCGCGAGGCCTCCGCCGAGCAGCAGCACCGTGATCCATCCCGCCGCAATCAGCAGCATGCGCCGCGCCAGCGAACCGGTGTGCGGCGCTGGCTGCGGCGATGGGGCGGGTTCAGGGCGCGGGGTGGCCACAGGTTGTCCGATGCCGGAGTGGTGGGGATGCCCACCCCGCTGCGACTAACTTCGCCTGCGGCTCGGCAAGGCTCGCTCCCCTCCCCCCTTCGACAAGCTCAGGATGAGCGGGAGGGGGTGGGGGTGGATGTGCGACGCTGGCGGGCAAAGGCGGCAGCCGATCAACCGCGGCCGGGACCAGCCGGATCATCGAGGCTGTAGCCAAGCCCGCGGATGGTGGTGATGACATCAGGGCCAAGCTTCTTGCGGATGCGCGTGACGAAGACTTCGATGGTGTTGGAATCGCGATCGAAATCCTGATCGTAGATGTGTTCGATCAGTTCGGTGCGGCTGACGACCTTGCCCTTGTGGTGGAGCAGATAGGACAGGAGCTTGTACTCCTGCGCGGTCAGCTTCACCGGTTCGCCATTCAGCGTGACGCGGCCCGAACGCGTATCCAGCCGTACGTCGCCGGCGATCAGTTCGGACGAGGAATTGCCCGAAGCGCGGCGGATCAGCGCGCGCAGGCGGGCGATCAGTTCTTCGGTCTGAAACGGCTTTGCCAGGTAGTCGTCGGCCCCGGCATCAAGGCCCGCGACCTTGTCCGACCAGGAATCGCGCGCGGTGAGCACCAGGACGGGGAACTTGCGGCCTTCCTTGCGCCACATGCCCAGCACGGTCAGGCCATCGATTTCGGGCAGGCCAAGATCGAGGATGACCGCGTCGTACTCCTCGGTCGAGCCCATGAAATGCCCGTCTTCGCCATCGACCGAAAGATCGACGGCATAGCCGTTCTGTTCCAACGTGTTCTTGAGCTGCTTGCCGAGAGTGGGTTCGTCCTCGACGATCAGAATGCGCATCACTTGCCCCTTGCAGCGCGCCTGTGCAGCGCGATCAGTTACAGGGGTAGATGGGGCGGGAAACCTGAACGGTCAAGGAATAGGGGTGTTGGGGCATGTTCATGTTGGCCGTTGGAAGTGCAGAGCATTCTAATAACATGGAGGCACTTGTCTGCTCGTGGTTTTTTGCAGAGTGTCTTGGGCCGACACCTTAAAGGAACCGCAGCCTTGTGATCCACGTAACCTTCAGTTCCTCCGGTGCCGCGAGCTTAAGACAGGCACTCGGTGTGCGTGACCGGCGGGTAAAGGTCGTCGACATTACCGATAATCTGGCATGGGGCCCGATTGCCCGAAGTGACTTTGGCAATCGTGAATCTTGGCTCGACCAGAACCTACCTTTGGACGGCAAGTGGGATTGGATCGCTAGCGGTGCCAAGGCATTTCTGACCAAGCTGGAGCGCAGCAACGAGCATGTGGTTTGGTTGGCGCCCCATAACGCCACCGATTTGTGTGGTCTCCACTGGTATCTTGATCAATTTGGCGGAGACAGAGCATCCTTCATTCTGGTGGAGCATGGCTTCCCCGGCACGTGGGAGGATCAGGCACCTCAAAGCATCGGCGTACTGGGCCCGCAACAATTTCAGTATTTGTTGGAGAAGGCCCCTCGCACCGCATGGGATGAAGTGAGATTCCCGCAGGAACGATGGCTTCAGTTATGCGATGAAGATACGAACCTGCGCATCATCCAGCAAGGCATTGCCGTCTCCGTCAAGGATGATCATTTCGATCACCTCATACTTCAGCAATGCTACGCGAATTGGCAAAAATTGTACAAAGTTATCGGCGAAGGAATGATCGCCATATGGGAGAGCCAACACTCGACCGAAAGTTGCTTTGTGACTTGGCGATTGCGAGATTTGCAGAAGCAAGGAAAAATCATCTCCAATCGACCAATCGTATTACACTCCGACCGCCCCAGCGATCCGATCCTAATACGGCTCGTCTAGATAGCATCAATGCGCCAGCTAATCCGTCAGTTCCCCATCACCGGCTCTCGCCCATCACCTGCCCCGTCCGCGCATCGACATCGACGAACACCACCCGCCCATCGTGGATGAACTTCAGGCGGTAGACCATTGCCGAGGGATCGTATTCCGGGCCGAGGTACTGCATGCCGGGCTTGGTCGGCAGCACGCGGCGTTCGATGTCGCGGAGCGAACGCACGTTGCCGGCGCGCAGATCGCGGCGGGCTTCGTTCTGTTCGTCAGGGCGCTGTTGCTGGGCCGGAGACGCAGCGGGCAGAACGGCGAGCGTGGCGGCAATAAGGGCGGTCAGTCGGTTCATGATGCGCAGATGCCTACACCTTGGCCATTGAACAAGCGGTGAATGCGGATTGGGCCATCTTTGTCGAAGAAACGAAGGTCGTACACCCTCCCCCATCCCCTCCCTCAAGGGAGGGGAGTGAGACTTGTTGAGCGACTAGCGAAATTGGTCGCAGCGGGGTGGGTTTACGTCGCTGGAAGGATTAGACAGCGTGTGAGGCGTTGCGAAAGCGCGAGTGGGCAGGTAAGCGCGCGGCATGGCGGCACCGATACTCAGCTGGGAAGGCCTTGGCCTGATCCAGGGCAATGGTTGGCTCTTTCAGGACCTCGACATCCACATCCAGCAGCGCGACCGGCTTGCGCTGATCGGGCGCAATGGCGCTGGGAAAACCACGCTGCTCAAATTGCTGGGCGGGCAGGTCGATGCCGACAAGGGTACGCGATCGATCCAGCCGGGCACGAAGATCGTGACGCTGGAGCAGGACCCGTTCTTTACCGGCTACGACACGCTGATGGACTTTGCGCTGTCGGGCACGGATGCCCCGCCCCAGCATGAGGTCGAGGCGATTGCCGGCCAGCTGGGCATCGATCTTTCGCGCAAGGCCGATAGCGCGAGCGGCGGCGAGCGGCGTCGGGCGGCGCTGGCGCGGGCGCTGGCGAGCGAGCCGGACCTGCTGCTGCTGGACGAGCCGACCAATCACCTCGACCTTGCCGCGATCGACTGGCTGGAGGACTGGCTGCTGCGTTATCGCGGCGCCTTCGTGGTGATCAGCCATGACCGCACCTTCCTGGAGCGGCTGACCAAGGCGACGCTGTGGCTGGACCGGGGATCGCTGCGCCGCAAGGAAATCGGCTTTGGCGGGTATGAGGCGTGGATGGAGCAGGCCTATGCCGAGGAAGCGCGCGCAGCCGACAAGCTGGATGCCAAGCTGAAGATCGAGGCGCACTGGCTGGAACGCGGCGTGACCGCGCGGCGCAAGCGCAACATGGGGCGGCTGGAAAAGCTCTATGAAATGCGCGAACAGCGCGCCGCGATGCTCACGCCGCAGGGCACGGCCAAGCTGGCGCTTTCCAGCGACGATGCCAAGAGCAAGGCGGTGATCGTTGCCGACAAGGTGTGCAAGTCTTTCGGTGCCGAGGGGCAGAAGCGCGATATCGTCAAGGATTTCACGCTGCGCATCACGCGCAAGGACCGCATCGGCGTGGTCGGATCGAATGGCGCGGGCAAGACCACGCTGCTGAAACTGCTGACCGGTGAACTGGCGCCGGACAGCGGGACGATTACCCTGGCCAACACCCTCGATGCCGTGTTCATCGACCAGCAACGCAGCCTGATGTCGCCCGAAAAGCGGGTGCGCGATGTGCTGGCCGATGGCAGCGACTGGATCGACGTGCGCGGGGTGCGCAAGCATATCCACGGCTATCTCAAGGACTTCCTGTTCGATCCCAATCTGGTCGAGGCGCGCGTGGGCACGCTATCGGGCGGTGAGCGATCGCGTCTGTTGCTGGCGCGGGAGTTTGCGCGGTTTTCCAACCTGCTGGTGCTGGACGAGCCGACCAACGACCTCGACCTGGAGACGCTCGACCTGCTGCAGGAGGTGATTTCCGACTACGACGGCACCGTGCTGATCGTCAGCCACGACCGTGACTTCCTCGACAAGACGGTGACGATCACGCTGGGCATGGACGGCAGCGGCCGCGTCGACATCGTGGCAGGCGGCTATGCCGACTGGGAAAAGATGTGCAAGGCGAGGGCGGCGGGCAAGCCGGTGGCCAAAGGCAGCACGAGCGAAAAGGCCGAGGCGGCGGCGCCCCCTCCGCCGATGCCTGCGAAGAAGGGCAAGCTCAGCTACAAGGACCAGCGCGATTACGATCTGCTGCCCGGGCGGATCGAGCAGCTGGACGCCCAGATCGCGCGCGGCGAGGCGCAGCTGGCGGACCCGGATTTGTATGCCAGAGATCCGAAGAAATTCGACGCCCTGATGGCGGGGCTGGACAAGCTGCGTGCCGAAAAGGACGCAGCGGAAGAGCGCTGGCTGGAACTGGCGGAGATGGTCGAGGGGTAAGGCCTGCACTTGCGCTGTGCAAAACCAACGCAACAAGAACCGCTCACCCTGAGCCTGTCGAAGGGTGCTTGCACACAAGCGCTGCGCCAGGATGCTTCGACAAGCTCAGCATGAACGGGTTCTAGGGAGAATGGGCTTCAGGCCCTCATCATCGCCGCCGTGCGCTCCTCGATGCGCTGTTCCAGGATCGACAGCGGCATCGCGCCTTCGAGCAGGACTTCGTGGAACTGCTTGATATCGAACTTGGCGCCCAGGGCCTTCTGCGCCTTTTCGCGGGCGCGGAGCCAGGCGATGTGGCCGATCTTGTAGCTGCAGGCCTGACCGATACTGGTGCAATAGCGCTCCACTTCGCGCAGCGTGCGCGGGCGGGTGAAGCCGGTGGTGGCGACCATGTAGTCGGTCGCCTGTTCGCGGCTCCAGCGCTTGGTGTGCAAGCCGGTGTCGACCACGAGGCGCGTGGCGCGGAACAGGAAGGACTGGAGGTAGCCGGCCTTTTCAATCCCGTCGTAGGCGCCGAGTTCATCTGCCACCTGTTCGGAATAGAGCGCCCAGCCTTCGGAATAGGCGGAGAAGCCGCCGGTCTTGCGGATCAGCGGGATGCTGGTGGACTTTTGCGCAAGGCTGATCTGCAGGTGATGGCCCGGCGTGCCTTCGTGATAGGTGAGCGAGGGCAGCGTGTACTTCGGCCAGTCCGACACTTCCTTCAGGTTTATCCAGTAGATCGCCGGGCGGCTGCCATCGAGCGAGGCGGAATAGTAATAGCCATTGGCGGCGCCATCCTGGATTTCCACCGGCACGGCGCGGATATCGAGCGGCTGATCGGGCAGTGTGGCAAAGGCGCGCGGGAGCAGCGCGTTCATCTTGCGCACGCCCGCGTTCAGGCTGGCGATCAGGGCAGCCTTGCCTTCGGGCGTGGCGGGATAGAGCTGTTCACAGGGTGTTGAGCGCGGCCAGCCGTTCGCCCACGGTGCCCTTCGTGTACCCCGCGGCCTTGAGCACCCCATCAAGTTGCGCGGTCAGATCTGCCACCTGATCGAGGCCGATGCGGTGGACTTCATCGGGGGAATAGTTGGTGGTGGTCGCCTGCATCAGCGCGGCGGCGTAGATCTCGTCACCGCGCGGGATGCGCCACGCACCGTCGCCAGCAGCGCTGGTCGGCTTGAGCTTTTCCAGCAGTGCAATCTGGCGGTCGATCGCGGGGTAGATTGCATCGCGGACGATGGCTTCGGCGCGGGGCTGCCAGGTGCCGGCGATGCTTTTTGCAGCAGTGCGGCGGACGAGGGACTGCACTATCGAGGACTGCGCGGGTGCTGGCGCACGAAGCTTGCGCAGTTGCATCAGCGCGAGGTCGAGCGACCACGCCGGGGCGAGCAAGCCGCGCGAGGCCTGTTCGCGCTGCTCGGCAACGTCATTGTCGATCTGCGTGCGCAGGGCGGCAAGGCGGGCGAGATAGGCCTCGGCGTCGCTGGCGTTCTCGATCGGGTGCGTGGAATCGAGGAAGTCGGGCACGCTGAACGCGGCACAGGAACGCTGGGTGATGCGATAGGGTGATTGCGGGCTGTCCACCCCGAGCCGCGGGCCATCCAGCCGCCGTTCCAGCTGGTAGCGCACCACATCGAGATTGACCTTCATCGCCGGCGAAAGCGCCTGTGCGTTGATCCGCGCAAGGTCTGCCAGCGCGCTGCGCGTCTGCTTGACCGAAGCCGCGCGGCCGGCGGCGCTGTTGTCACCCAGTCTGGAACGCAGTCCGGCCATGGCGCCCTTGTCCAGCCCGAGCGAGGTGGCCTGGGTGGGCGAGAGCAGCAGCTGGGCGTTGAAGATGCGCGTGAACAGCGCGTCCAGCCGCGCGTCTTCCCCGGTGCCGGCGGCCAGGGCCAGGCGCGGGCCGGCGACCAGCGCGGTGGCGGCGCTGGCCGAAGTGACGAAGGAACGGCGGCTGAAGCGGACGGTCATGCACATCTCCGGGAGGCAGGCGATTGCCGTGCGGTGCCACAGCCGGAGACGGCTTCAAAGTTCTTTTTCGTTACAAGCGATACCGGATGGCGGGCCGCACATCAGGGCAGGCGGTAGTGATCGGCCACCCGGTCGAGCGCGATGCGCAGCACCAGCTTGCCGCTGCGGACCGGCCATTCGAGAGCCTTTTCGGCAAGGGGGAGCCCCTCGCCGGCGCAGACCACGCGCCACAGGATGTCGGACAGGCCCTTGCCGGCGTGGGCGATGGCGGCATCGAAGCGCTGGCGGGCGGCGAGGTGCCGCTCGCTGGCGTTGAGGCCGCGATCGGCAGTGCCGCTGATCCGCACGGCATCCCACCGCATGGTGACCGATGGCGAGAGTTGCGCACGTTCGAAATCGGCGCGCAGGCGTTCGCCGGCGTCGAACTGGCGATCGGTCAGGTGGCCGCGGGCGTGCAGCCAGGTCAGCGGCGATTCGGCAAGGTTGACCGTGACCGAGCGGCCATGCGCGGCAGGCCCGGCGCTGCGGCGCGGGCCTTCGGAGGTCAGTTCGCGGGTTGCAAGCAGGCGGGCCATGGCTTCGTCTCCGGACGGAACAGGGGTGGAACAAGCAAAGGGGCTTGCCTTGCCTTGCCCTTTGTAGGAAAGCGAAAAACACCGCTCCGGTTAAAGTGCTCGAAGAAGTGATGGATCAATGATCAACCGAATTCGCGATATCCGTCGGCAGAAGAGCATGACGCTGGCAGACGTTGCCGCGCGCTGCGATCCGCCGACGACGGCGCAGACCATCGGCCGGCTCGAAACCGGCATGCGCAGCCTGTCGCTGAGCTGGATGAACCGCATTGCGGCGGCACTGGGCGTGGACCCGCAATTGCTGGTCAAGGCTGACGAGGATAGCCCGGCGCGGCTGGTTGCGCGGCTCAGCGTCAACGGCGCGGAAGCGCTGGCCAAGCCGATGGACGCCATCCTGCCGGTGGCACTGGATGGATCGGCGCGCCTTATGGCGATGGCGGTGGACGACAGCGCGGGCGAATACCGCGTGGGCGATCAGGTGTGGCTGCGGCAGATCGACGCGGAAGAGTTTCCGCGTGCCTTCAATCGCGATGTGCTGGCCCCCCGCCCTGGTGGCCGCTTTGCCTTTGGCCGCCTGATCGACCAGCGCGATGGGCGCGTGGCAATCCTGCCGCCCGGCCCCGGCCACCGACAGGTGGTGATCGATCGACCGGCGTGGCTGGGCCTTGCCGAAATGCTGGTGCGCAAGCTCTGATCGTGAAGCGGCTCCTGTCCCTGTCCACGCTCTATCCGGCGCCCGGCCGCAGCGGGTTCGGCCGGTTCGTCCAGCGACAGATGGCAGCCCTGGCGGCGCGCGGCGATTGGGATGTCACCGTGGTCAACCCCATCGGCAAGCCGCCGGTGGCGATGGAGCGCTATGCCGCGCTGGACCAGATTCCCGAAGTGGCGACGCAAGGCGCGATTACCGTGCACCATCCGCGCTTTCTGCTGTTGCCGGGCGTTTCGGGACCGATCAACCCGGCCCTGATCGCACGGGCGGTGCTGCCGCTGGCACGCAAGCTTCATGCACAGACGCCGTTCGACATGGTCGATGCGCAGTTCTTCTATCCCGACGGACCGGCCGCGGCGATTATCGCCCGCGCGCTGGGCCTGCCGCTGGCGATCAAGGCACGGGGGTCGGACATTCACCTGTGGGGCGAAAAGGCGCTGGCGCGGCGGCAGATGCTCGCAGCCGCAAGGCAAGCTTCGGCACTGCTTGCGGTATCGAGCGCCCTCGCCCGCGACATGGCGGCCCTTGGCATGCCGGAAGAGCGGATTGCGGTGCATTACACCGGCCTGGACCGGGCGCGGTTCCAGCCGCTGGAGCGGCAGGCGGCGCGGCAGCTGATCTCGGCCATTCCGGCGATGCACGTCTGGTCCGAAGGCCCGCTTTTGCTGTGCGTCGGGGCCTTGCTGGCGATCAAGGGGCAGGCCCTTGCTATCCGGGCCATGACGCTGTTGCCGCAGGATGTGCGGCTGGCGATTGCCGGCACCGGAGCAGACGAGGCGGCGCTGCGCCAGCTGGTCAGCCAGCTGGGGTTGGAGCAGCGCGTCCAGTTTCTGGGGTCCGTCGAGCATGATATCCTGCCCCATCTGCTGTGCGCGGCAGACGTGATGGTACTGCCATCCGAGCGGGAGGGCCTGGCCAATGCATGGATCGAGGCACTCGCTTGCGGCACGCCGGTCGTCATCCCCGATGTCGGCGGCGCGCGCGAAGTGGTGCAGAATGCCAGCGCGGGCCGCATCGTGGCGCGGACGCCTGAAGCCATTGCGCAAGGGGTGGCAGAACTGCTGGCCAATCCACCGGCGCAGCCGGCAGTGGCGTCCTGCGCCGAACGGTTCAGCTGGGATGCGAATGCGGCAGCGCTGGCCGAAATCTATACAAAAGTGGCGGAGAAGCACTGAGCTTCCCCGCCACTGTTCAAGCGCTGATGGGCGAGGTCATGCCCGCTCGCGCGCCAGCCGTTCCTGCTTGTCCAGCGCGGATTCGGTGGGGACGAAGCTGTTCGGATTGACCTTCAGCCAGATCAGGATCGGCGCGGCCATGTAGACCGAACTGTAGGTGCCGACGAAGATGCCAAGCGTGATCGCGGCGGTGAACCCGAAGATCACGTCCGGGCCAAGCAGCAGCAGCGCCACCAGCGTGATCAGCATCGACAGCGAGGTAACGATGGTACGCGCCAGCGTTTCGTTGACGGAGAGGTCGAGCAGTTCGGGCATCGGCATCTTGCGGAACTTCTTCATGTTCTCGCGGATGCGGTCATAGACCACGATCGTATCGTTCAGCGAATAGCCGATCAGGGTCAGCAAGGCGGCCACGATGTTCAGATCGAACTCCATGCCGGTGATCGCAAAGAGCCCAAGCGTCAACGACACGTCATGGATCAGCGCAAACAGCGCGCCCACGCCGAACTGCCATTCGAAGCGCAGCCAGATATAGGCCGCCACGGCCAGCGAGGCCAGGCCGAGCGCCTTGAACGCGTCCCAGCCAAGCTCCTTGGAGACCTTGCCCGATACCGAATCGACCCCGTCGATGCGCGCATCTGCGTGGTTCTTCTTGATGTCGGCGGTAATCGTCCGCGACATCTTGTCGGCCAGCGCGGCATCGCTTTCCGAACCTTCAGGCAGCTTCATCCGGATCGAAATCTCGTTCGGCTTCCCGAAGCGCTGGATGACCGGTTCGCCATAGCCGAGCCTGCCGACCTGTTCGCGCAGTTCGCCGACGGGGGCTTCGGGGCTGCGTTCGAAAGTGACGCGGATCATCTGGCCGCCGATGAAATCGACGCCGAGATTGAGCCCCTTGGTCAGCACCAGCCCCCACGACGCCGCGATCAGGATCACGCTGACGATGTAGAACGGCACGCGCCACTTCAGGAAGTGGATGTTGGTGTTGTCCGGGATGAGCTTGAGGAGTTTCATGTCTGCGGCCTCCTCTTACAGGGCGATTTCGGTGGGACGGGCGCGGCGCAGCCACTGCGTGACCCACATGCGGGTCATCGTCACGGCGGTGAACACCGAGGTGGCGATGCCGATCATCAGCACGACGGCAAAGCCCTTTACCGGTCCGGAGCCGAATGCGAACATCAGCACGGCGGCGATCACGTTGGTGATGTTGGCATCAAAGATCGCGCGGCTGGCTTCCTTGTAGCCAAGTTCGACCGCCTGCGTGACCTTCCGCCCGCGATGGCGCTCTTCGCGGATGCGTTCGTTGATGAGCACGTTGGCATCAACCGCCGCGCCGATGGTCAGCACGAAACCGGCGATGCCGGGCAAGGTCAGCGTGGTGCCGATGATGCCCATGATGCCAAGTATCATCAGCACGTTGATGAACACGGCAAGGTTGGCATAGACGCCGAAGCGCCCATAAGTGACGAGGATGAACACGGCCAGGGCCAGCGTGCCGACGCCCATCGCGATCATGCCCTTGCGGATCGAATCCGCACCAAGATCAGGCCCGACGGTGCGTTCTTCCACGACCTTCAAGTCCACCGGGAGCGCGCCGGAGCGCAGCGAGATTGCCAGCGCGTTGGCGCTGTCGGTGGTGAAGTTGCCCGAAATGATCGCGCTGCCACCCAGGATCGGTTCGTTGATGGTCGGGGCCGACAAGACCTTGCCATCAAGGATGATCGCGAACCGCTTGCCGGTGTTCTGCGTGGTCAGCTTGGCAAACTTGGCGCCGCCTTCGGTGTTGAAGGTGATGTTGACGACCGGCTGGTTGGTCTGCTGGTTGTTGGTCTGC
The DNA here is from genome assembly GCA_026400375.1 of Novosphingobium sp. GTDB lineage: Bacteria > Pseudomonadota > Alphaproteobacteria > Sphingomonadales > Sphingomonadaceae > Novosphingobium. The sequence goes on along the minus strand of JAPLPG010000307.1, from coordinate 308 downwards.
TGCGCATTGGTCAGCTGATCGCCGCGAATGCCGCCCAGCCGCTTCACCGCGATCGACGGCGGGGCCACGCCCTCTTTGGTTTCGGCAAACGGCACAATTTCGCTGCCCGGAGGCGCAACGCCGCGTGCGATGTCGCTGGCCAGCGCCGTGCCGTCGACCAGCTTGAACTCGAGCTTGGCGGTCTGGCCCAGCAGGTTCTTGAGTGCCTGCGGATCCTGCAGCCCCGGCACTTGCACCACGATGCGGTTGGCCCCCGAACGGATGATCGTCGGCTCACGCGTGCCGAGCGCGTCGATGCGCTTGCGCAC
>JAPLPG010000227.1 GCA_026400375.1 Novosphingobium sp. | reverse complement strand
GGATGCTTTTCGACAAAACCGGCTTCCTGCTCGGCCTTGTAGAACTTGCGCTTGGTAAGATCGTGCTGTTTTTCTTCTTCGGTCATGCGTCCCTAAGTCGGGCGAACGGGACCAAAGTGCAAGGGGCCCGGCACGTCCGTCCCCATGATCCGCTATCAAACATATCGGCAGATAGATCGGCAGATCTGGCGGGTGCTGCCCCTGACAGGCTGATGCACCCGCGCGATCGTGCTTCAGCGAACGGCGATCTGATAGGCGGTCGGCAGAACATGGCCTGCGCTGGCAACCTGCTGTTCGATGCGCGAACGGATGTCTGCAACCACATCGGCCTTGCATTCACGGCTGCGCGCTTCGAGCGACAGGTGAATGTTCGACAGGCGGTCACCGCAAACCCGGCGGGCGGCCTGGTTCATGCGGATGGAAAGCTGGCGCTGCCCATCGACGGTGGCCAGATCAAGGTTGCCAAGCTTCAGTACTACGCTGCTTTCTGCCAGCGGATTTACCGACTCAGTGGCATAAACTGGCGAAATCGTAATAATTGAGGCGGCCACAGCCGCAATCGAAGCCTTGAACATTTTCATCTCCTGCAAAAAACAAAGGTCGATCTTCGCCGACTCTGCAAAAGACATAGGCTTTCACGCCGTTTTTGGCAACGGGATAGGGGCCGCTGAACACCAAAAGGTATTCGCAGCCTATCCTCATACTCACTCACACTATTCGTAATATTGTGAAAGTCTGTACGCCAATTGCCGTATAGGGTGATCATCGTGCATGCGTGACACTCGATGTCATGAAAATGTCGCGCCATTCATTGCTCGCCCTGACGGCTGCCATCGCTTTTTCACCAATCCCGGCCTCGGCTGCGCAGGGGTCGGCGCAGGGGTCGGCCCAAGCGTCGACGAAACTTCACCGCTGCGGCGAACAAACCTGCCTGCTCGTTTCAGGCCGGCGTGATGATCGGACAGTGCCCGTGCTGATCGAAAATCATGAGGTGGCCGTATCGGGCGGAAAGCGGTGGAAGGTGTCTCTGCCGCTGCACACCGTGCGCGGCTGGAGCGCACCTGCGGCACGGTCGATCACGGTCGCGGTAGCAGGCGCCGATCGCAAGCAGGTTCAGGCCCGGCTGCCGGTCGGCGTGTTCGGTGGCACGACGAAGCTCGCCTTCCTCAGCGTCAGCGCCCCCTGAGGGCACGCGCCCGCGCCTTTCAGCAGGCTGACACTGCCGCGCCAATGGCGCCGGGCTTGGCGCCCTTCCTGCACGATACAACGATCTTCTTCGAGGGGCGCATATTTTGAACAGGTTTCCCGGCAATCGCCGCATGCACCGGGCGCATGTGGTGCCGCGTGTTGCGTTGCTGGCCGCAATCATTGCCTGTCTGCCGGGCGCCGCCCCGCAACCGTTCCAGCCCCGGCGCTTCGCGCCGTGGATCGATGGTACTTCGGCGACCGACCCCGAACTGCAGGTGCAGATGATCGATCCCGACACGGCGGTCATTCGCCAGTCGGTCCTGACCAATTTCGAAGCGCCGTTCCTCTATCTGGTGTTCGGAAAGGATAAGGCGCTGCTGCTGGATACGGGCGCGGGCAATGTCCGCATCCGGCCGACGGTGGATCGCCTGATCACCGCGTGGCAGCAACGCCACCAGGGACGCCGCATCCGCCTGATCGTGGCGCATTCGCACAGCCATGGCGATCACCATGCCGGCGATTCCGAATTTTCGGACCGCCCGGACACCACCGTGGTCGGCCTCAAGCCCGAAGAGGTTGCTGCCGCTTTCGGGCTGAGCGCGTGGCCGGAACAGACCGCGCGCCTCGATCTGGGCGGCCGGGCCGTGGAGATCATTCCGACGCCGGGCCACGAACCTGCCCACATCATGGTCTATGATGCCCGCACGCAGCTGCTGTTTTCGGGCGACATGCTCTATCCGGGGCGGCTCTACGTACCCGCCGCGCGCTTTGCCGATTTCCGCGCGAGCGCCGAACGCCTTGCTGCCTTTGCGAGAACGCACCCGATCAAGGCGCTGCTGGGCGCCCATATCGAATTGACCAGCACGCCGGGGCAGGACTATGCGATGGAAGCGCCCACCCATCCCGCAGAGCGGCCACTGCCGCTGTCACCAGCTGTCATCGAAGAATTGCGGATGGCCTTGGCCAGGCCCGGAGCGGCGGAGACGATCGATCGTCACGCCGACTTCATCCTCTATCCGCGCCCTGCCCGTCCCGCGCCATAGCAGCAAGGATCGGGCAGGATCGCACGTCCTGCGTCAGATCAACCGCTGAGCGGGCTGGCGTTGCCCATGCCGACACTCGCGCCTGTTTCGTCCAGCGCGCCGTGGGCCGACACAGCCTCGTCGCCATGAAGCATCCGGCGGAAGCGGCCGTGGATCAGCTTGTGCTCCAGCAGGCGCCCGGCGATCCACAGCGCGAAGAAGATGCCCATGTAGATATAGGCGGTCTGCATCGACGGCTTGCGGTTGCGCTTGCCGATCTCGCTGCCGTCCTTCTTCTTTTCGGGGACCGGCGCGCCCAGCAGCTTGTCGACCGGGTGCATCGGCACGTCTTCGGGCTTTACCAGCGAACGCTTCTTGGCCGCTTCGGCCTTGGCCTTGGCCACTTCGGGCGGGTTGCGCCAGTTGTCGATGGCAACGCCGGCATGGCCCAGCGCATAGAAGAACAGCGGCGCAATGAAGCAGGCCAGCAGGGCCCGGCTCGTCATGTCGTAGAGCATTGCGCCGTTGGAAATGCTCAGGGTGCCGCGGTCGAAGATCGACATCTTGTCTTGCGGGAGAGGATTGCGCTTGGTGAAAGTCAGCGTGTCGCCATCGACCTGATAGGTCGTGTTCGGCTTGCGGAACAGGTCTTCCAGCTTGCCGAACGCTTGTGCCGGCGGCTCGGAAGGATCGACGTCGACGCGTCCCTTGATGCGCCAAATCCAGTCGATGTATGACAGGTTCACGAGATCATCCTTTGCATTCGGCAGAACCAGGGCGCGGGTGGAGGCGGCCAGCGCCCGCACCCGCGCCTCGGCAATTCAGGCCGGTCACTCGGCCGGAACGGCGCTCATCGGTCCGCGCGCCGCCAGTTTCTGGCGGATCAGCTTGTAGCCCTCGGTAAAGGTGTAGAGCATGGTTTCGCCGATCGGCATGCGGCGGCCACCTTCCTGGCCCAGCAGTTCGGCTTCGCCATCGAGGCAGGTGCCGTGCATGCGGTCGATCCAGATCCACGTCCCGGCATAATTGCTGCGGGTCGCTTCGTAATCCTGGGCGTGGTGCAGGCTGTGGTGTTCGGTGGTGTTGAAGATCTTGAACCACCAGCGCGGCGTGTTGAAGCGGATGTTGCAGTGCTGGTAGCTGCTGACGGCCATGCCGAACGCCCCTGCCAGAAGCGCAGCGCGCGGCAGGAAATCGAACAATCCGCCAATGCCAAGGCCGATCAGGAAGATTTCGACCGGATTGCCGATCGCACCCTTCTGGACGTTCAGCTGGGTCACGTAGTGGTGCGGCGCATGCGTCAGCCACAGCGGGGTCCAGTTGTGCATGCCGCGGTGCATCCAGTACTGGAAGTAATCACCGATGAACGAGATCATCACCGCCTGGATCAGAAGCGGCAGGCCCATGAACCACGCGAACTTGGCAAGATCGAAGGTGTCCTGGAACCACGTGATGATCGCATCGCTGTTGATCGGGCCGAACACCACGCGCACAAACATGGCGCCCATCGCCACGTAGAAGGTATCGCAGGCCAGCTCCTTCCAGGTGTGCTGCCAGCTCTTGTAGCGCGGCGAAATCCACTCCATCGACAGCATCATCACCTTGACGATGTAGCCGATCCACAGCGTGACCGATGGCTTGATCCACGCGTCCGGCGCGTAATAGTAGAACGCGACGACCAGCACGAGGAACGCTGGCTGGAACCAGGTGAAAACGAATTGCTTCACCGGCCCGCCTTCGACCCGGCCAAGGTTCTCCAACCCCCGCGTGATCGGGGCACTGACCATATACGACGGTTTCTCGACAGCGATCGCTTCGCTCATGGCAAATCTCTCGGCAAAAGTTTCGAACTTAACGAAAATCTGTCGAGACATTACCTTGCCGGGCCGATTCCGGTGTTACGTCGTTTAACGTAGCTGCCCGTTGGTGCGCCCTGCCCTGCAATTTTGATGCACTGCGGCATACGTCAAACGACACATGTTGTTCCCCGCCAGCGATGCGTAATCTCCCCTCGAATGCACAAATGAGCGTGAGCCGAAAAGGCCGGAGCCATGGTGCGGGCGGGGGTGAACCTGGGTGTATGGCCTTGATAAACCGGGGAAAATCATGAGGAAATTCAAGCAAACGCAACTCAAGCTGCTGTCGGCGACCTTTCTCGCCGGAGTGATTGCCCTGCCGGCTCACGCCCAGGAGCTACCAGCCGACCAGACCAACGCCGAAGAAACGCAAGGCCAGAACGAGCTTGTCGTGACCGCAACCCGGCGCTCGGTGTCGCTGCAGACTGCGCCGATCAACATTTCGGCCGTCGATGGTCCGTCGCTGCAGAACAAGCGCATCGACGACGTTGGCGATATCGGCCTGTTCACGCCGGGCCTGACCGTGCCTGAAACCGGCCCGCGCACCGCCAACAGCATCATCATGCGCGGCATCACCTCGGGCGGCCCGGGCGGCTCCAACCGCAGCACGGCGGTGGGCGTCTACCTTGGCGAAATCCCGCTCTACGTCGATTTCAAGTTCCTCGACATCAACCGCGTGGAAACGCTGCTGGGGCCGCAGGGCACGCTCTATGGCCTGGGCACGCTGGCCGGCGCGATCCGCTACATCCCCAATCGCCCGAACTTCACCAAGGTCGAAGCCGAAGGCCACGCCCGTATCTATGATGTCGCCCATTCCGAAGGCGTGGGCAGCGTGGTCGATGCCACGGTCAACATCCCGATCATCGAGGACAAGGTGGCCCTGCGCGTCACCGGCGGTTACTTCAGCGACCCCGGCTTCATCGATTCGCCGTTCCTGGTGCGCACGCTGGGCGTGTCCTTGCCGCAGCCGAACTTCAACGATCCGCAGGCCGTCGCCGCAAACCTCTATCGCGGCAAGGACCTGAACGACGAGGAAACCTATTCGGTCCGCGCCCAGCTGGGCTTCGACTTCGGCTGGCTGCGTCCGACCTTCAGCTACATCCGCCAGGAAACGCGGTCCAACGGCACGCAGACCAACGGCGGCTTTGGCGCGAAGTACACGCTGAATCCCAAGGGCAAAGCCTTCCCCGATGGCCAGTGCGTCTATGCCAATTGCCTTGGCGTTCTGGGCACCGGCAAGTACGAGAACGGCGCGCGCGTCCTGCAGCCTTCCAAGCGCCAGCTTGAAATGTTTGCCGGCGAAGTCGAAGTTGATCTCGGCGACATCGCCAAGATCGTGTCGGCCACCGCCTTTTCGCGGCAGAAGCTGTCAAGCCAAGGCGACGTGACCGACCTGCTGCTTGATCTCGATTATGACTACGAACTCTTCCCAGCGTTCGCCGGCCGCACCAATTCGGACAGCGATCCCAAGCAGTTCAACCAGGAAATCCGCATCGTGTCTGCCCATGGCGGTCCGATCGACTGGGTCATCGGCGGCTTCTACAACCGCTACGAAGCCTATACCTTCGGCGCGGAACGCATCCCGGGCTTCCCCGAGTTTGCCGCAGCAAACGTTGCCCTTTTCCGCAACTCTCCGCGCAACGGCCTGAACTACACCGGCCTCATCCGGCCCGATGGTCTGGAATACATTTCGTTCACCGACATCGACAACAAGGAACAGGCCGTCTTCGGCGAACTGACCTGGCACGTCACGCCGGCCCTGCAGATCACCGGTGGCGCGCGCTACTACAAGTATTCGGCCTATATCTCGGGTGCGACCGATACGCCGCTCACGGGTGGTGGTCGCCGCCGCACGCCCTATCCGCTGATCCAGTTCGATCCGGCGCGCATCCGCACCGGGGAAACCAAGGACGATGGCTTCGTCTACAAGCTGAACGCGTCGTACGAATTCAGCCCTGAACTCTTCGCCTATGCGACCCTTTCGACCGGGTATCGCATCGGCGGCGTGAACCGCGTTGCCCCGTGCATCCAGCCACTCCCGCCGGGCCAGAATGTCTGCGCACTACCTAACGAGTTGTCCTTTGGCCCTGACAAGACCAAGAACTACGAAGTGGGACTTCGCTTCAACGTGCTCAACCGGAAGCTTCAGGGTACGGTCAATCTCTACAACGTCGACTGGACGAACCTGCAACTTGGCAGCCGGACCACAAACGGCGCAGTCGGGATCACAGCCAATGCTGGCGGCGCGCGCAGCCGCGGTGTGGAGGCCACGCTTGCCCTCAACCTCGGCAACCTCAGCCTGTCCGGCAACTACACCTATCTGGACGCGAAGCTGACCAAGGATGCCCCGCGTCTGATCGGCGGCATCAGCAGCTCCTTTAATATCCCGGGCGCCGGTGATGCCTTCGCGGGCGATCGCCTGCCCGGCACCTCCAAGCACGCCGGATCGATCACCGCCACTTACACGGTACCGATGGACAACGGCGACGAAGTCTTCCTGCAGTGGAGCACAACCGCCCGCAGCGACACGCTTTCGACCACCGGAACACGTGGATATGGCGAGGCGATACCGGGCTACTCCACCAGCCGCGCTTCAGTCACCTACAAGATGCCAGAAGTAGAGATCACGCTGTTCGCCAACAATCTGTTCGACAAATACGCTATCGCCAGCGTTTCGAACGACTACACGCTCGCTCGCAAAAACGATGGCGTGCAGATCCGCTCCTACGGCTACGGCGTCATCCAGCCGCGCACCATGGGCGTGGAACTTCGCGGACACTTCTAAGCCGTAATACGCCCCGGCAGCCGCACAGCACAGCTGCCGGGGTCAGCACCAAGTTGCAACAACGCTTCAAGAGCATGATCCGGACGGACCGGGTCATGCTCTTCTTGCGTCTGGGGAACCCACCGCATCGTCCAGCTCCCAGCAGCAGGCGCGCACAAAGTCACCCGCCGCATGCCGGTGACATGGCGCGAAATTACCGAATTCATGGAAGGTTTTGGATGCCCCGCGAGGATTCGAACCTCGATAGACGGAATCAGAATCCGTAGTCTTACCATTAGACGACGGGGCAGTGTGTGGCGCGCAACTAAGGGGGGTCTGGTTGCAAGTCAAGCGCGCGCAACGGCATTTTTGGGCAGGGGCGCGGTTGTCGGGGCCTTGCGGGGCGGGCGTTGCGGCGCTAGCAATGGCTGCAAGTACCCGGCGGCATGAAGCGGCGCGGGAAAACATAAGCGAATACATGTCATGGCGGGAATCATTCCGCCGACCAGCGGGCAAAGTGCGCGTTTTGGCAGCAAGAAGGGGCAACGGAAAAAGCCTCGCAAGCCGCGCAGCAAAGCCGGGAGCGCAATCTCCCCAGATCTGGCCGGCAAGACGAGACCGCCCGCATTGCGCGGTGGCGGCACGAGTGACGGAATTGCAGGGGGAACAGCGCCTCTCCCGCAGCATGCATCTGCCCCCGCCGCTGGAATCGCCACCGGAATCGCTGCTGGAATCGGCATTGCACCACAGACTGCACCGATGCACGCCGCGCCGCCGGCGGGTTGGCAAAGATCCGCGTCGAGCTACCGGCAATCCTACGCGGCCATCGATCTTGGCACCAACAACTGCCGGCTGCTGATCGCCCGGCCATCGGGCGAACACTTCGTCGTGATCGATGCCTTCAGCCGCGTCGTGCGGCTGGGCGAAGGGCTGGCGCAGACCGGGCGCCTGTCCGATGCCGCGATGGACCGCGCGCTGGCCGCGCTGCACGTCTGTGCCGAAAAGCTGCGCAAGCGCAACGTCCATCTTGCCCGTTCGGTGGCGACCGAGGCGTGCCGCCGGGCGGAGAACGGGCAGGCCTTCATCGATCGGGTGCTGGCCGAAACCGGCATCCACCTGAACATCATCACCGCACAGGAAGAGGCGCGGCTGGCCGTGCTGGGCTGCCACATCCTGCTGGAACAGGGCACCGGCCCCGCCATGATCTTCGACATCGGCGGCGGATCGACCGAGATGGTGCTGGTCGAAACCGGCGAGACCGTGCCGCGCATCCTCGATTGGCAATCCGTGCCCTGGGGCGTGGTATCGCTGACCGAAAGCATCGGCGCGATTGCCGACGATCCGCAGGCCCGCGCCGCGGCCTATGCCGAAATGCGCCGCCGGGTGGACGAAGGCTTTGCCGATTTCTGCGAACGGGTCAGCCCGATGCGCAGCGCAGCGCGCGGCGAAGGGCGCATCCGCCTGCTGGGCACCAGCGGCACGGTCACCACGCTGGCCAGCGTCCATCTCGAACTGCCGCAATATGACAGGCGCGCGGTCGATGGGCTGGTCGTGCCCGCCGCGTCGATGCGCGACATCAGCCAGCGCCTTGCGGTGATGACCCCGGCGGAGCGCGTGGCCCTGCCCTGCATCGGGCGCGAACGGTCGGACCTGGTGGTGGCGGGCTGCGCCATCCTTGAATCGATCCTCGATATCTGGCCAGCAGACCGGCTGGGCATTGCCGACCGCGGCATCCGCGAAGGCATATTGCGCAGCCTGATGGCCATCAGTCCGGATTCGCGCGGCACTCCGCCCGGCACCCCCCGCGGCCCCAAGCGAACGGAAGCAGCATGAGCAGATCAGGCAAGAACCCCAACGAGCGGCTAAAAACCGCCAAGGGCCGCACGGCGTCTTCGGTACGCTGGCTATCGCGCCAGTTGAACGACCCTTACGTCAAGCAGGCCCGCGCCGAAGGCTGGCGCAGCCGGGCGGCGTTCAAGCTGAGCGACCTTGACGAAAAGTTCGGCCTGCTGCGCAATGCCAGGCGCGTGGTCGATCTGGGCATCGCGCCGGGCGGATGGAGCCAGGTCGTGCGCAAGAAGGCCCCTGCGGCCAAGGTCGTCGGCATCGACCTGCTGCCCACCGAGCCGATCGAGGGCGTCACCATCTTCCAGATGGACTTCATGGCCGACGAGGCCCCGCAAGCGCTGTGCGATGCGCTGGACGGGCCGCCCGACCTTGTCCTGTCGGACATGGCCGCCAACACCGTGGGCCACAAGCAGACAGACCACTTGCGCACGATGGGCCTGGTGGAAACGGCAGTGGATTTCGCCGTGCAGACGCTCAGCCCCGGCGGTGCCTTCGTGGCCAAGGTTTTTGCCGGGGGCACCGATACCGAACTGCTCGGCATCCTGAAACGCAACTTTGCCACGGTAAAGCACGCCAAGCCCCCGTCGAGCCGCAAGGATTCGTCCGAATGGTACGTGATCGCGCAGGGCTTCAAGGGGCGGGCCGAGTAGCCCCTTCCTGCTGCCCCCCCGCCTTACCTCGCCTGCGTCGGGCGCGCGGCATTCCAGTTGAACAGGAAGTTGCGGTGCTCCGCCCAGGTCTGCCCTTCGACCCGGTCTCCCACAAGGCAGGCGGCGGTGTGATAGGGGCCTGCGCCATCGGTGGTGCGGAAGCTCACGCACGACCGGCCGCGATCCGTCTTCCAGCGTCCTGCCAGAATTTCGCTCTCGTAGAAGCTGCCGGTGACGGTGCCATCGGCCTGCAACTGCAGCACCATCGGCTTGACGTAGGGCTGCGCCGGGTCGGTTGACAGGTCCACGGTCCACGAACCTTGCAAAGCGGCCGGTGGTTCGGCGGCCGACAGCGGCGTTGTCGTGGTGGCAACCAGCAGAAACAGTCCAGACAACGTTCGGCGCATGATCGGCATCCCCTCGGCACCCTGATGGCGGTGTAGATTGAACCAATCCATCGATCGCGGCAAGTGCCTTGGCAGGCATGAAAAAGGGCGCGCGGACCAGATGTCCGCGCGCCCCTTTTTCGTTTGCTTATGCCGCGATCAGGCTGCGGGTGCAGCTTCGCTGGCCGCAGCATCGGGCGCTGCTTCGCTGGCGGCTGCATCGGCCGGAGCGTCGGCAGCAGGCGCTGCTTCGGCGGCGGGCAGCGGCAGGTTCGAACCAAGCGAGTTGAGATAGAGAATGACGTTGGCGCGGTCCTGGCCCTTGGGAAGGCCTGCGAACGACATCTTGGTGCCGGCGGCAAAGGCCTTGGGGTTCTTCAGCCACTGGTCGAGCGTGGCGAAATCCCAGGTGCCGCCATGGCCGGCAAGGTCGGCCGAATAGGCAAATCCGGCGGCATGCTTGCCCACCGGCTTGCCCACGATGCCGTAAAGGTTGGGACCGATGCCGTTGGCGCCGCCCTGGTTGGGGGTGTGGCAGGCCTTGCACTTGGCAAAGATGGCCTCACCCGCTGCCACGTCGCCAGCGGCCAGCAGATTCGGCAGCGGCAGTTCGGCTTCGGCACCGGCCGCAGCTTCTTCCACCACGCCTTCAATCGCATAGCCCATCTTTTCAGGACGATGCTTCTTGTCGGCCAGAAAGTAATGACCTGACAGGCTGGACAGCCCCAGAGCCACGATGCCCCCGAACAAGCCCCAACCGGCGATGGTATTGAAACGATCGTCCATTTAAGAACCCCAATGGCGCACGCCGACACCTTGCCGACACCCGCGCGAGTTGAGCGACCCTCTAGTCAGCGCCATGCCGCAGCGCAAGTCGCTTTGACTCCCAAAAAGCCCACAAAAATCGTTGCCACTTGCCCGCAGGAGCGCAGCAGCCTAACGCGCTGGCGTCATGCAGAGCTATCCCGCCCCCGCGCTCGCCCTTGTCGAAAAGATGGCTGCAGCCGCCGCTGCCGATCCGGCGCGCGCGGTGTCGTTTCAGGGCGCGCCCGGCGCCAATTCGCATCGCGCGGCGATGGAGGCCTTGCCCGATTGCCTGCCCCTGCCCTGCTTCTCCTTCGAAGATGCGCTGGATGCGGTCAAGGAAGGCCGCGCGGCCTGCGCGATCATCCCGATCGAGAATTCGCAGCACGGGCGCGTGGCGGATATCCATTTTCTCCTGCCGGAAAGCGGGCTGTCGATCGTCGGCGAACATTTCCTCGGCATCACCGCCAGCCTGATGGCCATGGGCGACGGGCCTTTCACCGCCGCCTACAGCCATCCGCAGGCGCTCGGCCAGTCGCGGCTCTATCTGCGGACCCGGGGCATCGTGCCGATGAGCTATCCCGATACCGCGGGCGCCGCGGCCTTCGTGGCGGAACTGGGCGATCCTGCGGTGGCCGCGCTGGCCCCGCGCATCGCGGCCGAACTCTACGGGCTGAAGGTGATCGCCGACAATGTCGAGGATGCGCACGACAATACCACGCGCTTCGTGATCCTGTCGAAGACCCCGCTCGATCCGGCGACCATCGCCGGGCCTGCCATGACCACGTTCGTGTTCGAAGTGCGCAATATTCCGGCCGCACTCTACAAGGCGCTGGGCGGTTTTGCCACGAACGGCGTGAACATGACCAAGCTGGAAAGCTACCAGCGCGGGGCCAGCTTTGCCGCGACCGAATTCTTCGCCGATATCGTCGGCGCGCCGGGAGAACGCGCCGTGGATCTGGCGTTCGAAGAGCTTGGCTTCTTTGCCAAGGACCTGCGCATGCTCGGCACCTACCCGATGGAACGTATCCGGGGCTGACCCCTTTCGGGCATGGCGGGCGGAGCGAGTTGCGCTTGAACCATCCCCGCGCGCGTGCAAGGTTGCAGGGGTGACGGCACCGGCAGCGGCAAATTCGACAGGCGATACTGCTGCTGCTCACGCAGCGTGGCGCTCCTTGCGCGAATCGGCCGACATCCAGTTTGCCCCGGTTCCGCCCGATCCGCCCCGCGTGGCCCCTGAATGGCTCAAGGCCATCGGCGAATGGCTTGAATGGCTGCTCAAGCCCTTGGGCAAGCTGCTCGGCGGAAGCTGGAGCGTGATCGAAATGGGGCTTATGATCGGCGCGGCCCTCGGCTTTGCGTGGATTGCCTGGTCGCTGCTCTGGCCGCTGTGGCTGGCACGCGGCAACCGCGCCAGGGCGCCCGCGCCTGATTGGACGCCCCCGCGCGAGGAAGCGCTGGCGCTGCTCGAGGATGCCGACCGGCTCGCCGCGCAAGGCCTGTTCGGCGAGGCCGCGCACCTGCTGCTCCAGCGCAGTGTCGGCCAGATCGCCCGCGCGCGGCCCGATTGGCTGACCCCTGCCAGCACCGCGCGCGAAATCGGTGCGATCGGCGCCCTGCCGGCAGAGGCGCGCACCGCGTTTGGCACGATTTCGGCGTTGGTCGAGCGCGCCCGTTATGCGCTGCGCCCGCTGGCAGCCGAGGATTGGTCGACGGCGCGCGCGGCCTATGCCCGCTTTGCGCTGGAACCGCTGGGCCGAACAGGATGAGCGCCGCACCCTCGCCATTTTCGCGCGGAACCGTCGTCGGCATGTTGCTGGTCGGCGCGCTGGCCTTCGTGGCGCTGCTGTGGTTCCTCGGCAACAATACCGGCGGCAGCGGCAACAACGGCGGCGCCCATGTCGGCGGCAAGGGGCTGACGGGCTTTGCCGGACTTGCCCGCATGCTCGAAGCCGAAGGGCTGGACGTGCAGCGCCTGCGCAACCGCCAGACCATCGAAGTCACGCCCGGCCTGCTGATCCTGACCCCGCCCGTCGGGGCCGAGGGCAAGGACATTGCCAAGATCGTCGAAGCCCGGCGCTATGTCGGCCCGACGCTGATCGTGGCGCCCAAGTGGTTTGCCACGGCTGCCGAATCGACCAAGGCCAAGCAGGGCTGGGTGCAGATCGTATCGGCCACGACGCCGCAATGGCAGGGCTTTGCCGATGATGTCACGGTCGAGGTGAGCGACGCAAGGACCGGGAAGGCCGGGGGCTGGCGCGTCACGGACCGCACCGGAAGGGAGCGGCGCGGGAAGCTGCCCGATGATGCGCTGGTGGAAAGCGGATCGGGCAAGGGGCTGGTGCCGATCATCAACGCCGGGAATGGCAGGATACTCGCCGCCTGGCTGGACGACGATGGCTATTATCCGGCGCTCAACGATCTGGCCGGGATCGACCCCGATTATGGCGGAGACGACGAGGACAGCTATCCGGTGGTGCTGGTGTTCGAACCCGATCTGCTGGACAACTGGGGCCTGGCGGACCGCGACACCGCGCTGCTGGCCCGCGATCTGGTGCTCGCCACGGCCGACAATCGCGCGCAGCCCATTGCTTTCGACATGACATTCAATGGCTTTGGTGCCAGCCGCAACCTGCTGACGCTGGCGTTCGAACCGCCGTTCCTGGCCGCCACGATCTGTCTGTTCCTGGCTGCGCTGGCCGTGGCGTGGCGGGCGCTGCACCGCTTCGGCCCGGCGCTGCAGGGCGGGCCGGAAATCGCGATGGGCAAGGCCGCGCTGGTCGCCAATGCCGCAGGGCTGATCCGCCGCGCCGGACGCGTCCACCTTGCCGCGGCGCCCTATGCCGATGCTGCGCGCGAACGGATTGCGCTGGCCCTGGGCCTGCCAAGGGGCTTGCCAGCCGACGAGGTCGAACGCCAGATCGATGTCGCGCAGCAACGGCTCGCCATTCCCGGCCCCCCGTTTTCCAGCGCCGCTCGCCATTTGCGCGATGCACGCAAACCCCATGACGTGACCCGGCGTGCGCTGGTGCTGCAACAGATAGAAAGGCTCCTGAAGTGAACCCAGAGACACCCGAGATGACCCTGGCCGATCTTGGCGCGCTGTCTGCCGCCATCCGGGCCGAGGTCGGCAAGGCGGTGGTAGGGCAGGAACCGGTGCTCGACCATCTCCTCGTCGCGCTCTTTGCCGGCGGCCATGTCCTGCTTGAAGGCCCGCCCGGAACCGCCAAGACGTTCCTTGCGCAAACCTTCGCCGCAGCGCTGGGGCTGGACTTCGGCCGCATCCAGTTCACCCCCGATCTGATGCCGGGCGATATCCTCGGCTCCAACCTGTTCAACTTCCAGACCAGCCAATTCACGCTGACGCGCGGGCCGATCTTCCACGAACTGCTGCTGGCCGACGAGATCAACCGCACCCCGCCCAAGACGCAGGCCGCATTGCTCGAAGCGATGCAGGAACGCCGCGTGACGCTGGATGGGCAGGCCCATGCCCTGTCGGACCGCTTCATGGTCGTCGCCACGCAGAACCCGATCGAGAGCCAGGGCGTCTATCCCCTGCCCGAAGCGCAGCTTGACCGCTTCCTGTTCAAACTGCTGGTCGAATACCCTTCGGCCGAGGAAGAAGCGCGCATCGTCACCCGCTATGGCGAAGGCCGCGGCGCGCCAAGGCCTGCAGATCTGGGCGTCGTGGCCGTGACCGATGCCGCGCAGCTGAAAGCGGCACAAGCCGCCGTTGCCGCCGTGACCATGGCCGAATCCGTTGTCGATTACGTCGTCCGCCTCGTTCGCGCCACGCGCGAAAGCGGCGATCTGGTGGTTGGCGCCAGCCCGCGCGCCGCCGTGCTGCTGGCAGGTGCCGCGCGCGCCCGCGCCGCGCTGGATGGCCGCGAATACGTGATCCCGGACGACGTGAAGGCGCTGGCCACCGCCGTCCTGCGCCACCGCCTGATGCTCAGCCCGGCGGCAGAGATCGAAGGCAAGCAGATCGAAGCCATCGTCGCTGCACTGGTGGAAAGCACGGAAGCCCCGCGTTGAAGGCACCACCGACCTTGCTGCCCACCGGCCGCGCGGTCCTGCTGATCGCCGGGCTGGCGCCGCTGGCGCTGCTGCTGGCTGCCGCTGCCCCCGGC
>JAPLPG010000305.1 GCA_026400375.1 Novosphingobium sp. | reverse complement strand
TAACCCTGCGCCGCGAAGTAGTGCGAAAGGTGCGTGGTCACGGTCGACTTGCCCACCCCCCCCTTGAAGTTCTGCACGGCGATGATCGCCGGGGTGTCGAGCGGGGCGCGGGCAGGGGAGGCGCCCAGCACTTCGCGCATGTGCATCAGCTCGTCCATCGAATAACCCAGACGCCGCCCGTTTTCACCCGCGGGGGGAGGGGGCAGGCGGCCATCGTCTTCGGCCATGCGGATGCGGTTGGTGGAGCAGCCGAGCAGCTGTGCGGCATCGGCAATGCCGATCCGGACATTGAGTCCCTTGCGGCTGTCTGGCAGGAAGGCCTTGCGCCGCAGACGCTCAATCATCTTCTCGCCCGCTGAGGCAAGATCGCCGATCTGGCTGACTATTGAATTCGGATCAGACATGGCGCGCCTTTTTGAAGGTAATCCGCGCCGTGGTTAACCGATTTCGTTCAACTACGCAATTGAAGACACAATAGTGTCCAGCAAATAGTGCAAGAGGATGCGGCCGTGCAATTGTCGGCGCGAATCACGCCGGGAAGACGGTTTGGTGGCTCAAGGTCGAGTCACTTTGGCGAGGCGCCGGTGTGTGGCGATAGGTCACGAGGGCTGCGGGCATCTGCGCGCGCACATGGGCCAGCAGGCCTTCGCGAACATCGCAGCGCAGGTCGAAGGCGGTAGAGGCATCGCGCGCGGTCATCAGCGCGCGGACTTCTATCGCCTCGGGCGCGGTATCGGTGACCTGCAGGTTCCAGAAGCGCCCGTCCCACCGCGGGTTGCGGGTCACCAGATCCTGAACCGCAGTGCGCAAGGCCGCAACATCGGTGGCCGGATCGAAGTGCCAGATGACGCTGCCCATGATCGCGCTGGTTTCGCGCGTCCAGTTCTGGAAGCTGCTTTCGAGGAACTTGGTGACCGGGACCACCAGCCGCCGCTCGTCCCAGATCTTGACGATGACGTAGGTGAGATAGATCTGTTCGATGCGGCCCCATTCGCCTTCGATGACCACCACGTCATCGATGCGGATCGGTTCGGTGAAGGCCATCTGCAGCCCGCCGATCAGGTTTTTGAGCGCAGGCTGGGCCGCTGCGCCCACGGCCAGAGCGGCAAGGCCCGCCGATGCGATCAGGGTGACGCCGACGTTGCGCACGCTGGGGATGCTCATCAGCATGATGCAGAACGTGGCGAGCAGCACTGCGAACACGCTGACGTGATTGAGGATATCGACGCGGGTGCGCCGCCTGCGCGCCCGCAGATTGTCGGGCGCGGTAACATCGGCGCGGGCCTTGACGAAATCGGCCGCTGCGCCGAGCAGGGCGATGACCAGCCATCCGATCAGGGCCGGGACCAGCAGGCCGGCAAGGCCCGCCCAGAGCTTGCCCACGGCGGGGGGCGGATCGATTACCGGCCGAATGGCCGACAGCGCGACGGCGATGACCAGCCAGAACATCGGGCGGCGCAGCCTTTCGACGATCCTGTCGTCAACGGTATCGCGCGAGCGCAGCACGGCGCGGCGCGCGGCCCACAGCGCAATCCGTTGCAGCGCGATGGCCGCCACGACGACGGCGAGCGCGGTGGCGAGCGTCCACAGGGCAGGGGGCATGGTCTGGATCAGGGCGGGCATTGCGCCTCCTGTTGAACGTGAAACCGATGGTCCGAAGGGACGGTAACGAGCCGGGGCCGTATGCCGTTCCAACGGGGCACCCCCCTGGGAAGCCCGCCGCCGGGCGGCGCGTTTCACGAACGCGACTGCGCCCGGCACGGCGATGGTTCGCTGTACCGGGCGCGGTTCGGGAAATTCTGTCCGATTATAGCTTGCGCAAGGGTTCCGTGCCGTCCCAATCGCGGGACGCGGCCTTGATCATCTCGAAGATCGCGTCGGCGCCGGTCATGTTCTGCAGCAGTTCGATGACATGGCCGGGGCCCCCTCCGCCGTTCCTGGCGCCGGGATCAACGTAGATCACCTCGCCGTCGGCTCCCACCTTGCCCTCGACGAGGATCTCCGCGCCCGCTTGCGCACAGGCGGCGCGGGCTTCGGCGATGGAATCGACGAAGATGCAGATGTGGTGCAGGCTGTCGGTCACCGCGTATTCGCCGGTGTAGATCGACGGTTCGGTGTTCTCCGGGCGGATCAGTTCGATCTGCACATCGCCCCAATAGGCGATGGCGATGGAGAAGACCGCAGCCGTGGGCACGCCCTTGTACTTGCAATCGCCGAGCGCGACGTTCTCCATCAGGTAGAACGGGCCGACGCCCATCGTTTCGGTCCAGTACCTGACCGCAGCATCAAAATCCTGCGGCAGATAGGCGAGCTGGCCGACCGGGCCCAGCCGGGTGATCGCGCGGGTCATGCGAAGAGGCCTTCCGGGGCTTCGAGCAGGCCCTTGAGCGTCTGCAGGAACTGCGCGCCCGCCGCGCCATCGATGGCCCGATGATCGACCGACATGGTCAGCTGGATGCGGGTTTCGAAGGCAATGTCGCCGCTGGCCGTCTCTACCGCCACGCGGTTTGCGCCGCCCACGGCCAGGATCGCGCCCTGTGGCGGATTGATGATCGCATCGAACTGTTCAATCCCGAACATGCCGAGGTTGGAGACCGAGAAGGTGCCGCCGTCCATGTCCTCGAAGCCCAGCTTGCCGGCTTGCGCCTTGTCGATCAGCGCGCGGGTGGTCGCCGCGATCTGGGCGATGTGCATGCGATCTGCCTGGCGGACGATCGGCGTGACGAGGCCCTTGGGGCTGGCCACGGCAATCGCCACGTCGGCATGGGGGAACGAATGCACGGCATCGCCATGCACCTGCACGTTCACATCCGGGTGACGGACCAGCGCCAGCGCCACGGCCTTGACGATGTAGTCGTTGATCGAGGCTTTCGTGCCCAGCACGAGATTGGCGGTCTTGCGCAAGTCCATCAGCGCATCGACGCTGGCCGATACGCGCAGGTAGAAGTGCGGGATGGTCTGCTTGGCCTCGGTCAGGCGGCGGGCGACGACCTTGCGCACCTTGTCGAAGGGCTGGACGCTTGGCTCGTTGGCCACCAGTTCGAACGGCGCTCCGAAAGCGACGGCAGGGGCCGCCGTGGTCGGCTTGACCAGCGCCAGCACATCGGCCTTGGAAATGCGCCCGCGCGGGCCGGTTCCGGTGATCCCCGACAGCGCAATGCCGTGCTGCGCCGCGATGCGGCGGGCGAGGGGGGAGGCGAAGGCTTCGGGCGTGTCTGCAACCAGTTGCGCCGTGCCCTTGAACGAGGCGGCGCGTTCCGGGCGCAGGGCCTGAACCACATCCTGATAGGTGATGCGGCCGTTGCGGCCCGATCCGGTGATCGGTTCGATGTCCACGCCTTCGGCTTCGGCCAGCTTCAGCGCTTCCGGGCTTATCGCGCGGTTGGTGACGATCTTCTTCGGTTCGCGCGCCGGTGTCGCTGGCGCGGCTGCCGGTGCAGAGGCGGGCGCCGGGGCAGGCGCGGCGCCACCGCCCTTGGCCGCGACCGAGGTTTCGGCGGGCTTGAAGGCGGCGATGAAGGCGTCAATTTCGGCGTCGGGCGTATCGGCATCGGCGAAGACCGCCAGCAGCGCGCCCACCGGGTGCGCCTCCTCGCTGGCGGGCGTCAGCAGGCGCTTGAGCACTGCGTCGTATTCGGCTTCGACCTCGTTGGTGATCTTGTCGGTTTCGATCAGGCACAGCAGCTGGCCCTTGGCAAAGGCCTCGCCTTCCTTGACCATCCACTCGGCGATGGTCCCCTCGGTCATTTCGATGCCCCATTTGGGCATGCAGAACGGCTTGATATTGGCCATGTCGCGGCGCCTCAACGGTAAGAGAGAACCTTGCGCACCGCCGCTTCGATCTTGTCGACCGAGGGGAGGTAGGCGGTTTCCAGCTCGCGCGCGAACGGGACGGGGGTGTGCGGCGGGTTGACCGACAGCGGCGGGGCCTTGAGGCTGGCGAAGGCCTTTTCGGCAACCAGCGCGCAGATATCGGCACCAAGGCTGCAGCGCGGCGGCGCTTCGTCGACGACGATCAGGCGCCCGGTCACTTCGACCGAATCGAGGATCGTTTCTTCATCGAGCGGGCTGGTGGTGCGCAAGTCGATGACGTCGCAGCCGATGCCTTCGGCGGCGAGCTTGTCGGCCACCGCTTCGCAGAAGCCGAGCAGCAGGCCGGTCGAGACGATGGTCACGTCCTGCCCGGCGCGCGACAGGCGGGCGTGGCCGAACGGGATCATGTAATCGGGATCGTCGGAGACTTCGCCCTTCACCCCGTAGAGCGCCTTGTGTTCAAGGAAGATCACCGGATCATCATCGCGGATCGCGGTGCGCAGCAGGCCCTTCACGTCATCGGGCGTGGTGGGCATGACGACCTTGAGGCCGGGCATGCCGGTGAGGATCTGGTGGACCGCCTGGCTGTGCTGCGCGGCGGCATTGTAGCCTGCGCCATAGGCCATGCGGATCACCGCCGGGCACTTGGTCTTGCCGCCGAACATGTAGCGGAACTTGGCCAGCTGGTTCCAGATCTGGTCGAGCGAGACGCCGATGAAATCGGCAAACATCAGCTCGGCAATCGGCCGCTTGCCCGACAGCGCAAGGCCGGCAGCCGCGCCCATGATCGCGCTTTCGGAAATCGGCGTGTCGATCACGCGGTCCGCGCCGAACTTTCCGAACAGGCCGGTGGACGTGGACCAGATGCCGCCGATGGCCTCGGGGCCGCCCGGCGTGCCCATGCCGCCGACAATGTCTTCGCCAAGGCACACGACGTTTTCGTCGCGCGCCATTTCCTCTGCGATCGTGCTGACGACAGCGTCGCGGTACATCATTTTTGCCATTTGTCCGCTCCCCGGCTCAGTACGAGATATAGACGTCGGTCAGGACGTCTTCGGCGGTGGGCCGGTCTGCGGCCTTGGCCTGCCGGACGGATTCCTCGATCGCTTCAAGCACTTCGGCATCGAGCGCATCGATATCGGCGTGTTCGAGCAGGCCGGCATCGATGACCGACTTGCGGAAATTCTTCAGGCAATCGCGCATCTCGCGGATGCGGTCCAGTTCGCCGGGGCCGCGATAGCGCTGCGGATCGCCTTCGAAGTGGCCGAAGAAGCGTTCGGTATCGAATTCGACCGCCGCCGGGCCATTGCCGGGGACGCGCACGTAATCGAGCACTTCGCGCATGGTTTCATAGACCGAGAAGAAGTCGGTCCCGTCACCGCGCCACACCTTCATGCCGAAGGCTTCGGCGCGGCTGGCGATGTCCTTGTTGGTGCCGACCGCGTATTCGAACCCGGTATGTTCGGAATAATGGTTGTTTTCGAACACGAAGATCGTGGCGGCCTTGGTGACCACGGCCATGTTCATCGCTTCGAACGTGGTGCCCTGGTTGCACGCGCCATCGCCCGAGAAGGTGATGGCGACATGGCCCTTGCCATCGATCTTGGCAGCGATGCCTGCACCGACCGCAATCGGAGCGCCCGCGCCGACGATGCCGTTGGCGCCGAGCATGCCCTTGTCGACATCGGCGATGTGCATCGATCCGCCCTTGCCCTTGCACAGGCCTTCGCGGCTGCCCCAGATTTCCTTCATCATGCCGTTCACATCGCAGCCCTTGGCCAGGCAGTGGCCGTGGCCGCGATGGGTGGAGACGATCTTGTCCTCGACCGAAAGGTGTTCGCACACGCCCACCGCAACGGCTTCCTGCCCGCAGTAGAGGTGCGTGAATCCGGCGATCTCGCCGGTCTGGATATCGACGTGGAGGCGTTCCTCGAATTCGCGGATCACCTTCATCTGGCGATAGGCGCGCAATAGCGCCTCGCGGCTCAGCTGCATCCTGATCTTCCCTTTTATAGTCCGAGCACAGTCCGGGCGATGATGCCCGACTGCACTTCGTTGGTTCCGCCGAAAATGGTCCATGCGCGGCTGTTGAGGTAGCGGGCCGAGGCGACTTGCGCCGCCTTTGAATGGACCGGTGCCGGGGCGTTGCCGCCATAGAGCGGCCGCGCGACATCGAGTTGCAGGCCGGCCGGGCCATAGAGATCCACCGCCAGCAGATCGACATCCTGGCGCAAGTTGGAGGCCAGCAGCTTGCACAGCGACGTCTGCGGGCCGGGCGCGCGGCCCTTGGCCACCTCGGACAGGATCTTGAGTTCGATCATCTCGAGCGACTGGATGCCGAGGCGCACGCGGGCGACGCGGCGCTTCCATTCGGGATCGCCGGCAAGCGTGCCGCCGCAGCCATCGGGTTCCTGCGCCGCGCCTTCCTCGATCTGGGTGAGATCGTAGGCGAGCTTGGGCGAATGGCACGATCCGCCGCGTTCGTTTTCAAGCAGGAACTTGGCGAGTTTCCAGCCATCGCCCTCTTCGGCCACGCGATCTTCGACCGGCACGATCACGTCTTCGAGGAAGACCTGGTTGACCTCGTGATCGCCGGCCAGCGTCAGCAGGGGGCGGACGGTGATGCCGGGCTGGGTCATGTCGACCAGCAGGAACGAGATGCCGGCCTGCTTCTTGCCGGCGGTATCGGTGCGGACCAGCGCGAACATCTTGTTCGACCAGTGGGCGTGCGTGGTCCAGATCTTCGAGCCGTTGAGCCGGTAGTGCGTGCCGTCTTCCGACAGCGTGGCGCGGCATTGCAGGCTGGCCAGATCCGATCCGCTGCCGGGTTCGGAAAAGCCCTGGCACCAGTAATCCTCGCCCGACAGGATGCGGGGCAGGTACTTGGCCTTCTGTTCCGGCGTGCCGAAGGTGTAGATCACCGGCGCCACGAGCTTCAGCGCCAGCACGGTGAGATTGGGCGCGCCGGCCAGCGCGCATTCCTTTTCGAAGATGTAGCGCTGGACCGGTGTCCAGCCGGTGCCGCCGACTTCGACCGGCCATTGATAGCCGAGCCAGCCCTTTTCGTTGAGGATCGCGTTCCAGCGCTGGCCGATGTCGGGTTCGACGAACACCGTGGGCGATGCGGCCGCGCCATCCTTGATTTCAGAGGGCAGGTTGGCCGCCAGAAACGCACGCACTTCGTCGCGGAAAGCCAGTTCTTCGGGGGAAAGATCGATATCCATTGGGCTCTGTCAGCGTTCCAGGATGGTGACGGCCGAAACGCCCGGCGCGCCATAGACATGGGTATAAGCGGTTTTGGGATCGCCCGGAACCTGGCGTCCGCCGCCATGCCCGCGCAACTGCACAACGTTTTCGAAGACCTGGCGCAGGCCCGACGCGCCGATCGGCTCGCCACAGGCAAGGCACCCGCCATCGGTGTTGACCGGCAGCCTGCCGCCGATTTCGGTGAGGCCTTCTGCCAGCCAGCGTTCCTGATCGCCATCGGCACAGAAGCCGTTTTCGGCCATGTGCATGATCTCGGCCCCGGCCTCGGTATCCTGAAGCTGCGCCACGGCAATGTCTTCCGGCCCGATCCCGGCCATGCGGAAGGCATCGGCGCTGGCGATGCGCGTGGCCGTGGCGGTGCCGCCGCCGATATCGATCGACGGGGCGAAAACCTCGAAACTGCCGGGGGGACGGGTGCGCATTGCCGCCGCCTTGAGCCGGATCAGCGGCTTGCCCAGTTCGCGCGCCTTCTTCTCGCTGGCCAGGATCAGCGCCACGCCGCCCTCTGCCGGGGAGCAGAACATGTACTTGGTATAAGGATCGGACACCAGCGGCGCATCGAGGATGGTCTGGATATCGACCGGTTCGCGGCGCCAGGCGTGGGGGGCGTGCACGGCGTTGCGGAACGCCTTGTTGGCCACGCGGGCCAGCGCGGTCTGGCTGATGCCGTGTTCGTGCATGTACCGCGTGATCTTGTTGGCAAAGAACTGGGTGGTGATCATGTACCCGGCATCGCCGTACCAGTCCGGCAGATTGTATTCGGCCGGCAGGGCATTGAACGCGCCGCGCGGATGCTTGTCGAAGCCGACCGCCATGCCGATGTCGAATTCGCCCGACTTGATCGCCATCTGCGCCGAGAACAGCGCCGACCCGCCCGCAGCGCAGCCATTGCGCACGTTGATGAACTGCACGCCGGTCAGCCCAAGGCGATCGACTATCGTATCGGGATTGCCCGCCGCATCCGATCCGCCATAGGCGAATTGCACGTCCGGCCATTCGATCCCGGCATCGGCCAGCGCGGCGCGAACCGCGAACACGCCCTGATCGAGGCCCGACAGCGCATCGGTGCGGCCAAAGGGGTGGATGCCGATGCCGACGATGCAGACATCTCCATTCGATCCAGCGGTCATGCGGAAACTCCCGTGGCTGGGCCGGTCGCTGGCTGGAAGGCGTGGATCAGCACCGGTTCGGGCGCATCAGGATCGAGCGGGATCAGCGTCATCTCCAGCGGCATGCCGATGCGGATATCAGCGAATTCAACGTTGGCGAGGCGGCTTTCGACGATCACCTGCCCCGGCAGTTCGACATAGCCGACCGCCCAGGGCCGGAACGCTTCGGGCCCTGCATAGGGCGGGGACTTGGGGCGATAGCGCTGGATCGTGAACGACCACAGGGTGCCGGTGCGCGAAAGGGGCACGGGCGTGAAGCGATCGCCGGGCGGGCAGGGGAACACGATCCGCCCGCTGTCACGGTCCTGCCCGCCGATCAGCCGGGGTTCGGCTTCGTCGGTAAACAATCCCTCTGCAATGGCGTGCCCTGTGCGCTGCATCATTCTCCCGATCCGAAGCGAATCCCTTATGCGACCCCTTAAGCCACTGCCGATGCCACTTTGCCGACTCTCCAAACCGCTAGGGTTGTACCTTTTGTCAGGTGGTGGGTGTGTGGTTGGGAAACGCGACAGCCGCACACCCGCGCCCACCCCGTCCCTTGAGGAGGGGAGCGAGACTCGTCGGATTGCCCGCAGATCAGGTGTTGAGCGAGATGTAGCCGAGCTGCGCGGCCTTGAACACGGTCTGGCTGCGGTTGACGGCGTTGAGCTTCATCGAGGCGTTGTGGATGTGGAAGCGCACGGTGGCGCGGCTGCGGCTCATGATCATCGAGATTTCGAGATCGGTCTTGCCGATGGCGGCCCAGCGCAGGCATTCGACCTCGCGCTTGGACAGGCGCGAGCCCGAGGGGAGCGCCTGGGCCGAGCCCATGACCTGCACGTAGCTGGAGATGAAGGTGCGCGCATAGATGCCCAGCGCATCGCCGATCTCGAGGAACATGTCCTCAAGCTCGGTCACTTCGGGGTCGACCGGGTTGAAGCTGACCGCGCCGATCTGCCCGAACGGCAGGTGCACCGGCACGACGATCGCGCAGCGGGTCATGGCGCGGGTTTCGAAGTTGGTCAGATCGATGGCCGACAGGTAATGGTTGGGGTGGCGGGTGTGAAAGCCCTTGGCATTGACCCAGAACGGCGCGCTTTCAAACCGGCAGGCCGATGTGATCGGCGAATCGAGCGCGATGCGCGAATTGCGCCACCACACCTTTTCATCGTTCCACCCGAACACGTCGCGCGCCAGGATGTTGCCATCGACATCGACCGGCGTGCGCTTGTCGGCAATGTCGTGCGCGGGGGCGGGGCGCATCCCCACGGTCATGGCGATGGCGTGCAGTTCCTCGGCCGCACGACGCACGTCCTGCGGATTCAGGATCCGGACTGCGTCGATGCATTCGACCGAAAGCTGCACGAACCTCTCCTTGTATTGTTGACTGACACATACCGGCCGCAGCGATTGTAAACAACGAGCGATTGGCAAGATCGCCTATTCTTTTGCCCAGCGTGGCGGCATCATTGTCGGTGGTAGAGGTCATGTTCAAGGAGAGGAACGTGAATTTCGACCTGAACGAAGACGAGGAAATGCTGAAGGCCCTGGCCGAGCGTTTCGTTGCCGACCAGTACGATTTCGATGCGCGGCGCGGGTATCTGGCGTGCGAACATGGCTTTTCACCGGCCATGTGGGCGATGCTGGCCGACATGGGCCTGGTCGCTGCGCCGCTCTCGCACGACAGCGGCGGCATGGCGCTGGATGCCACGGCCGTTGCCACGGTGTTCGAGGCGCTGGGCAGGGGCCTGGTGGTCGAACCGCTGATCGAATGCGTGATGACCGCCGCGCGGCTGCTGGAACGGGTTGCGCCCGATGCGGTCAAGGCCGCGTGGATGGAACCGCTGGCGATGGGCACGCGCCGCATCGCGCTGGCCCATGCCGAACCCGGCGGGCGCGGCGGACGCACGTGCATCGCGACGCGCGCTGATGCGGACGGCAATCTTACCGGCCGGAAATCGTGCGTGCCGGCAGGGGCCGGGGTTGATGGCTATATCGTCAGCGTGCGCGAAGAGGGTACGCCCTACAGCGACGATGGCGTGGCACTCTACCTGGTGTCTGCCGATGCGCCGGGCCTGTCGGCGACCGTCTGGCGCATGGCCGATGGCTCGGCGGCGGTCTCGCTCGAGCTGACCGGCGCACCGGCCATCCGTCTGGGCGGATCGCTGGGCGATATCATCGAAAACGATCTGATGGCGTCGCTGGCCCGGTCGGCCGAAGCGATCGGCATCATGCAACTGCTGTTCGATGCGACGCTGGATTACTTGCGCACGCGCCAGCAGTTCGGGGCGAAGCTGGGCAGTTTCCAGGCGATCCAGCACCGCATGGTGGCGCAGTATACCGCCATCGAGCAGGCGCGCGGCCTGCTGAACCTGGCGATCGTTTCCGACCGCACCGACCAGTTTGCGTCCGCCGTGCTGGGCCTGCGCGCCTTCATTGCCGAGGCAGGGGTGCAGCTGGGCTACGAAATGATCCAGTTCCACGGCGGCATGGGCGTGACCGACGAACTGCTGATCGGCCATGGCCACAAGCGCCTGCTGGTCATCTCCCGCTGGCCGGACGAGCCGGTGGTGGCGCTCGATCGTTTTGCGGCGATGGCCTGAGGGGGAGATCATGACCGCCGGCTGAGGCTCCCTCTTGAGACCAAGGTACAATTGGCGTCGCCGCCTCCGGGGCGCACACTGCCTTCAGATCTTGAAAACAGGTTTCTGAAAGGACCGGAGGATGTTGCAGCAGGCCCTGAGCCAGTTCACTGGCGTTTCGCTCATTCGCGAGAAATTCGACAACTTCATCGGCGGCAAGTGGGTTGCCCCGGTCAAGGGTGCGTATTTCGACAATGTTTCGCCGGTGACCGGCCAGGTCGTGTGCCAGGTGGCGCGCGGCACGGCCGAGGATATCGAACTGGCGCTGGATGCCGCCCATGCCGCCAAGGATGCGTGGGGGCGTACGTCGACCACCGAGCGGTCGAACATCCTGCTCAAGGTGGCCGACAAGATGGAGGCCAACCTCGATCTGCTGGCGATGGTCGAGACCATCGACAACGGCAAGCCGATCCGCGAGACGACCGCCGCCGACATTCCGCTGGCCATCGACCACTTCCGCTACTTCGCCGCCTGCGTGCGCGCGCAGG
>JAPLPG010000265.1 GCA_026400375.1 Novosphingobium sp. | reverse complement strand
ATCCGGTCGAAACTGCGCTCGGGCAGGCGCGGGTCGTCCGGCGCACCGGGCTTGATCGAAACATTTTCCAGCCGGTCGCGTTCCACGCGCGCGCCGAGCCGGCGCAAGGCATCGCCATCGATGTCCTGCGCCACCACCCGCCCGCGTGGCCCGACCTTTTCGGCCAGACGGACAGTGTAATACCCCTCGCCCGCGCCGATGTCGGCCACGCTCATGCCCGGCACGATCCCGGCCAGTTCCATCACCTTGGCCGCCTCGCCCTGGCGGTCGCGGTCGCTCTCGTTTGAAAACTGGCTGCTGACGATGGCCGAAACCGGCCTGTCCGCACGCGGGAAAGCCCGGACGCTTTCGGCCCGGCTCTCTTTTGCGCCACTGCTGGTACGATCCGCGTGCGCCACCGGCTTGCAGGCAAACAGGCAGGATGCCAGCGCCACCGGCACAAGACTGGCTAGCCTGAAACTGACGGGGGCCGAAGCCCGGCGCATCAGTCGTCGTCCTCCACGGACACCTTCTCGCCCGTCACCTTCTGCGATAACGCTGCGGCCATGAACGGATCGAGCGCGCCATCCAGCACTTCGCTCGGATTGGTGGAAACCACGCCGGTGCGCAGGTCCTTGATCTGCTGATAGGGCTGCAGCACGTAGGACCGGATCTGGTGGCCCCAGCCAATCTCGGTCTTGGCCTGATATTCGCCGCTGGCCGCCGCTTCGCGCTTGGCCAGTTCGGCCTCATAGATGCGCGCCTTCAGCATGCCCATCGCAGTGGCGCGGTTCTTGTGCTGGCTGCGGTCGTTCTGGCTGGCCACGATGATCCCGGTCGGAACGTGCGTGATGCGCACGGCCGAATCGGTGGTGTTCACGTGCTGCCCGCCCGCCCCCGATGCGCGATAGGTATCGATCTTCAGGTCCGAAGGATTGATCTCGACCTCGATGTTGTCATCGATTTCGGGATAGACCCAGACCGAGCTGAACGACGTGTGCCGCCGCGCCGAGCTGTCATAGGGGCTGATCCGCACCAGCCGGTGCACGCCGCTTTCGGTCTTGGCATAGCCATAGGCGTTCTCGCCCTTGATCAGCAGCGTCGCGCTCTTGATGCCCGCGGCTTCGCCGGCGTGATAATCGACCAGTTCCACCTTGTACCCGTGCCGCTCGGCCCAGCGCGTGTACATGCGCTGCAACATTTCGGCCCAGTCCTGGCTTTCGGTGCCGCCAGCGCCAGCGTGAACTTCAAGGAAGCAGTTGTTGGCGTCGGCCTCGCCGGCAAGCAGCGCCTGCACCTTGTCGTTGTCGGCACGATCGGCAAGCGCGGCCAGCGTCGCCAGCCCTTCGCCAACCGTGGCCTCGTCACCCTCCATTTCGCCAAGTTCGATGAACTCGATCGCGTCGGCCATTTCCTGCCCGATCTGGTTCACCGTGCCGATCGACGCCTCAAGCCTGCGTCGCTCGCGCATCACTTCCTCGGCCTTCTTGGGATCGTCCCACAGCTTCGGATCCTCGACACGCGCGTTCAACTCGTCGAGGCGGCGCACGGCGCGGTCCCAGTCGAGAAACTTGCGCACCAGTGCCAGCGCGGCCTTGATGCGATCGATATGGGCCTGCCCTTCGGCACGCATGCACACAACTCCGATCAAACG
Source organism: Novosphingobium sp. (assembly GCA_026400375.1). Taxonomy (GTDB): domain Bacteria; phylum Pseudomonadota; class Alphaproteobacteria; order Sphingomonadales; family Sphingomonadaceae; genus Novosphingobium. The sequence goes on along the minus strand of JAPLPG010000265.1, from coordinate 3,009 downwards.
CAAAACGAACTGCGCCGCTTAGCGAAGCGGGCAGGCATGTAAAGCCCAAGCGTGAAAAGCGTTTCGGTTTGCCGAACGTATCACCTTTGGCCGCCGGCGCCATGGACCCACCCCCCACCCCCTCCCTCAAGGAAGGGGAGCGAGACTTAACGAACCGAAGGTGGGATTGGTCGCAGCGGGGAAGGTTTCGGCCCTTCCGCGTCAGGATTACCTTCGGCTTTCGCCATCAACCCTTGAGCTTGCGCACGGCGGCCAGGGTCAGCTTCACGTGGTCGCGGTAATCCATGTCGGAATGAACCATCACGATCTTGCCGTTCTGGCCGATGACGTAGCTGGTGCGCTTGGTCAGCCCCGTCGGGATGCCCACGGCCTTGAGCGCGACGTCATAGGCCTTGACCACTTGCGGCGTGGCGGCGGCTACGGCAAACTTGTCGCGGCAGGCCTCGGTCGAGAACTTCTGGAGCGTGGCGATATCGTCGTTCGACATGCCGACCACCGTGGCGCCTGCTGCCTTGAAATCGTCGCTGGCCTCGGCAAAGGCGTGGGCTTCCAGGGTGCAGCCCTGCGTAAAGGCCTTGGGGTAGAAGTAGAGCACGACCGGCCCCTTCTTCAAGGCATTGGCCAGCGAGAACGAGAACGGCTTTCCGGCCAGCGCGCCCTTGGCTTCGAACACCGGAGCCTTGGCCCCGTTGGCAAGTTCGGCCGATGCCGGAGCGGAGACCAGGGCGAAGGCTGCAGCGGCAGCGGCGATCAGGGGCTTGTTCATGGTCTTGTCGATACCAGAACCCGCAGCCGCGTGCCAATGCCTTTCAGGACAGGGAGGGCGCTTCGGCGGTTGCCTCAGTAGATTCCGCCCTGCTCCTCCAGGAAATCCTGCTCGACCGGGGCATCGTCAGCCCCGCCATCGCTGATGCCACGCGCGCCCCTTGCGCGGCGCAGGGCGTCGATAACCGCTTGTTTCGCAGTCATTTCACCCTCACGCGCGGTGCGGCGCGGCTCGGTATCCGGCTTGAACGCCTCCCAGATCACCGAAGCCTTGGCGGCATCGTTCTCCGGCGTCCCGCCAAACACCCGCTTGCCCGAAACGCGGTCGATCTTGACCATCCGCACCCCTTCGGGAACCCGGAACGGAATATCCTTCCACCGCGTGCGTGTTTCCTGAACAAACTGCTTGAACACCGGCGCCGCAATCCGCCCCCCTTGCGCGTATCCGCCGAGGCTGCGGGGTTGGTCGTAGCCGATGTAGACGCCGGCGATGACATCGGGCGAGCCGCCGACGAACCACACGTTGGTGGGGCCCGAGGTAGTGCCGGTCTTGCCGAACAGCGGGAGGTTGAGATCGCGCAAGGTCACCGCCGTGCCGCGCACGACGACGCCTTCGAGCATGTGGACGACCTGGTAGGCGGTGCGCGGGTCCATGACCTGTTTGCCCCCCGGCGCGAAGCGCGGCATCGGCTTGCCGTCCCATTGCGGCATCGAGCAGCCATCGCAGCGGCGGTTGTCGGCGCGGGCGATGACCTTGCCGTTGCGGTCCTGCACGTAGTCGATCAGCGTTGGCGGATGCTGGCGCCCCTGGTTGGCAAGCGCGGAATAGCCGTTGACCATCTTGAGGACGGTGGTGTCCCCTGCCCCCAGCGCCATCGACAGGTAAGGGTCATAGCGCCCGATGCCGACCGCGCCGATCGTGCGCACGACCTTGTCCATGCCGACATCGTTGGCCACGCGCACGGTCATCAGGTTGCGCGACTGTTCGAGGTCCCAGCGCATGGTGTGGCTGCCCGATCCGCCTTCGTTGCCGAAGTTGCGGAAGCACTTTTCGCCCAGCGCCGCGCCCTGGTAGACGCAGAAGGTGCCATCGACGACGAGCGACGCCGGAGTCATGCCATTGTCGAGCGCGGTGGCATAGACGAACGGCTTGATCGTCGAGCCCGGCTGCCGGTTGGCCTGGGTCGCACGGTTGAACGAGCCGAGCCGCGCATCGAAGCCGCCCTGCATGGCCAGGACCCGACCGCTTTGCGGATCCTGCACGACCATGCCGCCCGACACTTCGGGCACGGTACGCACCGCCCAGGTTCCGGCATTGACCGGCGCGAGCGCGGTAACATCGCCCGGGCGGATCGCGTCGGGCAGACCGACCGCAGAGGCCGTCTCGCCATCGGAAAACCCGACCGTGCCCGATGAGCCGGACCGCGACAGCAGCACGCCGATGCGCCAGTTCTGGTAGCTGATCGAGATATTGCTGGTGATCAGTTCGGTCTGCCAGCGATCACCATCAACATCGATCCTGGCAATCGGGCCGTGCCAGCCCCTGCCACCGGCATATCGCACAAGCGCAGCGCGCAGGGAATTCTGGGCGGCGGTCTGGAATTGCGTGTCGAGCGAAGTGCGCACCCACAGGCCGCCAGCATAGACGCTGTTCGGCCCGTTCTCGGCTTTCTCGCCGAACTTGTCGATCAGTTCCCGCCGCACTTCCTCAAGGAAATAGCCGGCGTCTGCCGTGTAGTTTTCAGCGCGGCGGGGCTTGAGCCCCAGAGGCATGGCCTGTGCGGCGGCGGCTGCCTGCGGCGTGGCCCACCCGTTCTTGACCATCTGGTCAAGCACGTAGTTGCGCCGTTCAATGGCCATCCCTTCAAACTTGGCCCGGCCATAGCGTTCAGGCGCTTTTGGCAGGATCGCAAGGAACGCAGCCTCGTGCAGTTGCAGATCGCCCACGTCCTTGTCAAAATAGGCGCGAGCCGCGGCCTGCACCCCGAAACTCTGGCGGCCGAGGGGGATTTCGTTGAGGTACAGTTCGAGGATCTGCTGCTTTTCCAGCACGCCTTCGATGCGCCGCGCCAGGATCATTTCCTTGAGCTTACGGGAGATCGAATATTCATCGCCAATCAGGATGTTCTTGGCCACCTGCTGGGTGATCGTCGAACCGCCGCGGGCGCGTTCGCCCGATCCGAACTTGACCGCATAATCGGCCACGGCCCCGGCTAGACCGAAAAAATCGATCCCGCCATGAGT
>JAPLPG010000309.1:2762-11643 GCA_026400375.1 Novosphingobium sp. | reverse complement strand
CCGAACTGGTCCACATGGACGATGCGATGGACGTGCCGCGCGGCGAATTGCTGGTGCTGGCCACCGGCGGGCAAGGCGAAGCGCGCGCGGCCCTGGCGCGCATTGCCGGCGACCAGCATCCGATCCGGCTTGAGCGCGGCGACGTGGTGCTGTTTTCCAGCCGCCAGATTCCCGGCAACGAACTGGCCATCGGACGCATCCAGAACGCGCTGGTGGAAAAGGGCGTCAAGCTGGTCACCGACAAGCAATCGATGATCCATGTGTCGGGCCATCCCGGCCGGCCTGAACTGGTTGCGCTTTATGACTGGATCAGGCCGGAAATCCTGGTGCCGGTGCACGGCGAAATCCGGCACATGGCCGAACAGGCGCAACTGGGTCTGGACGAGGGCATCCCCAAGGCGATCCTGCAGAAGAACGGCGACCTGATCCGCCTTGCGCCCAATGGCCCGAAGAAGCTGTCGGAAGAGCGCGCGGGCCGGCTTGTCCTCGATGGCGACATCATCGCTCCGGCCGATGGCGAGGGCGTGGTTGCCCGGCGCAAGCTTTCGCAGAACGGCCTGATCACGGCGGCACTGGCCGTGCGCCGGGATGGCGTGCTGGCCTCCGAGGTCGAGATTGCCGCGATCGGCATCCCGCTCGACGAGGACATGGAAGCCTTCATCGCCGATGCCAAGGTCGAGACGGCCGAAGCCCTGCGCAACCTGAAGGGGGATCGCAAACGGGATCGCACAGTGGTTGCCGAAGCGGTGCGTCTGGCGGTGCGCCGCACCGGGCAGCGCTGGTCGGGCAAGAAGCCGGTCGTGCAGGTCATGCTGCGGGAAAGCTGAGGCTGTATGAAGATCACCTCCATCATCGCCATCTTCGGCCTGTTCTGGGTCATGTCGGCGTTTTTCGTGCTGCCGTTCGGCATCCGCACACATGATGAGCTTGGCGCGCCCAAGGTGGCGGGCCAGGCCGACAGCGCACCGGGCAATTTCAGCCCGCGCCTGATCATCCAGCGCGCCACCATCCTGGCGGTCGTGCTCTTTGCATTTTACTATGCCAACTATGTGAACGAGTGGATTACCGTCGCCGATCTCGACATCACGACGTACTTTTCGCACAAGACGTGAACGCCGTAACGGGCAGCGCTGCACCACGCAGGGGCCGCTGGATCGACCCTGTGCTGGCGGCGGTCCTGCTGCTGGCGCTGCTGTTCCGCATCCCGATTTCGCTGTTCACGGTCTACCATCACGCCGACGAGATCTGGCAGTACATCGAGCCTGCCTATGGATTGGTGACCGGAGACTGGATCCGCACCTGGGATATCCGCCTTGGCATCCGCAGCTGGCTGATCCCGTTGATCCTGTTGATTCCGGTCTGGCTGGGCCACGCCGTCGATCCCGCAGGTGAACTGCATCTGGTGCTGCCGCGCTTGACGATGGCACTGGCCTCGCTCGGCACGGTCTGGGCCGGGTGGTCGCTCGGTCTGCGCATCAGCAGGCGCCACGCCATCATGGCCGCCATCGTGGCGGCGATCTGGGTGGACTTTGCCTATTTCGCACCGCGCACGTCGAGCGATACCTTGGCGGTATCGGCAATCCTGCCCGGCCTTGCGCTGCTGGTGCGGTTTCGCGACACGAACGATCGCAAGGACGGGTTTTTCGGCGCGTTCCTGCTTGGCCTTGGCTTCATCATGCGCTTCCCGCTGGGACCGGCGCTGGCCATCCCCTTCTTGTGGACGGGCCGCCTCGAGTTTCGCAAGGCCTGGGCGCCGCTCATCGCGGGCGCAGTCGCTGGCGTGATGTGCGATGTGCTGGCCAGTGTGGCGATGGGCGAAGCGCCGCTGCTGTGGATCTACAACAACGTGTTTGCCAATGTGGTGGCCAACCGCAGCCATGCCTTCGGCGTGGAGACCGCCGACTGGTATGTGCGCGTGCTGGCATGGGAATGGCAATATATCGCGGTGGTGTTGCTGCCGGCGATGTGGTTCGGGGCGCGGCGCTATCCGATGCTGGCCCTGACGGCACTTGCCGTGATCGCCGTGCATTCGGCCATCGGGCACAAGGAATACCGCTTCATCCTCCTTGGCGTTCTGCTGCTGGTTCTGCTGGCGGCGATCGGGTCTGTCGATCTGGCGGCCCGCATCGCTGCATGGCGCGGCAAGGCATTGGGACGAGGGGGGCTGATCGGGCTGTCCGGCTTATGGCTTGCGGCCTCGGTCCAGGTTGCCGCGACCGAGCCTTTCGTCATCAACTGGGGCGTGGGCAAGGCCCCGCTGCGCGCCATGCGCACGGTGCGCGCCCAGCCCGGGTTGTGCGGTGTTGCCACCTATCGCATCCGTGACGTCCCGTTCGTTTCGCGCGCCGTGCTGAACCGCAATGTGCAGACGCTGCTGATCGATGGTCGCGATGCACAAGGCCAGGCAGAGGCGGCGCAAGGGCGTTTCAACGTGGTGGTCGCGCCTGCCGAGCATATCCGCGAAGTGCCTCTGGCCTATCGCTTCAAGGGGTGCATGTCGCCCCGCAAGCCCTTGTTCGAACAGCAGTACTGCGTATTGGCGCGCACCGGGCCGTGTACTGAGGAGGCAGGCCGTCTGGATTACAACGCTGTGCTCGTCCGGATCGACAAGTGACCCTTCAGACGCCTTCGAGCGCGTAGCCCGCTGACCGCACGGTGCGCACCGGATCGGCAGCGCCGGGGATGGAGATCGCCTGACGCAGCCGGCGAATGTGAACATCGACGGTGCGCAATTCGATATCGCTGCCGCTGCCCCAGACCGCATCAAGCAGCTCGACCTTCATCGGCGTGCCACGGCGCGAAACGCGGTGTGCGGTGGGATCCAGCGAGAGATCGCCGACCGTGATGGTTTCTCCCGCCAGGGCGGGCCGCACGCGGCGCAGGACCGCGCCGACCCGGGCAATCAGTTCCCGCGGGGAGAAGGGCTTGGTGACATAATCATCCGCGCCGATCTCAAGGCCGCGAATGCGGTCTTCCTCGTCGGACCGGGCGGTAAGCATGATGATGGGGACGTGCGCCGTTTCCTTGTTGCGGCGCAGGCGACGGCAAACCTCGATTCCGCTGGTGCCGCCGATCATCCAGTCGAGCAGGACCAGATCGGGCGCATCCTCGGCAGCGAGCAGCAGCGCTTCATCGCCATCGTCGGTGGTGCGCACATCGTAGCCTTCGCCGCGAAAGCGGTATTCGACCAGTTCGGCGAGAGCCGTGTCGTCCTCAACCAGCAGCAACTTGGGAGCGGGCACGCAAACCTCCATGACAGTCAGCTTGCCAAAGCACTCTCATTGTTACCGCCGTATGACGAACCCCGGGAAAGAGCGATCAGGCCGAAAGCAACGTCAGGCCCAAAGCAACGTCAGGCAGGCGGAACAACTTCCTCGCGCTCGGGCAGGTTTGCGCCAGTCGCGGCATAGTACACCATTTCGGCAATGTTCGTGGCGTGATCGCCGATCCGTTCGATGTTGCGCGCCACGAACAGCAATTGCGCAGCGCTGCTGATCGTGGCCGGATTTTCGACCATGAACGATACGAAGTTGCGGAAGATCGAATCGTAGAAGGCATCGACCTTGGCATCGCGCAGCACGATTTCGGCGGCGCTGACAGGGTCGCGCGCGGCAAAGGCGGTCAGCACATCGTGGACCATCTCGGCGGCAAGATCGTTCATCGCGGGCAGCAGGGTCAGCGGTTCGAAGCGCTTGCGCCCTTCGATGATGCCGACGCGCTTGGCGATATTCTTGGCATAGTCGCCGATACGTTCGATCACGCCGGCAATCTTGAGCGCGGCGATGACTTCGCGCAGATCGTCCGCCATCGGCGCGCGCAGGGCCAGCACGCGGATTGCCAGCTTGTCGACTTCGGCTTCGAGCTGGTCGATACGCTTGTCGCGCGCGATCACCCCGGCGGCAAGATCGTGATCGCCGCGGACCAGCGCGTCCATCGCTTCGGAAACCGAAAGCTCGGCCAGGCCGCCCATTTCCGCGACAAGGCCGCGCAACCGGGTAATGTCGTCGTCGAATGCCTTGACGGTATGTTCGGCCACAATGTCGTCCCTCTTTTTCCGTTACCGTGGCTCAGCCGTAGCGGCCGGTGATGTAGTCCTTGGTGCGTTCTTCGCGCGGATTGGTGAAGATGTCCGAAGTCTTGCCATATTCGACGATCTTGCCAAGGTGGAAGAACGCCGTACGTTGCGAAACACGCGCCGCCTGCTGCATCGAGTGGGTGACGATGACGATGGCGTAGCGGCCGCGCAGTTCGTCGATCAGTTCTTCGATCCGCGCGGTGGCGATGGGGTCGAGCGCCGAGCACGGCTCGTCCATCAGGATCACCTCGGGATCGACGGCCACGGCGCGGGCGATGCACAGGCGCTGCTGCTGCCCACCCGAAAGCGCGGTGCCGCTGTCGCTCAGGCGGTCCTTGACTTCGTCCCACAGCCCCGCACGACGCAAGGATTGCTCCACGATTTCATCAAGTTCGGCCTTGCTGCCGGTGATGCCGTGGATCTTCGGGCCATAGGCGATGTTGTCATAGATCGATTTGGGGAACGGGTTGGGCTTCTGGAACACCATGCCCACGCGGGCGCGCAATTGCACCACGTCCATGCCGGACTTGTAGATATCCTGCCCGTCGAGCAGGATTTCCCCTTCGACGCGAGCATTGGCTATTGTGTCGTTCATGCGGTTCAACGAGCGCAGGAAGGTGGACTTGCCGCAGCCCGACGGGCCGATGAAGGCCGTGACGTAGCGCTGCGGAATCTCGATCGAGACATCGTCGATCGCGCGCTTTTCACCGTAGAACACCGACACGTTCTTCGCGCTCATCTTCAGGGGCGCGTCGAAGTAGGGCTTTTCCTGGCCCTGTGGATCAGTGTGGATCGCTTCAGCGTTCATGTTACCACCGTTGTTCGAAGCGGTTGCGCAAGTAGATCGCAAGACCGTTCATCAGGAGCAGGAAGACAAGCAGCACCACGATCGCTGCGCTGGTGCGTTCGATGAAACCGCGGTCGATCTCGTCGGACCACAGGAAGATCTGCACGGGCAGGACGCTGGACGGCGCGGTGAAGCCCGAAGGCGGGCTGGCGACAAAGGCGCGCATGCCGATCATCAGCAGCGGCGCGGTTTCCCCCAGCGCGCGGGCCATGCCGATGATCGTGCCGGTAAGGATGCCGGGCAGGGCGAGGGGGAGCACGTGGTTGAACACCACCTGCACCTTGCTTGCGCCGATGGCCAGCGCGGCATCGCGGATCGAGGGCGGCACCGCCTTGATCGCGTTGCGGCCCGATATCACGATGACCGGCATGGTCATCAGCGCCAGCGTCATCCCGCCGATCAGCGGGGCGGAGCGCAGGTTGGGGAACAGGGCGAGGAACACCGCAAGGCCGAGCAGGCCGAAGATGATCGAGGGGACGGCCGCCAGGTTGTTGATCGAAATCTCGATAATCTCGGTCCAGCGGTTCTTGGGCGCGTATTCTTCAAGGTAGAGCGCGGAAAGCACGCCGATCGGGAAGGCCAGGACGAGCGTGACGAACATCGTCAGCATCGAGCCCTTGAGCGCGCCCCAGATCCCCACGGACTGCGGGCTGGTGGCATCCGAGCGGCTGAGGAAGCCCGCGTCGAACTTGCGCACCAGAATGCCGTCTGCCTTGAGCTTGGTCGCGAGCCGCTGCATCGCAGGGTCACCATCCCCCCGCATCGCGCGGGCCAGCGCATCGCTGGCCGGCAGGGAGACCTTCACCGTGCCTTGCAGCAGGCCCGGATCGGCGACCAGTTGTTCGGCCACTTCGCGCCAGGCGCCGTTGGCCAGGATATCGTCGGCATCCGGGCCGAGCGCGGCGCGGGAGGCGTTGTCGACGACCTTTTCGAGCCCGGCCAGTTCGAGCCCGCCAATCGGGTCGGGCTGGGTCAGGCGCTCCCCATCGATCTGCATGGCGCCTGCCAGCGGCAGGTCAAACCGCACTTCGCTGCGCTGGAAACCGGCAAAACCGGCCGACCCCATGTTGACCAGCAGCAACATCAGCATCAGCGCGGAAAACGATACCGCGACAAAGCCCAGCCAGCGAAAGCGGCGGTCGGCGGATTTCCGTTTGGCCAACCCGCTTTCCATCATGGTGCGGCGGCGTGCCTGGATTTCTTCGAACGAGGGGGTTGCCGATGGCATGGGAGTGGCCTCAGTCATAGGCTTCGCGATACCGCTTCACCACGCGCAGGGCGATGAAGTTGAGCGTCAGCGTGACAAGAAACAGCACCATGCCCAGCGCAAAGGCCGAAAGCGTGGCGGGGTGATCGAAGCTGCCTTCGCCGGTGAGCATCGCCACGATCTGGAAGGTGACCGTGGTCATGCTTTCGAACGGGTTGGCGGTAAGATTGGCCGAGGCGCCTGCCGCCATGACGACGATCATCGTCTCGCCAATGGCGCGGCTGATGGCGAGCATGACGCCGGCGACGATACCGGGAAGGGCTGCGGGGACCAGCACCTTGCCGATCGTTTCGGATGTGGTGGCGCCCATTGCCAGGCTGCCATCGCGCAGCGACTGCGGCACTGCGGCAATCGAATCGTCGGCCATCGAGGACACGAACGGGATGATCATCACGCCCATGACCAGACCCGCCGCGACCGCGCTTTCGGTGGAGGCGCTGGAGATGCCGATGGCATGCGCGGCATCGCGGACCAGCGGCGCGACGGTGAGCGCGGCGAAATAGCCATAGACGACGGTCGGCACGCCCGCGAGAATCTCGAGCAGGGGCTTCATCACCTTGCGCACGGAATTGCTGGCATATTGCGTCAGGAAGATCGCGCTCATCAATCCCAACGGGATCGCCACGATCATGGCGATGATCGCGCCGATGTAGATCGTGCCCCAGAACAGCGGGATCGCCCCATAATCGTTGCCATCAGGCGCGCCCGCGCTCATCGGATCGGGCGACCAGTGCGTACCGAACAGGAAGTCTATTGGTGACACCATGCCGAAAAAGCGCACGGTTTCAAAGACAAGGCTGGCAATGATACCAACGGTCGTGAGGATCGCCACCAGCGAGGCAATCATCAGCAGCGCCATGACCGCGCGTTCCACCCGGGTGCGGGCGGTGAAATCGGGTTTCAGACGCAGGAACGCAAAAGCGCCACCGGCAAAGGCGACGATGATCGTGATGGCAATGCCGATCGCTTCGTAGAACGTGATCGCCGCGCGATAGGGTTCCACCAGTGTCTGGGCATCTTCGTTGAACACCCCGAACGCGGCGCCGGTGGCCACGGCACGGGCTTCGGCCAGCAACGTCTCGCGTTCGAAGCCGAAAGTGGGCAGCACCGATGCGGCCGGATCGGCCATCACGCGTGCGGTGATCAGCGCCGGGCTGATGCCGTTCCACGCGAGGGCAAACAGCACCGCAGGCACGCCGATCCACAGCGCGACGTACCATGCATGAAAGTTGGGGAGAGAATGCAGGCGTGCGCCGGGCGCGGCGCGGCGAAAGGCCCAGGCACGGGAGCGTGCCGCCAGCCAGCCAAGAAGGCTCAACCCGAGGGCGAGCAGAAACAGAATGGCTGGCGACATAACCCCCGAAATTCTCCGTACTGACTACTTCAACTGCGAACCATCAAGGACCGGCAGGTCGTTAACAGCCTTCGTGCTGTTCGCAAGCACATCGTCAGGTGCGACCACCATGCCAAGCTTGGCAAGCGCGCCACCTTTGCCCCACAGCTTTGACCATTCGGTGACAAAAGCCTGCAATCCGGGAATTGCCTTCAGGTGCGCCTTCTTCACGTAGACGTAGAGCGGACGCGCGCCGGGGTAGCTGAAATCCGAAATGGTGTCGTAGGTCGGCTCGATGCCCTTCATCGTCAGGCCCTTGAGGCGGCCCTTGTTCTCTTCGAGGTAGGAGAACCCGAAGATGCCGATGGCCTTGGGATTGGCTTCGATCTTCTGGACGATCAGGTTGTCATTCTCGCCGGCATCGACGTAGGCGCCGTCATCGCGCACTTCGGTGCAGACCTTTTCATGCGCTGCCTTGTCGCTCTCCTTGAGCGCCTTCATCTCGGCGTTCTCGTCACAGCCCTTGGCGAGGATCAGTTCCTTCAGCGCATCGCGCGTGCCCGAAGTGGAAGGCGGGCCATAGACCAGGATCGCTTCGGCCGGGAGCGCCGGATTGACGTCTTTCCAGGTCTTGTAGGTCTGCGGCTTGCCATAGGGATTCTTGGCCAGCGCCTTGTAGACGTCCGACGGGCTGAGCGCGATGCCGACGCCGCCCTGCGCTTCGGCAAAGGCCACGCCATCGAGGCCGACCTGGACTTCGACGATGTCCTTCACGCCGTTCTTCTGGCAGCTTTCGAACTCGGACGCCTTCATCCGGCGCGAGGCGTTGACGATATCGGGAAATTGCGCGCCGACCCCGGCGCAGAACAGATTCATGCCCGCGCCCGTGCCGGTCGATTCGATGATCGGCGATTTAATCTTCGGGTCGGCCTTGGCCAGCGATTCGGCAACCGCCTTGGCGAACGGATAGACGGTGGACGAGCCGACGGCGCGCACCTGGTCACGGGTGCTACCGTCCTGCGATCCGCATCCGGCAAGAGCAAGCGCCGACACAGCGGCGGCGGAAAGGGCAATGTTGCGAATCATCGACATGTGTTTGGGCCTTCGTTCCTGTGGGCTGCGTGGCCAATGCGACGATCACGTGACAGGTTTATGACAATGCCAGATCAGGAAAGAGGCAAATCTGCAACAATGCTCTGCTGCGATGCAAGGGGAATGCGGACTGTAACCGTCGTGCCCACCCCTTGCGTGCTGGTGATGTCCAGCTTGCCGCGATGCCGCTCCACGATATGCTTGACGATGGCAAGGCCAAGGCCCGTGCCACCGGCGGCGCGGCTGCGGCCGGGATCGGTGCGGTAG
>JAPLPG010000309.1:0-2701 GCA_026400375.1 Novosphingobium sp. | reverse complement strand
CGGTAGAAGCGGCGGGTGAGGTAGTGCAGGTGATCGGGATGGATGCCTTCGCCGCGGTCTGACACCACAAGTTCCGCCTCACCGCGCTCGACGCCGATGCTTACCGATACGGGCTGGACAGAATCGCCGTATTTGAAGGCGTTGTCGATGAGATTGCGCACCAGCTGGTCCAGCTGCTGCCGATCACCCAGAACAACAGCCTCGCCGGTTTCCACCTGCAGCCTGTCATCGCCCATGGTCATCGCGGTCTCGCTGGCGATCGTGGCGACCATCTGGCCAAGGTCGATGCGGTCGCGCGGCAACTCGTGCTTTTCCGCCTCGATGCGCGAAAGCGACATCAGGTCTTCGACCAGACTTTGCAGCCGCCGGGATTCGCGCAGGACCGTGGCATGGAACCGTGCCGCCGTGGCTTCGTCGACCTTGGCATCGGGATCGGCCAGTGTTTCGATATAGCCGATGATCGAAGCCAGCGGCGTGCGCAATTCATGGCTGGCATTGGCGACGAAATCGGTATGGGCGAGGCTGATATCGGCCTCGGCCGTGCGGTTGACCATCTCGATCAGCGAAAATCGCTCGTCAATGGGAACGCGGCTGACCTGCCAGATGCTGCGCGGACCGGTCAGCCCGCGCACCAGCGCGCGGCCCTGCGGCTTCTTCAGCAGTCCGATAGCCTCGGGATGGCGCAGCGCGACGCGAGCGTCCTGGCCGATGATGTGTGCGCCCAGTTCCTCGCGCGCGGCGGCGTTGGCAGCGGCAATGCGCTGGCCATCGAGCATCAGCACGGGCAGCCCGAACGGTTCGACCAGTTCGATCATCGCCTGCCGCGAGACGCTGCCATCATCGCGCTCGATCGTTTCGACAACCGGCTCTGGCCGTGCCAGCCACAACGTGGCCAGCCAGACCAGCAGGATGGCGAGCGACATCCACAAGCCGGCACCGCCAAGATACATCACCACCGCCGCAAAAACGGCCACGATCATGCTCGGCAGCGGCATTCTGGAAACTGGCATGGTTGGACCTGGCAACGACAAACCCTTCATCGAATCACGCTGCGTGGATTGCCTGTGCCTGACGAATCGCCGATCCATGTGTCGGCCTGATGGCAGTGCAAATAGGCGAGGGGACAGCATCGGCGCAAGCCGTGGCAACCCGCGTCACAAATTCGCGCGGGATCGTCCGAGTGTTCTCTTGGCGATGTCGCGCCGATCCTGCGCGATTGCGCGCTAGTTCAGCAGCGCGTTGAAGGTCATGGCAAAGCTGGCCCCGGCGGCCAGGCTGGTGGCATAGCCTGTCAGCGTCCGCCCCGTGATCGAAATGCCGAAGGGGTCGCTTTCGTCGGCGCCGGTGGCATCATCGTCCTCCACCGTGGTCGCGCTGGTGCAAGCCGTGCCGGATCGCGAGGTTCCGGGCTGGTAGGTCAGCGTGAGGGGCAGGACATCGAGCGCATAGACATCGGCGGCGGCAAGGGTGCCGGGATTGGTGACGACGATGCAATATTGCAGGATCGAGCCGGGCAGCGCCTTGGGATTGCTGGCATTGATCCCGTCGCTGAGGATCGTCGACGTCTTGCTGACCAGCAGCGGCGGGATGCGCGTGTTGGTATATGTGCAGACGATGGCCGTCTCGCCCGTGCCGATGGTCAGCCCGTCGGCCAGATTGGTGTCGGCCGCCCCGGTGCAGGCGACCGCGCCGTTGTAGCGCCCGGCGTTCGTCGCCAGCAAGGTCTCGCCCAGCAGCACCGTCTCACCGATCACCACCGGCGTCGGCGTACTGTCGGTGTCAAGCTCTCCGGCCGTTCCCGCGTCGGAATCGAGCGTATCGATCACGGTGGCCCCGCGTGACAGCGTGACGCTTGCATCGTCGCCGACGATCGCATTGACCCACTGCTTGCGCAGGGTGACGCGCGAATCGTTGTCGAGGATGGTGTAGGTACCGGTGGACTGGAGCGCTCCGCCACAGGTTGTGGTATTGCCCAGGGTGTAGCCGGTGCCGGTGGACAGGGAATAGGTGATCGTCTCGCTCGATTCGATCGCGGTGTCATCGACAATCGCGATGCCCAGCGGAATCGGCGTGTTGTTGTAGGTTCCGGCGGGGACGGTGACCGTGAACGTCGCGCCGCCGCCGGGTGTCGTATAGTCGGTGCCGCGCGTGGCGGTGCCGCCGGTGATCGTCATGTTGACGCTGATCGCGCTGGTGGCGCGGCCGGTGACCAGCAGCGTCGCGATATTGGCAGACGGCACGGATTCGCTGCCCGAACTGCTGCCGACCGATAGCTGGATGAACGGGCGCAGGGTCAGCTGGATCGCGTCGAGGAAGTTGCCGAACGAACCGGGATCGCTGGTGGTGAACTGCACGCGCTGCAAGCCCGATGCGCCAACGTACGTCGATGAACCGGTGTTGACGTTCCACACCTGGTTGGCGGTTGTGGAGGCTTGCGTCGCCAGCGTCTGGATCACGGTGCCGGTGCTGTTGGCCACCTGAAAGCGCACGGTCTGGGTACTGGCACCGCCGGCCCGGGCACGGTGGGCGAAGGTCCATCCGATCGGCTCGTTGTTGACCAGGCAGATGTTCTGGAAGAACGTGCCGTTCACGTTGGCGTTCATTTCGGCAAAGACGTTGCCCTCACCAACAATGGTGTAGTCAAAAGACGCTTCGCTCATAGTTCAGCCAAAAAGCTAGCGATGTGGCAGTGCTGCCCAAG
>JAPLPG010000239.1 GCA_026400375.1 Novosphingobium sp. | reverse complement strand
TCAAAAAAACCTAATAAGAGATAGCAACTAAAGGGCAATAACAAACCCGAAAATACGATGATTGCTCCCGAAAAAGTATTGACCAGTCCCAAGTTACTGAATAAGACAAAGAGTGGAATTATCATATCCACACGCCCATCATCATGCCGACGATTCGTGCCATCGACAGCTTGGTGATCATGGACAGGCCGACCGGAGAGATGCACAGTTCGGCCATCGAATGGATCAGGTAAAGCCCGGCCAGCCAGACGAGCCCGACCTTGAATTGGGCGTCGGCGAACTGTGCGCCCCACACCAGCAACAGGAAGCCGCCGCCGACGCCCATCAGCGCGATGGCAAACTTGATCGGGATCGACGGTTCCACGCCGCGGCGCGCCATGGCATTCCACATCACGCTGAACAGCGGGGCAAGCGTTACGATGAACAGCGCGTTGAATATCTGCGTCTGGCCGGCCGGCATGACATAGACCGGATCGTTGCCGAAGCCGAGCGACCGGGCATAGACCATGCCGCCGAAGCCTGCGAGCATGACAAGTCCGAACGCAAGCGCCATGCGGCGCCTGGTCGCAGGCGGTTCGCCGTTGCCGAAGAACCACGTCAGCGCCCAGCCCAGCCCGCCCAGGAGCAGGGCGAAAAAGACGTAGTAGCTGGCTGGCGTTGCCCGGAACATCGCGAAGAGCGGACGCGTCCAGCCCACTTCGAGCACGGTATTGCGTTCGGCAAACAGCGTGAGCGAGGAGCCCGCCTGTTCGAACAGGGTCCAGAACACGGTGTTGAACACGATCAGCACCATGGCGGCCAGCATCATCTGGAATTCCTGCTTGCTCCCGGCCGAAAGCGCCCAGATCAGGATCGCGGGTACGGCGACCAGGAACGTGCCGAACATCATCTTGCCCATGATCGGCAGGCCGAGGAAGTATCCGACCAGGCCTTCGCCAGCTTGTGGCGGAACATAAGCCATCAAATTGGTGAACAGGAAGAAGAACAGCGGAACGCACACCAGCGCAGCGCCATAGATCAGCCAATCCTTGCGCGGATCAGCCCCGGCCGGACGTTCGCCATAGCCATCAAGGCGGCCGCCATCGAACTGGAACAACACCCAGGAGAAGGTCATGCCAAGAGCGGCAAGGCCGAATCCGGCCCACCAGCCAACCGCTTCGGCAAGGATCGGGCAGAAGAACTGCGAGATCAGCGAGCCCAAGTTGATACCCATGTAGAAGATCGTGAAACCGGCATCGCGGCGGCGGTCTCCGTCGGCGTAGAGCGTGCCGACGATCGTGGAAATATTGGGCTTGAAGAAGCCGTTGCCGACCGTGACCAATGAAAGGCCGATCAGCAGGATGCCGATGTGGAAGGCTGAGCGCTCTCCATCGGATTGAAAGCCGCCGGGGGCGACGCGCCTGGCCTCGGTGCCATCGGCGGCCTTGAGCGATACCGACTTGTCATCGTTGCCGACGATTTCGAGGCGCTGGCCAGCCATTTCGAGCGAGCGGACTTCACGGGGCGCTCCGTCCGTGCCGGCCGCTTGCGTGACGGTCACCTCGTAGCGCTGGCCTTCGATCGTGGCATAGGGCTTGGCAGCCTCACCGCCGAAGCAGAGCATGAAATAGCCGATGGCCATCATGATCGCACCGAACTTTACCGAGCGCTTGGAGCCGAGATAACGATCGGCAATCAGCCCGCCGATCAAAGGGGTAAGATAGACCAGTGCGGTAAAGCCGCCGTAGACGCCAGTACTGGTGCTGTCGTTGAACAGGAAATGCTTGGCGAGATAGAGCGTAAGGATCGCCCGCATCCCATAATACCCGAACCGCTCCCACATCTCTGTGGTAAACAGCCGTTTGAGTTGGGCTGGATGGCCGAACCATTCGCCCGCGGGCGGATTGGTGCCAGTTGTGGTGTTCAAGATTTCCTGAGCCATGCGCGCGCGCGTTCTCGCTGTTGTTGCATCGGTGTTGGCGGTGCTGCGCTCTCCCGCGCAGACAAGCAGTGCGCTCTAGTGCCACGAACCGGCAAGGCAAGAAACTATTTTCAATCGCAACCAGTATGAGGCGCGAGCGGAAAACGCGGGCGTGGCCGCGAAGATTGTGCGTCCGGCTGTGTTATGGCAGTGCATCACCATGAGTCAAAGGCCCATGAATCGCGCAAATCTTCCAGTTTACCTGCGACTGCGGGACGAAATCTGCGCGGCGATCCTTGATGGGCACTATCCCGAAGGCACGATGCTGCCATCCGTGCGCGCCTATGCCGCGCAGCAGGGGGCCAATCCGCTTACCGTGGCCAAGGCTTATCAGCAGTTTCAGGACGAAGGCCTGGTGATCGTGCAGCGCGGCATTGGCATGTTCGTGGCTCCCGATGCAGTGGAAACGCTGCGAACACGGGAAAAAGAGGTCTTCCTGAAAGAAGAGTGGCCGGAAATCGCTTTGCGAATGCGCAGGCTTGGACTGAATCTGGCGGATCTTACCAAAAAGGCCTGAAGTGGTTCATTTTTGGGCACAATCGATACTATCAACCGATTGTAATGAATCTTGCAGCGTGGCAGGAATGCATCACACGTTTGTGACGGGGGTCATTGACGTGGGGATCTGTTGAAATTTGGGGGGCATTCCATGGGAATGCCAGGCGGAGGGATAGTCATGATACGATCGGAGCTGCTGCAGGCGCTCGCAAAAGAGAGCCCGAGCATGCGCAGCGAGGAAATCGAGCGCGTGGTCGACGTATTTTTCGACGAGATCGGAAAGCGACTGGCTGATGGCGGCCGCGTTGAACTGCGCGGTTTCGGCGCATTTTCCACGCGCGAACGGGATCCGCGCAAGGGCCGCAATCCGCGCACCGGGGAAACCGTGGAAGTGCCGGGCAAGCGCGTGCCGTATTTCAAGGCCGGCAAGGAAATGCGTCTGCGCCTCAACGCGGACTGATAGGAACGCTTCCTGACAAGTCAAAATCCACGGTCACTTGCTTGAATGTCAGGCAAGCGGAGTGATGGGCAGCAATTTCAACAGGGGCGCCGCAACCCGACGTTGCAGCGCCCCTTTTGCTGTGGCAGGCGCATGGCAAGCGCCATCGGATCGGCGCCAATCGGGTCCCTGGGCCTGCGGACGTGGCGGAATGGTAGACGCCGGGGACTTAAAATCCCTTGATCCTTGATCGTGCGGGTTCGAGTCCCGCCGTCCGCACCACTCAGGCAGATGTCGAACCCGCGACTGGCCCGGCCCGTCTGTCACCGACGCGTAGCATCTTTAATCAAATTGCCACTGAACTGTCGCGCCACGGTCAAACCCCGTGACTAGCGCCCCCTGCAAGACACCAGATACCCAAGGGGGCTTTCATGACCGATGCTTTTGGCGCTGCGATCCGCAGCAGGACTTTTGTGCGCGCGTTTCTGTTTGGCACGACGGCACTTGCCCTTGCCTTCCCGGCCTTGGCGCAGGAGGCTCCCGCAGCGGATGAAGCCGGGGAAGAGCAGCCCGGTATCGTCGTGACCGGAGAGCGCCCGATCGCCGAATCCGAAGCATCGGCGCTCCGTGTGCAGAAGAATGCGGATTCGCTGGTGACCGTGCTGTCCGCCGATGGCGTCGGTCGCCTGCCCGATCAGAACATCGCTCAGGCCACCAGCCGTCTGCCAGGCGTAGCGATCGAGCGCGACCAGGGGCAGGCGCGCTACATCAGCTTGCGCGGTGCGCCCAACTACTGGACCACCTTGAGCTTCGACGGGATCAACGTGGTGAGCCCCGAAGGCCGCGACGCGCGGTTCGATTCAATCCCGTCGGCAATTGCCAGCCTGGTCGTGGTATCGAAAGCCGTGACGCCCGACATGCCGGGCGAGACGGTATCGGGCAACGTCAACGTGATCACGCGGTCGGCGTTCGATTTTTCGGGCCTGCACGTTCAGGGCAAGGCCGGGCTGGGCTTTGCCGAACTCGGCGATCGCCGCGAGTACGAAGGCTCGGCGGTGGTTTCCGACAGGTTCAAGGTTGGCGAAGGCGAAGTCGGGGTGCTGCTTTCGGGCAGCTTCTTCGAGCGCAACATGGTGACCGACAATTTCGAAACCGATTGGGAGCGTGTCAGCCAGGACCAGCGCCCCGGCAACACCACGCGCTTCTGGGCGCGCGAGACCGAGAACAAGCTTTATCGGCTGACGCGGCGCAACTGGTCGGTCTCCGGCCGACTTGACTGGAAGCCCGACGCAGACAACACGATCTCGTTGCGCTCGGTCTACACGATCTTCACCGACGACGAGGCGCGCGACAACTACATCTTCGACCTCGATGACCGTCAGGGCGATCTGGTTGCCAATACGGCAGCCTGCCCGACTACGGTAAACACGACGCCCACCACCACCGGATATGCCGATGTGTGCACCGGCAATACCCCGCTGACCGGTACGGTCTATGGCATCGACATCAACCAGCGTTCGACGCTGCGTGCGTTCCGCCAGTCGATCTTTACCAACACCCTGGAAGGTACGCACGATCTCGGCGAAGGCTGGAAGGTCAACTGGCTGGGTAACTATACCGAATCGAAGGACGATCGCTCGGTGGTCGGCGAGGCGCGCTGGAACAGCCCGTCAATCCGTGCGCTGCGTCCCACGGTGGCCTATGATTTCCGCGATGTGAACCGCAACACGCCACTGCTGTTCACGACCACGCAGCTTTCCAGTCCGACCCGTTATACGGCAGGAACGGCGGTGACCGCGATCGATACGTTCACCAAGCCGCTGGCATCCTTGCGTCTGCTGGATGCCGTCGACACGACCAAGGCTTATACCGGCCGCCTGATCGTAGCGAAGGAAGCGGGCCTCTTCGGCGCTGACGCCACCTTCAAGGTGGGCTTCCAGTTCGACCAGCGCACCAAGGTGGCCGACGAAAACCAGATCGAGATCACCTCGGCGGCTGACTTCACCCGGATTGGCCTGTCGACCAACTACAACGATTTTTCGATCGATCAGCCGTTTCTTGGTGCGCTGCCGATGGGCTATACCTTCCGCTACTTCGATACCGCGAAGATGCAGCAGTATGCCGATGCCACGCGGGCTGCGTTCACCTTCACGCCGAATACCGCCAACAATTATGATGTGCGCGAGCAGGTCTACGCAGGCTTCGCCATGGGCACGCTGCGGTATGACTGGGGCTCGATCGTCGGCGGTGTCCGCGTGGAGCATCTGACCAATCGGGGCATGGCGGTCGCGACAATCGGCACAACAGCGGCGTTGGTGACGGCAGAGTCCAGCCGGACGATGGCGTTCCCGAGCCTGCACGTAAATTATGACCTCGCCGAGGACAAGAAGCTGCGCCTGTCGTTCAACAGCGGCGCGGCGCGGGCGGATTATGACCTGTTGCGGCCCAACGTGGTGGTCAACGATGCCAACCTGACCGTGTCAGGAGGCAACCCCGCCGTGAAGCCCGAGCGCGCCTATGGCGTGGACGCCTATTTCGAATGGTACGTCAGGCCGCAAGGCTATCTGATGGCCGGGCTTTTCTACAAGAAGGTCGAGGATGTCCTCTATACCCAGCGGCGAACAGTGAACTCGGACGTGTTCAATTTCGGCGGCGTCGATCGTTCGCAATATGCGTTCAGCGGCATCACCAATGGCGGCAACGGGCGCGTCTACGGCTTTGAAGTGGCGGCACAGTTGCAACTCGAGCCGTGGACCGAAGGTCTCGGCCTGCCGGAATGGCTGGGCGGGTTCGGATTGAGCGCCAACCTGACCTACAACAACAGCGAAGTGACCAAGCCCGAACTGCGCAATGCCGCAGGCGTGATCACGGTCCCGGACCGCAAGGTTCGCCTGCCCGGCACGTCGGATGTCGTCTACAACGTCGGCGGTTACTACGAGAAATACGGTCTTTCGCTGCGCCTGCAATATCAGCGGCGCAGCACCTGGCTCGATAGCTATGCCGATGACCTGACCGATGCGGGCGACACATATTGGGCAGCGGACGACGAACTCGATTTCTCGGCACGCTATGCGGTGACAAAGAACTTCGAGGTCTATTTCGATGCGTCGAACCTGTTGAACAATCCCGGGCGACGTTATTCGGAGCCCGGCAACCTGCTGTCTGCCACCGGCACGCCGACGCCTGCGACCGACATCTACACGATCGAGTGGGAGCGGTTCGGGCGTCGTTATGCCGCAGGCGTGCGGATCAACTTCTGATGCGCGCTGCCCTTGTTGCAACCCTGGCTGCCGTGGTGGGCGGATGTGCGACGGCCCCGAACGTCCCGCGGCCATACTATCCTGCAGCCGATGTGCAGGCCACGGGCGAGACCGCGCCTGTCGGCTCTGCCCGGGCCGACGCGGCCGACGATCCGGCGATCTGGCGCAACGCGGCCGATCCAGCCGCCAGCCTGATCGTGGGCACAGACAAGAAAGCCGGGCTCTATGTCTATGGGCTGGACGGCAACGTGCGCGATTTTCTGCCGGCCGGCCTGCTCAACAACGTCGACCTGCGCGAGGTCGCGCCGGGGCGCATCGTTGTCGGAGCGAGCGATCGCAGCGACGGCGCGGTGCCCCGGATTGCACTGTTCCTGCTGGATGGCGCGACAGGCAAGCTGAAGGCGCTTGGTTCGCACACCTTCCTGCCGGCAATGCGTGGTCCTGCGGAAGCTTATGGCTTCTGCATGGGGCGTGGCCTGGGTTCGGGGGAACTGGCGCGCGCCTATGTCGTGCTGAAAGATGGTGAAGTTGCCGAAAGCCGCCTGACCGATACCGGGGGCGCCATCCGTGCGGAGTACGTCCGGTCGGTCAAGTTTGCGACGCAATCGGAAGGGTGCGTGGTCGATGACCGGACCGGCACGCTCTATGTGGCCGAAGAGGACGTCGGCATCTGGAAGGTCGATTTGAACGCAGCGGCATTGACGGCGCAGGCCTTTGCCATGGTCGGGCCGGACAAGGGTCTGGTCGATGATGTCGAAGGCCTTGCCCTTGCACCGCAAGGCGCTGGCGATGGATATCTGGTGGCATCGAGCCAGGGCGACAACGCCTATGTCCTGTTCGATCTGGCGACGGCGCAACCACGTGGCCGGTTTCGCATCGCGGCCGGCAGATTTGGCGCAACCAGCGATACCGATGGCATCGAGCTGGCGCTCGGCGATTTCGGACCGGGCTATGCGGGCGGTCTGTTCGTGGCGCAGGATGGCGACAATGCACCGGCAGCGCAGAACTTCAAATTTGTCGGCTGGGACCAAGTTCTGCAAGCAATACAATGATGAAAAGCATTAAAATTGCGTAGAATGTGCGCTGGGTAACTTCACGGTAGGACTTTGTACGGTACGTTCACCGCGTTCGGAGCCTGCGCGAGTCTCCGGGCATGGGGACTTATGCGCAAGGGGACGGGGCTTGGCCCAGCCGGACGACGACATGCCTGATGCCCTGAAAAGAGGCGAAAGCACGGCTCCTAGCGCCGAGGGAGGCGCCGATCAGCGGGCGGCGCCCCGGTTCATGCTGATGATCCGGGCGGCCAAGCTGATCGTCGATGAAACGAGCGAGTTTCTCTGCGTCATCCGTGATGCGTCGACGTCCGGTCTGAAGATTCGCCTGTTCAACCCTTTGCCGCGCCATCGCAGCCTTGCCGTGGAACTGAGCAATGGCGATCGCTATCCGGTGGAGCACGTCTGGACCGACGGCCACTTTGCCGGTTTCCGCTTTGGCAGCGAGGTTGATATCGAGCGTCTGCTCGATGAAACCCACGGAGCCTTCCCCAAGCGCCATGTGCGTCTGCGCATCCGGCTGGATGCGATCCTGCATTCGGGCGGAGAGGCGGTACGCATCGCCTTCCATGACATTTCGCAGCAGGGTGCCTGCATCGACAGCGACAAGTGGCTGCTGATGAACGAGCTTGTGCGGCTGGAGACGGACGTCCTGCCACCGATCTATGCCAAGGTGCGCTGGCGCAGCCATCCGCGTTACGGACTGTTGTTCGAACAGACTTTCAAGCTGGATGAACTGGCCCGTATTGCCGGCCCCCTGCAGACTGGCGACCATGCGCACGATGCGCTGAATCATCCCGATCGGCTGCGCCGCTCCTGATCGCGGGCGGGTTGGCTTTTGCCGGCCGGCTGATTTTCGCAAAACCCGCGATTATCGTTAACCATCCCTTATCCATTTTCCTTCACCCCTGAAGCAGCGGGAAACGCTTGAGACGGGGGTTTTGATGGTTAACGGCACGATCGGGGTGGGGGGTGAATCGCCCACGGCACAGGGCCGCAAGGTTGACGTGGCAATCATCGGGGCTGGGCCCGCCGGATTGACCGCGGCGTATCTGCTGACCAAGCGCGGCTTCACCGTAGCTGTCATCGAGAAGGACGAGACCTACGTCGGCGGCATCAGCCGTACCGTGGAGCACGAAGGCTACCGCTTCGACATTGGCGGCCACCGCTTCTTCTCGAAGAGCCAGCAGGTGGTCGATCTGTGGAACGAGATCCTGCCGGACGATTTCATCCAGCGCCCGCGCATGAGCCGCATCTATTACGAGGGCAAGTTCTACTCGTATCCGCTGAGGGCGTTCGAGGCGCTGTGGAACCTGGGGATCGTGCGTTCGACCCTGTGCATGGCCAGCTTTGCCAAGGCCAAGGCCTTTCCCAACCGCAAGGTGAAGAGCTTCGAGGACTGGACCGTCAACCAGTTCGGCCAGAAGCTTTATTCGATCTTCTTCAAGACCTATACCGAAAAGGTGTGGGGCATGCCGTGTGACGAGATGAGCGCAGACTGGGCCGCCCAGCGCATCAAGGGGCTGTCGCTGTGGGGCGCGGTGACCGATGGGCTGAAGCGTAGCCTGGGGCTGAACAAGCGCCCGAATGACGGGATGCAGACCAAGACCCTGCTTGAAACCTTCCGCTATCCGCGGCTGGGGCCGGGCATGATGTGGGATGCCGCGCGCGACAAGATCGTGGCCACCGGCAAGGGCGAAGTGATCATGGGCCATGGCTTGCGCCAACTGGCGGCCGACGGGCTGGGCGGATGGCGCCTTTCGGCCACGGGGCCACAGGGTGATCTGGTGATCGAGGCTGCCCATGCCATCAGTTCGGCACCGATGCGCGAACTGGCCGCGCGCCTGCACCCGCTGCCGCGCACGACTTTGGCGGCAAGCCGCCTGCGGTATCGCGATTTCCTCACCGTGGCGCTGAAGATCCGGTCGGAAGAACTGTTCCCGGACAACTGGATCTACATTCACGACAGCAAGGTAAAGGTCGGTCGCATCCAGAACTTCCGCTCGTGGTCGCCCGAAATGGTGCCCGATGACAGCGTGGCCTGCGTGGGGCTGGAATACTTCTGCTTCGAAGGCGACGATCTGTGGGATTCGACCGACGAGAACCTGATCGCGCTGGCAACGCGGGAAATGGACATCCTCGGCCTTGTCAGCCCGGACAAGGTCATCGGCGGCGTGGTGGTGCGTCAGGAAAAGGCCTACCCGGTCTATGACGATGAATATGCCGCCAACGTCGACGCTATGCGCACCGAGCTTGAAGCTGCACACCCCACCTTGCACCTTGTGGGCCGCAACGGCATGCACCGGTACAACAACCAGGATCATGCGATGATGACCGCGATGCTGACGGTTGAGAACATCGCCGCCGGCGCGCGCATCTATGACACGTGGTGCGTCAACGAAGACGCGGAATACCACGAGGCAGGCAACGAAGGTGCCGAACAGTCGATCCCGGCCCGCGTGGCCTTGAGCGAGGACCAGGCGGCCGCGCTGGCTTCGGTGCGCGACGTGCCGGAAAGGATCGCGGCTGATCGCAAGGCTGCATGACCATGACCGGGGCAGCCACGCAGGGAGCGATCGTGCAGCGCATCTTCAATCTGCAACTGGTGCGATATGGGCTTGCGAGCATCGTCGCGCTTGCCGTGGACACCGGTATGTTCCTGCTCCTGCTCAGCTTTGTGGCGGCATCACCGGTCATCGCCTCGATCGGGGGGTATGCCTGCGGCATCGTGGCGCATTGGCTGCTGTCCAGTCGCACGGTCTTTGCGGCCAGTGTTGCCAGCGACAGTCGTGGCAGAAACCGCCAGAAGGCGCTGTTCCTGGCATCGGCGCTGCTGGGCCTGGCTTTGACTGCGGTGATCGTCGGGACCCTCGACGCATTCGGCTTCGATGTCCGGCTCGCCAAGGTCGTCGCCATCGTGGCAAGCTTTGCGGCAACGTGGCTGATGCGCGAGCGGCTGGTGTTTCGCTGAGAGCATGTGATTTATGCACAAGATTCAGGGGACTGCTCCGAACCTGCAGAGCAACGGCATTTCGCGTGACAGCATTGCCTGGATGCCTTTGCTTGTTCTGTGGGCGTCTGCTTCAGCACTGCTGATTGCGTTTTCATGGGGCTTTTTCTCGCCGGGATATTTTCTCGACGGTGACGACGCCTTGAGATTGCAGCAGGTAAGAGACCTGCTCGCCGGGCAAGGCTGGTACGATCTTGCGCAACACCGCATCGCGCCGCCCACGGGCGTGCCGATGCACTGGACCCGCGTGGTCGATCTGCCAATCGCGGCCATCATTCTTCTGCTGCGCCCCCTGCTGGGTCCGGCCCAGGCGGAGATCGTGGCGTGCGTTGCCGTGCCTCTGCTCTCGCTCTTGGCGGCAATGGCGCTGGCGGCGCGCCTCGCCACACGGTTGTTCGGTCGGCTGGTCGGACTGACAGCGGCCTTGATGGTCCTGGCAGCGGTCCCGGCGTCCTTCCGCATGATGCCGATGAGGATCGACCATCATGCCTGGCAGTTCGTGCTGGCCATGGTTGCCCTGAACGCCATGGCCGCGCGCAATGCGCATCGCGGAGCGGCGCTGGCCGGCGCAGCGATGGCGCTGTCGCTGGCGATCTCGCTCGAGGCGCTACCGCTGACGGTCATATTCGCAGGCGTGTGCACGCTGCGATTCTGGCGCGGCGATCTGCGCTGGCTTGCAACCTTCATGGCAACCGTGGCGCTGGGCAGTGTACCACTCTTCCTTGCGACAAGGGGATCGAGCGATCTGGCCGACCACTGCGATGCCTTGTCGCCGGTTCATCTCGGAATCCTGTTATGGGTCGCAGCGGGGTGCGCACTGGTTCTGCCGCAGTTGCGCAAACGCCCTTTCGCCTTGAACCTCGCCGTGCTCGGCGCGTTCGGAGCGGGTGCGGTGGCGATCATGGGCTGGCGGGCGCCGCAGTGCCTTGGCAGCGATGCCTTTGCCACGCTTGATCCGCTGGTCCGTGCAGTGTGGTTCTACTCCGTTCCGGAAGGCTTGCCGGTATGGAAGCAAGGCATCGTGCTGGCCACGACGATGGTGTTGCTGCCGGCGTTCGGTCTGATCGCATGCTGGCGGCTGTGGCGCGGCGCGCCGGACGCCGATGCCCGCGCCTGGTGGAGCGATGTGGCGGTGCTGCTGGCGGGCGCAACGCTGATCGGGCTGCTGGTAGCCCGCGCCTCTGCGGTGGCCTGTCTGTTTGCGGGGGTGCCAGCGGCGTGGCAAGTGAAGGACCAGATTGAGCGTTGGGCGGCCGACCCGCTTTTGCTTCGCCGCATGGCGCGCATTCCCTTGATCCTTTTCCTGCTCTTGCCTGGCGGTCTTGCAGGAATCTTCGCGGACGCAGCCATCCCCCCTGCAAAAGGCGTGCAAAGAACCTTGAGGCCATGCGATCTGGGCAAATCGGCGCCCGATCTTGCGAAGTTACCAAAGACGACCTTGCTGGCAGGCCTCGATATCGGCCCCGCCTTGCTGGTGACAACCCCGCATAGCGTGGTCGCTACCGCACACCATCGCGGAAACCTGGCGATGCGCGACCTGATGGTCGCGTTCCTCGGGCCGGATAGCGGCGTGCGCGCGATCATGCACCGCTATGGCGCGACCACGGTAGTGATCTGCCCGGTCGGCAGCGAAACCAGCCGTTACCGCAAGCTCGCCCCGGATGGCTTCATGGCGCACCTTGTCGCCGGCCGCGTGCCCGATTGGCTCGAGCCCGTACCTGTTGCGCGGGAAGGCGGCTTCAAGGTGTGGCGGATCAAGCAGCCGGACGCTTCAGGAAGGCTTTGACAGCGCCCTATATCGCTTGATGAACGGTTCAAGGTGCCTGCGATAGGGATCGGCGGCGCCGATGGCGCCGGTGTTGATCGGCTCGCGCACCTGCATCACGCTGGCCGTCGATACCACCCGCTGCGTTTCATGGGGGCGGAAAACCTGAGACTCTTCAGGCAGATTGCAGTGCGCGAGAATGCGGCGGATCTGCACGGCGGAATCGCGCACCAGTTCCTGGTAATCGACGACAAGGATGCGTTCGGGCAGCAGGCTGGACCAGTGGCGGAACAGATCGTCTTCCAGCGCGAAATGGCTGGCGATGTCTTCGAGCTTCCAGCTCCAATCCAGGCCTTCCGCGAAATATGTGCGATAGGCAGACCACGCGCAATCCAAGGGGTCGCGCCGGAGCCAGATGATCGGCGAATCAGGCAGCAATGCGGCAATCAATCCCATAAGTCGGCTGGCTTCGGGCGCCTTGTCGATAAAGCGTCCATCGTTGCCGAACCGCTCCCTGCACAAGTGCACGTAGAGACTTGCGAGGTCATCGGCGCTTGTACCTGCGCCTATATGGCGGGAGAGGCCGGCGGCGCCGGGCGCTGGCAGATCGCGCTGGACCAGGGCCATGCGCCCCATTTCCTCCCCCCCGACAACCGCAGAATGGCTGACGAGAATCTGTTCGACGAGCGTGGTGCCCGACCGTGGCAACCCGGTGACGAAGATCGGAGCGCTGGTGTCCGTGGTGATCGTTGCGTTAATGCCTGCGATGAAGGCGCGGTCGAAACCCGTACGGCACAGGTGGGCATCGCGCTGATCGGCAGCAGCGTCATACGGGCGCCATGTGCTGACGAGTTCCGCTCCGGCCGAGAAGTGAGCAAAGGCGGCGTCCGGTTCGTGGCGATCGAAGTGAACGCGTCCGGCAGCGTAGTAAAAGTGTGCCCGTTCGATCGCAGGGGCCTTGGCCATGATCGGTCCGGCGGCAAGGATACGATCGCCGATCGGATCGCCAGCCTTGCGCTTTCGGGCAGCAGCAAGCGAAAGCATGGCCTGGCCCAGACCGGGTTCGGAATCGAGCGCGGCAAGCAGGTTGCTTTCGGCCTGCGCCAATTGGCCCAGATTCACGGCAATCGTCCCGCGAAGGTAATGATGCTCAGAGGGCGTGGGCACGCCGAACGGGACGTGGTCGAGGATTTCCCACGCGCGTTCGGGGCGACCCGTCTGCGCGAGCATGGCAGCCTGCAGGAACCGCGCGTGGGGATCGTTCGGCCGATGTGCGGCAAAGCGGTCCATGGCGAGATTGGCCGCAGCATATTCCCCGTTGGTCTGCATCACCTTGGCCAGGGCATGCCAGTTCTTGCCCAAGGGCGGGCTGCCTTCGAGCAGCGCAAAGGCGGCGCGGTTCACATCAAGGCGACTGCGGCGTTCCAGCGCTGAAACGAACATGCGAAGGAGCTGGGCGGCTTGCTCGGAGGTCATCACTTGCGGCCTAACGAATATCTGCGGGCAAAAAAAGAGGGGCGGCCCGCAAGCCGCCCCTCCTGTCAGTCTGTCATTGTGCTTCAGATCAGAAGTTCACGCCGAACTGGAAGCGGAAGTAGCGCGGCTGCTGATAGGCCAGCGGGCTGCCATAGTCGCCACGCGGGTTGCCGTTGGCCTGCGTGCCCAGTTCGCGCAGGTCGAGAACGCCCTGGCGGTTGAACACGTTGAACACGTCAACGCGGAAGGTTGCATCCACGGCATCGGTCGGCAGCGTGAATACCGCCGACAGGTTGGTGAAGATGTTCCAGTCCGATTCCAGCTGCGAACCGCGCGGGGACAGCTTCAGGGTGGTTGCGCTCGTCGTGTTCACTGCGGGCTTGCTCGGATCGGTGATCACGTTGCCGCTGTCGTCGAGGTTGCAGTAGAAGCCTGCTGCACCATAGGCACCGGCGAACGGATCCCGAACGCGCGGAACGCGACCGATACAACCGAACTTGCGCGGCGAGATCGCCTGGAACTGCGCACCAAGCGTCAGCCAGTCCGCGATCTTGTACGAACCGAACACCTTGAACTTGTGCAGGTTGTGGCTCGGCAGGAAGCCATAGGTCCCATCGGTCAGGCCCGGCTGGTCGAACGCAGTGGTCAGGCCGGAGTCGGTCTGGCCGTTGTCCGAACGAATGCCGCCTTCGATGTTACCCTTCGATTCCGACCAGGTGTACGAAGCCGAAAGGCTCCACTGGCCATCGAAGTCGCGATCGAAGGTTGCCGTGATCGCCTTGTAGGTGCGGCGTGCCTTCGGGTAGCCGAGAGCGGCTGCCGAGAAATCGACAGTGCGCAGGGTCGATTCACCATTGACCGGGTCGGACAGGGTGATCGTTGCATCGCGGCCGGGATTGGCCAGCACGTACTGGTGGAACCCGGTCCACTTGCTGGTGCAGCCGGTCAGCTTGTTGTCGGCGCAGTACTTGAGCACGGCGGCGTCGATCGCAATGTCTTCGAGCGAATCGTTGAGCTTGCGATACTGCCCGAACAGACCGACGCGAACGTTGCTGCCGAGCTGCTGCTCGACACCAAACACGAACTCGTCAACCGACTGTGGCTTGAGGCTCTTCGAGACCGTGGCTTCGGTCGGGGTCGCTACGCCATCCGAAATGATGTCGCAGTTCTTGATACCCGTGTCCGGGCAAGCCACCGCATCTTCGAAGCCGAGGACTGGAGCGCCAAGGATCGGTGTGCCGTCGGGGTTGAGGCCAGCAAGCAGGTTGTAGCGGGTATAGTCGAGCTCGGCACCGGCCAGACGGATGTTGGTGTTCGCCACGATCGGCAGGAAGTACCGGCCATACGAGCCATAGACCTTGGTGCGCTTGTCCCCGAACGGGTCGGCCGTGAAGGCCAGACGTGGCGCCCACTGGTTGCCTGACTTGTAGTAAGTAGCGCCAACTACGTTCTTGTTTTCAAAGCGGTCGTTGCGGACGCCAAGGTTGAGCTGCAGGCGGTTGTCGAGCAGCGACCAGCTGTCTTGCAGGTAGAACGCTTCGTTGCGCGATGTGAACACGCCGCCATTCACGAAAGTACGCCCGGTGACGTAAAGCGTGTTCGAGGTCGGAACGTAGATGTCCCCACCGACCGGCGTGCGGACATAGGTATAGAACACGCCGCCAGTGTTGCTGGTGGTGGCATCCGTCGTCAGGTTCTCGCGGTCATAACCGCCCTTGAAGTGGTGTTCACCCAGCAAGTTGACGAAGACTTCGGCATCGGCACGGTAGAATTCGCGCGTGTCGTAGTTCTCATCCAGCGCGTTTACCGCATTGCCCACCGCGCCGAGACCGGCGGTGTCGGAAATGCCGGGCGCGTCAGGCGTGGTCGAACCGACCACATCGCGACGCTTGTTCTTGCCGTATGCAGCCGAAACCGTGAGGAAGTCGGTCAACTGGCCGGTGTAGCGACCGATGTAATTTTCACCACCACCCTGGATCAGCGCAGTGCTCTGATAAGCACCGCGAACTGGAGCAGCGCTCGTGCGGCTGTCGAAGGTTCCACCCGTGGTACCAAGCAGGCTAAAGCTGTCGAGCAGGCGGTTGAAGCTCGAGTTGAAGTAGGTGAACTCGAGGCGCTGCCCTTCGAACGGCAGGAAGTCGATCTTGCCACCGTAGAACGGCGACTTCATCGTGCGCTGTTCGCGGCGCAGACCCGTGCTGTAGGGCGGGATTGCGCGGCGGCCGGTGGGCGAAGTTGCGTCGGCGACCGTCTGGTTCGGGTTGACCGTCAGCAGGGTGTCGCCCGACTTGATGTAGTTGGTCTGGTAGAAGCCGTAGAAGAACAGCTTGTCCTTGATGATCGGACCCGACAGGTTGACGATCGTCTGGATCGTTTCGCGCGTGTCCTGGTCGTTGCGGTCGATCAGGGTGTTCTTGCGGTCTTCGTAGAGCGAATCCGGCTCCCAGTTGACCAGAACGCCACCGTGGAATTCGTTGCCGCCCGACTTGGTCACCGCGTTGATGAAGCCGCCGGTGAAACGACCGTATTCGGCCGAGACGCCGCCGTTCTTGACTTCGACGGTCTGGTAGAATTCGAACGGCACTTCGACCGAGCCGAGACCTTCGCGGAAGTCGGTAACGTTCAGGCCGTTGACGAAGAAGGTGTTTTCGGAAACCGAGCCACCCGAAATGGCAGGAAGGTTGCCGAACGCGCTATCGCCCTGACTGGTGCCGGGAGCGAGCAGGATGACCGAGGTCAGGTCGCGTGCCACGGGAACGCGGGCTGCCACATCGGCCACGGAAATGACCTGGCCGGTGGTGGTGCGGTCGAAGTCGGAAACGCGGATGCGCTGGCCGGTTACGACGATCGAACCATCGGCCGAGGCGGCACCGGCGCGGATCAGGCGGAACGAGTTGCCGCCTTCCGACTGCGTGATGCGCACTGCAGGGTCGGTAAAGGTTGAATAGCCATCAGCCGAGACGGTGAAAGTATAGGTGCCCTGGGGCAGGGTGGGGATACGGTACGTGCCCGAAGAATCAGTCTTTACTGAACGGGTAAAGCCTTGATCATTCGAAGTAATTTCGACAGTGGCGCCAGCAAGCGGGGCGTCGTCGTCACCAATGATCCGGCCGCTTGCCGAAGCGTTGGTGAAGTCCTGAGCCATGGCGGGGGTTACGACTGCGGCCGCGCCGGCAAAACCGGCAATGACCAGCGCCAATGGCGCAGCGCTCGCGCGGAGCGCAGAAAAAGTTTTGATGTTCACGTTGACCAGTCCCTTTTTTTCTTGCCCGCTTGCGCCCTCTGTTGAGTTGACCGCAAGCACATTCCCGCCGCTTCGTGTATGGCCGGACGACAATACGGCCCGACCTCCCCCCTGACGAACGGGAATAGATAAGGCTGTTTGGCTGAAACCTTCGGGACCTTCAAAACAGGAATGTAGGGAACGAAATGAATCCGAAACAGTTGTAGCAAAACTGCCACACCGCCTTTCGGGCAGTCTAGAGATGTTCCGAATTCAGGGAATTAGAGGTGGTGCACAAAAATTACACCCAACCTCCGTTCACTTGCCATTAATTTCAAACGCGACCGTTTCGTTTGCAACAAGATGAAAAAATCGCGCAAAAAAGAGTTGCGGCTGATACCAGTCCCGCAAGGACACCCGTCAGTTTGTCTCGAATGTCTAGGCGGGGGCATGCAACAAAAGCAGCGGGTCGATCCTGCTGTCGCGCCATTTGACCGACCAGTGCAGGTGCGGCCCGGTGGCGCGCCCGGTGCTGCCGATGCGGCCAATCGGGTCGCCCTGACGCACGCGGTCACCCTCTTTCACCAGCAGCGCCGATCCGTGCAGGAAGGCGCTGTTCAGGCCCATGCCGTGATCGATCATGAGCAGGTGGCCTTCCAGGCTGAACGCCCTGTCCGCAGCCGCCAGGATCACCACGCCATCAGCCGGCGCGACATAGGTCGTGCCCGCACCGCCAGCGATATCGAGGCCGGAATGATAGGCCGCAGGCTCACCCTTGTAGATACGCTGCGATCCGAAGCGGCCCGAGAACCTGCCGGGGGCGGGCCGAATGAAATCCTGTCGCCAGCCTGAAGCACCGGTTTCGCGGCTGCGCGCTGCGCCGATGCGCGCCAGCTCGGCCTTGCGCAGGCGGAGATAGTCCTCGTCGGTCACGCCGCCGGGCTTGCGCGCCACATTGATGTGTTCGATCTGCCAGGCGCGCGGGGCGATGACGAGATCGCGCGCGACCATCCGACCATCGGCCAGCGTGGCAACCAGGCTGGCCGTGGCCGTGGCATCGCGATCGAACGCGATGATGAAGCTACCGTCGCTGGCAAAGGGCAGGGGCGTTCCGGCGAAGGCCAGCGCCTTGACCCCGGGCAGGACCTTGCCACGCAGCCAGCCCCCTTGCGTCAAGCGGCTGGCGGGATCGATGGTGACGTGGCTTGGCAGCGCTGCCGCCCCGGCGGCGTCCGTGCCCAGAGCGAGGCCTGCCAGCGCTGCGGCGGAACTGCCCAAGAACGCCCGGCGCTGCATCCCGCTACCCTTCGAGGTGCCGTCTGGTGGAGATTTCGGCGGTGGCATAGGCTTGCCGCCTCGCGCACCAGTACCGCAAGGCGTCGAGCGGGATCTGTTCGCCCGATACGGCGCAGACGACATGATCACCGCCCGAAAGCTGGCGGAAAGAGCCGGGGAGGTAGTGAAGGCGCGCAAGGCGGCCGGATTGGGACATCAGCATGGGGGCAATGTAGTCGCTTCGCGCCGTCAGAACAATTCCTGCTGTCCCGCGCTCTGTGCAGACGGACGCGGCCTCGGCGCAGGACGGGGCGCGGGTGGCGGTGCCGCGGGAGGTTGGAGGGTATCGCCAGTGCTGACATCCAGCGTGCCGTCGGCAAATTTCAGCGTCAGACTGGGGCGGCTTGCGGCCGTCGTGCGGTCCTTGACGAGATGGCCCTCGCTGTCGGTCACCAGCACATAGCCGCGCTTCAGCGGGGCTTCGGGGTCCAGCGAAAGGCGCAGGCGGTCAAGCGCAACGACCTTGCCCCGCGCATGATCGATGCGCTGCCGCAGATGGTCGGGCCGCAACCGGCGCGCGGCAAGGCGTTCTGCCTCCCGCTCCAGCCGCGTGGTCAGCAGGCTGGGGCGCAGCGCCGATGCGTGGCGGGTCAGCACCGATCCGGCAATTTCGGTGCGGTGCAACAGCGCGCGGCGCAGGCGCTCGGCCAGATCGTCAACGCGCTGGGCCTGGCCCTGAAGCAGGGTCTGGGGTTGCGGCAGGCGCTGGCTGCGCGCTTCGAGCCGTTCCCTCGACTGGGCGAGGTGGCGGGCGAGTGCGCGGCGCTGCCGGGCGTTGAAATCTGCCACGCAGGCAGCAAGCTCGGCCTGTACCGGCACGGCCAGTTCGGCGGCGGCAGTGGGCGTGGGCGCACGCAAGTCCGCAGCAAAATCGCACAAGGTGGTGTCGGTCTCGTGCCCCACGGCGCTGATGATCGGAATGGTGCAATCGGCCACGGCGCGGACGACGTCTTCCTCGTTGAAGCACCACAGGTCCTCGATCGAGCCGCCGCCGCGCGCGACGATGACCAGATCGGGACGGGGGATTGAGCTGCCCGGTTCGAGCGCAGAAAAGCCGCGGACCGCATTGGCAATCTGCGCGCCCGCGCCCTGGCCCTGCACCAGCACCGGCCAAACGACCACGCGGGTGGGGAATCGGTCGGACAGGCGGTGGAGAATATCGCGGATCACCGCGCCGGTGGGTGAGGTGACCACGCCGATCACCCGCGGCAGGAACGGCAGCGGCTTCTTGCGGGCAGGATCGAACAGCCCTTCACTTTCGAGCCGCGCTTTCAGCTTGGCCAGCAGGGCCAGCAATGCGCCTTCGCCCGCAATCTCCATCCGGTCGATCACGATCTGGTAGTTCGAGCGGCCGGGATAAGTGGTGAGCTTGCCAGTGGCGATGACCTCGACGCCGTCCTCCGGGCGGAAGCTGAGGCGCTGCACATTGCCGCGCCACATCACGCCATCAAGCCGCGCGCCTTCGTCCTTGAGGCTGGCGTAGAGGTGGCCCGAAGCCGCCCGCTTCACGCCGGAAAGTTCACCGCGCACGCGCACGAAACCGAAGCGGTCCTCCACGGTGCGCTTCAATAGCGCGGATATCTCGGAGATCGACAGGGCCGGAGCGTTGTCGCCAGCCGATTCCCTCGCTAGGAGCCCGCCCGAGCCGTTGATTTCGTCATCGTCTTTGGGCGCGGAAGGGAATGCCATGAATATCCTGCTACTGGGATCGGGGGGGCGCGAACATGCCCTTGCGTGGAAACTGGCGCAATCGCCGTTGGCGGGCAAGCTCTATGCGGCACCCGGAAATCCCGGCATCGCCGATCACGCGCAGATCGTGGCGCTGGACCTGACCGATCATGCCGGCGTGGTGGCGTTCTGCGAAAGCCGGCAGATCGGCCTGGTCGTGGTCGGCCCCGAGGCGCCGCTGGTGGACGGGTTGACGGATTCGTTGCGGGCGGCGGGCTTTTCGGTGTTCGGCCCCAGCAGGGCGGCGGCGCAACTGGAAGGGTCGAAGGGCTTTACCAAGGATCTGTGTGCCCGGGCCAACATTCCGACCGCAGGCTATGTGCGGGCCCGATCGCTGGAGGAGGCGCGTAATGCCTTGCAGCAGTTCGGTGCACCGGTTGTCATCAAGGCCGATGGGCTGGCAGCGGGCAAGGGCGTGGTCGTGGCGATGACCATGGCCGAGGCCGAGGCGGCGGTGGACGACATGTTCGACGGGGCGTTCGGAGCAGCCGGGGCCGAAGTGGTGGTCGAGGAGTTCCTGACCGGCGAGGAAGCGAGCTTCTTCGCGCTGACCGATGGGGCGACCATCGTGGCGTTCGGATCGGCGCAGGACCACAAGCGCGTGGGCGATGGCGATACCGGCCCGAACACCGGCGGAATGGGCGCCTACAGCCCGGCGCGCGTGCTGACCCCCGATCTCGAGGCACTGGCGATCGCGCAGATCGTGGCGCCCACGGTCAAGGCGATGGCCGATGCGGGCATGCCCTATTCCGGCGTGCTCTACGCCGGGCTTATGTTGACGGAGCAGGGGCCCAAGCTGATCGAATACAACGCCCGCTTTGGCGATCCCGAATGCCAGGTGCTGATGATGCGGCTGGAAAGCGATCTGGTGGAACTGCTGCTGGCCTGCGCCGATAACAAGCTGGGCAGCATCCAGCCGCCGCGCTTTTCGTCCGATGTGGCGATGACGGTGGTGATGGCAGCCCAAGGCTATCCGGGAACGCCGAAGAAGGGCGGACGGATCGACCATGTTACGGCAGCCGAGGCCCACGGCGCCAAGGTCTTTCACGCAGGCACCACGATGTCGGACGAGGGCGTGCTTTGCGCCAGTGGCGGGCGCGTGCTCAACGTGACCGCCAAGGGACCAAGCGTCAAAGCCGCGCGCGATGCGGCCTATGCGGCGGTCGATGCCATCACCTTTCCGGAAGGCTTCTGCCGCCGCGATATTGGCTGGCGCGAAATCGAGCGGGAGGATGCGGCGAACTGATCGCCGCACGCCTCAGCCGGTCAGGACAGGCGGTTCCTTCAGGCGGAACTCCTCCACCGGCACGCCACCGATGATGTGTTCCTGCAGGATCCGTTCCAGCACCGGCGGGGTGCAGGAATGGTACCAGACATTGTCGGGATAGACGACAGCGATCGGGCCGACCAGGCACACGCGCAGGCAGCCGACCTTGTTGCGCAGGATGCCCTGTGCTCCGCCCAGCTTCAGTTCGCCCAGACGCTTTTTCAGGTAATTCCACGCCTGATCGCCCACTTCGCGCGGGGCGCACTTGTCCTTGTCCGGCCCGGCGCAAAGCAGGATGTGCCGCTGCGGATGGAACCCGCCAAGCTTTTGCAGCGCGATTTCGGCCTGGAGGATTTCGCCCTGAAGCATCTGATCGTCGTCGGCCGTCACTTCGCGTCCTTCTTCAGCCAGCGCGCCAGCCAGTCGAACGTGGTCTGGTGCCATTGCAGCGAGTTCTTGCCCTTGAGCACCCAGTGGTTCTCGTCAGGGAAAACCAGCAGCTCGGAGGGAATGCCCCGGCGTTGCAGCGCGGCGAAGGCCGCCAGCCCTTGGGTATAGGGGATGCGGAAATCCTTTTCGCCGGTGATGACCAGCATTGGCGTCTGCCACTTCGCCACGTGATTGACCGGGTTCCACTTCTCGAACTCTTCCGGTGCCTCGTAATAGGGGTGCCCGCCGTGCTCCCATTCGTCGAACCACAGTTCCTCGGTTTCATAGGCCATGGCGCGGGCATCGAATACGCCGTCGTGCTGCACCAGGCACTTGAACCGGTCGGGCCAGTTCCCGGCGATCCAGTTCATCATGTAGCCGCCATATGAGGCGCCAGAGGCACAGGCATTTTCGCCATCGATCTGGCTGTCGAGCGCAATCGCTGCGGCAAAGCCCTTCTGCAGGTCTTCCAGCGGTTTGCCGCCCCACTGGCGGGTGATCGCATCGGTAAAGGCCTGCCCGTATCCGGTGGAGCCGTGGAAATCGACCGAGACCACGGCATAGCCCTGGCTGGCCCAGACGCGCGGGTTCCAGCGGTTTGACCAGCTATCGTTGTACGACCCTTGCGGCCCGCCGTGGACGAACAGGACGGAGGGCATCTTTCCCTTGACCCAGCCTGGCTTGGTGATCTGGCCCCATACCGTATCGCCATCCGCGCCCTTGAAGCTGAAGCGCTGCGTGACCACGGGAGCGCGCTGCGACAGCGCGGTCGTGGCAACATCGGTCAGGCGTGTGCCAGCCTTGCCCGGCGTGCCGATGAACAGTTCGGCCGGGGCATCGATCGAATCGCGGGTATAGACGAGGCGGCCGTCCTTGAGCGGCACGACATTGCCGATGTGCCCTTCGCGCCCCGGATTGAGGACGAGGCGCGTGACCTTGCCGGTCATGGGATCGATGCGGAACGCGGGCGTATCGAGTACGTCTTCGGCCGTGGCGATCAGCGACTTGCTGTCGGGCGTCCACGTCAGCGAAGCGACCGAACGGTCCCAGCCGCCGGTCAGCTCGCGCTTCTCGCCGCTCCGCAGATTCAGCAGGTGGACGACCAGACGGTCGGCTTCGTACCCGGGCCGGGCCATTGCCGCATAGGCCAGCCACTTGCCATCGGGCGAGGGGGCAGGCGTATTGTCGGTGGCCTTGTTGGCCTCTGTCAGGTTCCTTGGCGCTGCGCCATCGAGCCGTGACTGCCAGATGTCGAGGTTGGTCGAGGTCGGCTCGTTGCGATCGGCCTGTCGGGCAACGAAGAACAGCGATTGCGAATCTGCAGCCCAGGCCACGTCCTCGGCTCCGCCGAAAGGCTTGACCGGACTGTCGCCGGTAAGGATGCCAACCAGGCCATCAGCAGCCTTGCCTTCGCCGGTGGCCTTGCCATCCGCGCCAAGATCGAACGCAAAGACGCGGCTGTAGTTGCCCGGCGTTTCCCAGGCATCCCAATGGCGGACGAACCCTGTGCCATCCTTGTAGTGGCGCCCGGTTCCGGGGCCGGGGAGGGCAGTGTTGCCGTCACTGTCGCAGCCGAAGGTGGGGCAGGTGCGTGCGATGTCGCCCCATACGGCGATGCGCTTGCCATCGGGGGAAAGCTTGAACCCGGCAACGTCGGTCTTGAACGCGGTGACCTGCTGATAGTCCAATGCAGCTTGGGTGGGCTGGCCGGGAGCGCCCTTATTTGCCGCAATGTGCCAGACTTGTGTCGTCGCGCCATCTGCCGCGGACACGCCCGGCGCGGAACTTGCCAGGAAATACAGGCTGCCATCAGGGCCATAGGCGGGATCGCTGGCGCCCGCCCAGTTCAGCGATGTCGGCACCGTGCCCTTGGCCAGGGGCACGAGCTGCAGATCGGATGTGCGATTGTACGTTTCGGGATCGGTGCGCGTGACGATCACGGCGGCGTTCCTGCCGCTGGGCGAAACGGCGCTGCCGCCAAGACGGCTCAGCGTCACCAGATCCTGCGGAGAGAGGGGCGCTGCCTGCTGGGCCATGGCAGGAGCAACGAATGCGACGGCAAGCGGGGCTGCCGCCAGCAACAACGATTGGGTTTTCATGAAGAACGGAGTAGCGCCCTAACCTTCCGGCGCAAACCGCAAAATCAGTGCAGGCCTTACCCGCGCTTGCCCGCAATCCGCGCGATCTCTGCGGCAACCATCTTTTCGACCATGGCCGGCAGGTTGCGGTCCAGCCATTCGGCCAGCATCGGGCGCAGCAGTTCGCGCACGAGTCCTTCGAGCGAGGTTTCCCCAGACCGCACGATCTGCGGCGCAACGCCGGGCCGGGCCAGCATCGACAGGGCGGCAAGCGATTCGCGCATCGAGGCTGCGGCGGCATCGGCAATCAGGCCACAGCCTTCAGCGCCCTCATCGTCAGCCAGATCGTCGTCCCCGCCGCGGTCTTCGGCGGTCTCGGTCAATTCCAGCACTTCGCGCCGGGGGGCGGGCCGGGGCTCAGGCCGGGGTTCGGAGCGCAGACGCGATTGTGCTTCGGCCTTGCTGTCACGCGCGATCACGCTCTTGATCGATTCGAGGATTTCCTCGACGGACGGTTCGCCGGCCTGACGCATAGCAATTCTAACCCCCAACATGCATTGCGCGCGCCGATTCCCTCACGGGCGCGCGGTACGCTCAATAGTCGCATCCTGCGCAGGCGTGTCAACGGTGCGCGTGGATACCGCCTTCGCATCGGGGTCACGGTCCCAGTCCCAGATGCGGTGCCTGACGCGATCGTAATTGACCTGCGGATCATAGAGCGCCCCGCCATCGAGGCCCAGATCATCGGCATCGGCCTTGCCCATTGCCGAAAGCAGGTTGAAGCCCGCGACATAGGCATTGCGGCGCGCGGCCACGAGCTGCACTTGCGCGCGCAGCAGCTCCTGTTCGGCGTCGAGGATGTTGAGGATGGTGCGATTGCCCACGCTGTTTTCCGCGCGCACGCCTTCAAGGCTGAGCGCGGCGGCATCGACCGCAGTCTGGTTCATCGCAATGATCTCGTTGGCGGCGCGCAACGATGCAAAGGCGGAACGCACGGCGGCAACGACCTGCCGTTCAACCCCGATTTCCTGTTCGAGCGTGGCGGATTCGCGTGCTTGGGCCTGCCGGGTCTGTGCGCCAGGGCCGCCGCCCTGAAACAGCGGCACCGACACGGATACGCCGGTCTGCGCCGTGGTATTGGCCTGCTGCAGCACCTGGTTGGTGCCAAGGAAGCTGCCCTTGAATTCCTGCCGGCTGCCATTGG
Source organism: Novosphingobium sp. (assembly GCA_026400375.1). GTDB lineage: Bacteria > Pseudomonadota > Alphaproteobacteria > Sphingomonadales > Sphingomonadaceae > Novosphingobium. The sequence continues at coordinate 91,409 of JAPLPG010000239.1, read as the reverse complement.
CCGATAGCGAAACGGTGGGCTTCTTCGCGGCTTCGGCCACTTTCACGTCAAATCCTGCCGCCTTGCTCCGCTCGCGCGCTGCCAGCAGGTCGGGGTTGTTCTCAAGCGCGAAGACGACAGCGTCGTCGGGCGTTTCAGGCAGGCCGGGCAGGGGCGGCGGCGGTGCCAGATCGACCGGCGGCTTGCCCACGATCTGGATGAAGCGTTCGCGGCTGGACAGCAAGTTGGCCTCGGCCGTGCGCAAGTCGCTGCGAGCCAGGGCCAGGCGCGAATTGGATTGCGCCACGTCGGTGCGGGTCACGTCGCCAATGTCGAACCGGTCGCTCGTGGCATTGAGGTTGACCTGCAGCACTTCCACATTGCTGCGGTTGAGCCCGACGATCGCGGCATCGCGAATCACGTCCATGTAGGCAGCGACGGTATCGCTGAACACGCCCGATTCAGTGGCGCGCAGATCTTCCTGCCCGGCTTCGACACGGGTCTTTGCCGCGCGGATCGAATTCTTGATCGAACCGCCCGAATAGATCGGCAGGGACACGCCCAGATCGACGCTGGTGGACCAATCGGTGATCAGGAACGAATTGGGATTGGCCTTGAGCGTCCGGGTGTAGTTGCCCTGCGCCGAAAGGCTGGGCAGCGCCCGCGCCCGGGCCAGCGGCACGCCTTCATCGGTTGCGCGCTGGTTCGCGCGGGCGGCCTGCAACGTGGGGTTGGTGTTGTAGGCGCTGGTCAGCGCCTCGCGCAGGTCGTCGGCCAGCGCGGGTACGGCGACGAGCGGGATGGCACTGGCCGCCAGCAGCAGGCGCAGCGCACGGGTAACTGTCATGATGCTCAGAAGCTCCACGTCTTCGGCGCGGCGAATTCTTCCAGCACCGCGAAATCGGCCTCGCCCAATGCGGTGGCGACGATCTTGCCCAGAACCTTGCGGGCCACGGCAAGGCGCGTCACCCCGCGATCGACGGTTCCGGTAATCACCCGTCCGTCATCGGCCAGCAGCGCGGCCAGCGAATCGGGAAGCACAGCGGCCGCGCCATCGATCAGGATCAGCGAGTATGGACCACCCTGCGCCGCGGCCAGGCTGTCGACGCGGTCGACGCTCCCCGCCAGCCGTTCTGCCAGAGCGGCAAGATAGCCGTTGGTCGAGACGACCAGGACCGTGTCGGCCTGCGACGTGCCCGCCGCTTCGAGCATCTGGCCGTACGTCAGCGCCGGCGACAGGAAGCGGCCTTCCCCCAGTGGCACGGCCCGGTCGATATAGGCGACGGCGCGGCGTTCTGCCGGCACGTGATCTTCGCGCGCGATAGCAAGGAACGCGGCCAGGATGCCGGGAGAATTGACCCCGCTGACGCGCAGCTGGCTATCGATCATTGCGCGGCGCGCTACAGCCATGTCTTCTGCTGCCGGTCGATCTTCAACCACGGTCATTGCAACCCTCATGTCCGGACGGGCGCGCTTTTCGAACAGGCGCACACCAAAGGTGGTAACTCGCATGTGCCTGTAGATTATCGACTTGCCGTTTCCAAGGGATTTGCATGTCGATTGTCGAAGCGTAAGGGGCGTTCGCAGTTTCTCAGGCTTTGGAGGGAATCCACAGATGGCCGAAATGGTGACGATCAAGGAGGCGGACCTGATCGAAAGCGTTGCCGATGCGCTCCAGTACATCAGCTATTTCCACCCGATGGACTACATGTGTGCCGAAGGCCATCGCCCGCTCTGCCAGGACACCGGCATCGTCAACGTGTTCATCGAATGGGGACAGGACTGCCGCCTCGAATCCGATCTGAGCTTGCAGGACGTGGTCGATGAAGGCGTGCGCCGCGCCTATCTGAATGCCGACAACAAGCTGCGCGCATCGGTGCTTGCCGACCCGGCCTTCACCCGCCGCAACACGCGCGACAACACGCCCTGCGTGCTCCACGTGGAAATGGTCAAAGGCAGCAAGGTGACGGTCGATGTCGCAGCCAAGGGCGGCGGCAGCGAGAACAAGTCGAAGTTCAAGATGATGAACCCGTCCGAGAACATCGTCGACTGGGTGATCGAGATGCTGCCGCAGATGGGTGCAGGCTGGTGCCCGCCCGGCATGCTCGGCATCGGCATCGGCGGCACGGCGGAACACTGCGTGCTGCTGGCCAAGAAGGCGCTGATGGAGCCGATCGACATGGCCCAACTGAAGCTGCGCGGACCCCAGAGCGATATCGAGCGCATGCGCATCGAGATCTTCGACAAGGTCAACGCGCTCGGCATTGGCGCGCAGGGGCTTGGCGGTCTTTCCACCATCCTCGACGTGAAGATCATGGACGCGCCGTGCCATGCCGCCGGAAAGCCGGTGGCGATGATCCCCAATTGCGCCGCCACCCGCCACGCGCACTTCACGCTCGACGGTTCCGGGCCAAGCTATCTCGAGCGCCCGAAGCTGGACGAATGGCCGGAAGTCCATTGGGCACCTGACAGTGCGGCCAAGCGCGTCAATCTCGATACCCTGACGCAGGAAGAGGTGCAGGGCTGGAAGGCGGGCGACCGCCTGCTGCTCAACGGCAAGATGCTCACCGGCCGCGATGCCGCGCACAAGCGGATCAAGGACATGCTGGAAAAGGGCGAGGAACTGCCCGTCGATTTCAAGGGCCGCGTCATCTACTATGTCGGCCCGGTCGATCCGGTGCGCGAAGAAGTGGTCGGCCCGGCTGGTCCCACCACCGCCACGCGCATGGACAGCTTCTCCGACCTGATGCTTGACCTTGGCCTGCTGGCCAGCGTGGGCAAGGCCGAGCGCGGGCCTGCCGCCACGCAATCCATCGCCAATCACAAGAGCGCCTACCTGATGGCGGTTGGCGGGGCGGCCTATCTGGTGGCACGGGCGATCAAGCAATCGAAGGTCGTCGGTTTCGAGGATCTGGGCATGGAAGCCATCTACGAATTCACCGTGGAGGACATGCCGGTAACCGTCGCGGTGGATAGCGAGGGCGAAAACGTCCACAAGTCTGCGCCGCTGGTGTGGAAGAAGAAGATCGCCGACGAAGGTCTGCTTCCGGTTTGATGGGAGGGAAATCCCCTCCGGGATTTCCTTTGCGGCACCAGTCCCTGACGGACGTCATGGGTGCACCCAAAAAATCGGTGAACGGCACATGCCGCCCGACCGCCGTTGTGGCGTGTCGGGCGGTTCGCGTTTAGGACTTGGCCGATGACGCCACAGCCAATCGATCCGGGAATTCCGCGTGTGCCTGCCCGGCAGGTGATCCTGTCGGCCGCGGCCTTGTGGCTGTGCTACTTCGTGCTGATCACCGTGCGCGGGCTGGTGGTCGAGCTGGGCGACTTCTCGGACCTGCTGTGGCGGCGGGCACTGGTGACGGCGGCCGGAATCGTGGTGACGGTGGCCTGCTGGCCGCTGCTGCGCCGCTTCGATGCCAAGCCGCTGGTGCTTCGCGGGGCCGCTGCGCTGGTGATCATGCTGCCCGCTGCGCTGGCGCTCGCCGCGGTCAACCAGTGGGCTTTCGCGCCAGTCGAAAAGCGCATGATCGAAAGGATCGGGAGCGAACCGGGTGAGGGCGAAGAAGGCGGCCGGACCACCACAACGCAGACCACCACAACCGATGGCAAGGAAAAGCCCGTAAGAATTCGGCGGGACATGGCCGGCAACGTGCTGGTCGATGTGCTTGACGAAGGCATTCTGCCTGTCGCGCCGCCACCTCCCGGGCCGGCGCCGCAAGCGCCACCTGTGGCCAGGCCTGCGGAACCTGGCAAATCCGCATTCGAACCCATATTGAGCGACGACGATATCGCCGAACTGCGCAAGATTGGGGATGAGACGACGATAGAGATGCTCAGGAAGACCGGCGTGAGTCAGGATGCGGATGGCACGACCGTCATCTCGCAACCCGGTTTTTACGTCAGGCAATACCCCGATGGCCGGTCGGAAGTGCGCACCGGCGGCAAGGTCTATACCGTTGATGAAGATGGCGAAGTGGAGTCGATCCGGGAAGCCGCTGAAGCGCCGGTGGCGCCAGTGGCTCCTGAACCGCCCAGTGCAGGCTACGCCGCGCCCGCGCCCCCGGCAGGGCCCGTCCTGACCGCTGCGCAACGCCAGAAAGTCGAGGCAACGGCACGGCGCGATGCCGACCGGGCGTTGCAGCGGGCGCAAGCCCTTCGCCAGGCTGCCATCGAGAAATCTGCGGCCGCTCGCAAGCGTCTGGCCGAAGTGCGCACCGCCAGAGCGCGCCAAGCCGATGCCGGCGAGGCGGCAGCCCGGCGTGCCGAGGAAAAGGCGCCGCCGCCGCCAGCCCAGCCAGTGCCGCCAGCCTCCCCGCAGCCTGCACCGTCGGACCTGGTGACCGAGGATTACCGCGGCACCGATCACGTCACGATCATTCGCCAGACCGTGGAGAACGAGGGCCTGTGGCGGCAGCTTACCGATGTCGCGCTGGGCCGCTACTTCCTGCTGATCGCGTGGGCTGCGCTCTACCTCGCGCTCGGCAATGGCGAACAATTGCGCGCGGCGGAGTATCGCGAAGGCGAATATCGTCGTGCCGCCAAGGCCGCCGAACTGCGCTCCCTGCGCTATCAGGTGAACCCGCATTTCCTGTTCAACACGCTCAACTCCCTGTCGGCGCTGGTCATGGTTGGCCGTGCCGAACAGGCCGAGAAGATGATCCAGTCGATCTCCCGGTTCTATCGCCACAGCCTTGCCGGCGATCCCACCACCGACATGCCGCTGGAAGACGAAATCGCGCTGCAGCGTCACTATCTGGAGATCGAAGCGGTGCGTTTTCCCGAACGGCTGCGCTGCGAATTCGATGTGCCCGATGATCTGATGACCGCCTGCGTGCCGGGCATGATCCTGCAGCCGCTGGTCGAAAATTCGATCAAGTACGGTGTGTCCACCACGATCCGCCCGGTCACCATCCGCATTTCCGCGCGCGAGGCAGGGGGCTTTCTGATCCTGACCGTGGCCGATGACGGGCCGGGCGAAGGGCTGGACAGCGGCAGCACCGGCATCGGCCTGAAAAATGTCAGGAGCCGCCTCGTCGCGCGCTTTGGCGATGAGGCGAAAGTCGAAAGTTCCGCTTTGCCGGCAGGGGGGTATGCCACCGTGCTGACCATGCCGGTGGTGCGCAACATCTGTTGAGGGGAAACGCGTGCGAACGCTGATTGTCGATGATGAACCGCTGGCGGTAGAGCGCATGCAGATCCTTTGCGCGCGCATTCCGGCCTTGCAGGTCGTGGGCACGGCAAGCGACGGTGCGGCCGCCTTGCGGCTGATCGAGGCGCTTGATCCCAATCTGGTGCTGCTCGACATGACCATGCCCGAAGTCGACGGCCTTGGCGTGGCCCGCGCCATTGCCGGGCGGGCACACCGGCCAGCCGTGGTGTTCGTGACCGCGCACGAGGATTTCGCCGTCGAAGCGTTCGATTGCGATGCGGTCGACTATGTCCTGAAACCCGTGGCGCAAGATCGGCTCGAGCGTGCGGTCGAACGCGCGCAGGCCCGCCGGGCTGCGCCGGTCGAAACCCCGCTGGTGCCGGAAAGGCCGGCCAGCGAATGGATCGACGAGTTCTGGGTGCCGCACCGGTCCGAACTGATCCGCGTGGCGGCAAGCGACCTGGAACGCATCGATGCCGAACGCGATTACGTGCGGCTCCATGTCGGCCACCAGAACGATCAGGGCCGCAGCTATCTGATGCTGCACACCATCGCCGGGCTGGAGGCGCGGCTCGATCCCGAACGCTTCATCCGCCTGCACCGTTCGACGATCGTGCGGCGCGACCGCATTGCCGGGCTGAAGCACGACGGGCTGGGCGTGTGGTCGGCGGAACTTGTGGACGGTTCGATGCAGCGGATCGGCCGCACCTATCTGGCACGGGTCAAGGCGATGGCGGGGCGCTGATCCTCACCCTTCCCTGATGTGAGCCTGTCGAAGGCCCCGGTCGACAGGCGTGGTGCTCGCATCCTTCGACAGGCTCAGGATGAACGGGGTGTGGGTGTTGGTGATGGAGTGTTGAGTACGCTGCCCGCCCTCAGGCCTTGTACAGCGCATCGATGCGCGCGCCGTAGCGTTCGCGGATCTTGTGCCGCCGGATCTTCAGGCTTGGCGTCATTTCCTCGTTGTCGATGCTGAACGCCTCGTCCGCGAACGTGAACTGGCGGACCTTTTCGATCACCGAAAGGTCCTTGTTGACCCGGTCCACCGCCGCGCGGATCGCGTTCCTGAAAGCGGGCAGATCCTGCAAGGCCTTGAAATCGAAAGACTCGCCCTGCGCCCGCGCCCAGTCCAGCGCCCATTCGGGATCGGGCACGATCACGCCGACGATGTAGGGCCGCTTGTCGCCGCTCACCATTGCCTGCGCAATTTCCGGCTGCAGCGTCAGCATCCCCTCGATCTTCTGCGGAGAGACATTGTCGCCCTTGTCGTTGACGATCATGTCCTTCTTGCGATCGGTGATGACGATGCGGCCCTTGTCATCGAGATGGCCGATATCGCCCGTGTGCAGCCAGCCCGCGTTCGGGCCTTCCCGGGGAATGGCGCGCAGCGTCTCGGCCTCGTTCTGCCAGTAGCCGTGCATCACCAGTTCGCCACGCACGAGAATTTCGCCGTCTTCGGCAATCCTCACCTCCACGCCCTTCATCGGCGGGCCGACCGTGTCCATCCGCAAGCCCACCCTGGGGCGGTTGCACGAAATCACCGGCCCCGATTCGGTCTGGCCGTAGCCCTGTAGCATGGTCAGGCCCATGGCATCGAAGAACACGCCGACATCGGGATTGAGCGGCGCCCCGCCCGAGACCATGGCCTTCATCCGCCCGCCAAATCGCTGACGCGCGCCGAAAGCTTTTAGAGTATTGGACAAGACATTCTAGAGCACTCGCTGGGTGACCTAGCTGTAGACAATTTCCTCAATCGCCACGATCGCAGATGCCCTGATCTCGATTTCGGCATCTGACCCTTTCACCGTGCAGTGAACTGTCGCTTTGTCGCGAGACAGAGCTGCGGTTTTCACTCGGAAGACGTGCGCACCGGCATAAATGTTGGCCTCGGCCTCACCGTAAAAGATACGTTCGGCTTGGCTCATCAATTGCTCAATCGCAGACATCAGGTCGACTCCATTCGTGAGGGACCAACCTAACAAGCTTGTGAGCCAATTCACCCCCACTTCGTTGCTATGCTGGGGAAAATGAGAGCCCTCTGGTGATAGCTTCAGAGGGCTCTCATGGCATCAATGATCTGGCCTTAGACGGCCTAGCTATGCAACATAGAGCGCATCGGGTGCGGGCTGCACGCCGATGCCGGGCCGGGCAGCAGCCGTGAAGCCCCCGGTGTTGTAAAACAGGCTGTTGTCCATCGCCGCCGCTTGTGCGGCCAGCGAGGTGAGCGTGAGCGTCCCGCGATTGAAGGGTGCGCCCCAGTTCAGGTTCCACCAGCCCGCGCCGATGTTGCCGCTGTTCTTCACGATGCGCACGACATTCGCGGCAGGAAGGCTGATCGTGTAGCCTGAAAGGACTTCGGCATTGTCGGCCCCGGCGGTGGGATCGATGCGCAGCAGGGTGGTTGCCGTCGCGCCGAAGTAGACGCCTTGCACCGCACCGCCTGCGCCCGCCACCAGCGTAGCCGCCGGGAACGCGGTGGGCGTGCTGACATAGATATCGATCGTGTTGGCGCTGACCCGCACCGCAGCAATCGGCATCACTTCCTCGCCCGCTGCCCCGGCGATGCCTTCGACTGTGGCAATGCCATGGGCCATGACTTCACCGATGAACTGCCCGCCATCGGCATTAGGCCCGGCATGGGGCGATCGGGCGACATCCATCGTTGCGGTGAGCGCGGCGGGGATGAACCAGGTGTTCGCCTGCGATTTGGCCCAGGCCCGCGTGAACCTGCGCGCTCGGTGCTCGGCGTTGTCACTGAACGATGCCGTGCGCGGATCGCCCATGACGAGCCACGGATAGTCCCGGCCCAGCACCGCCGCCACGCGGGTGCGCAGCGTGCTCATGATGAAGGCGGTGTGCAGTGCGGCGTCGGCATCGGACAGGTTGTTGAGGTGGCTGACGCGATAATTCTCCCACGAGAACACCAGCGCCGTCACGCCGCCCCATGCCTTGGCCGCAAGCAGGCGTTCAAGCACGCGCCCGGTCACCCCAGCTTGTGCCTCGTCACCCCAGACGGTGAGCGTGCTGTCCAGCGTCTTGCGGGTTTGCGATCCGGCAACCGTGTTGAAGTGCATTGTCGCTTCGATCTCGGCCACGCCGGGATAGCTTGCCGTGATCGAATAGGCCCCGGTGTCGTAGTTGAACGTGCCCGTGATGCCGTTGCCCACCCAGTTGCCTGCGCCGTTAGCCGTGGCCGCCAGAACGCCATTGATGTAGAGCTTTGCCGTTCCGGCCAGCGTGAAGACCGGCGTTCCGTTGCTGTAAAACGGTGCGGCGCGCGGTGCCCAGGTGCCGATCGATGCCACACCCGCCGCCAGATTGCCGATGCCGTTGCGCAGCACCTTTCGATCGTTGATGTAGCTGTCGACCGAATGGCCCGATGTGCACAGGTGGACCAGACCAAGTGGCACCTTCACGCCCAGCGCGGCATTGAAAAGCGAGAGCAGTTTGTTGGTCACCCCCACAATGCCGTTGCCGAACTGGCCGGTGCCCCGGATGCGCCGCGCAGCTGCCCGACAGAACGCGGCCTGATTGGTGTAGTTGTTGTTCGGACTGTCGATCACGTTGCCCGAAATGTGCAGGATCGAAGCCTGCCCTACGTTCGACGCAACCGGGGCAAGGTTCGCTCCGGTGGTTGCCTCGAACAGCACCTGCAGCGTCGATTGCGAGATCACGCCATAGACCGGCCCCACATCGTGCGGCCCGGAGATCGCGATAACATTGGGATTGTCGCCGCTCTCGATCTTGACCCAGTAACCACAGCCGATCGGCACTTCTGCCGTTTCGATCAGGACCCCGCCCGCAACGGCGGGATAGCCGCAAACGTGCCTCTCCTTCACCACCACGGTCATCGCCTCGTCGGAATAGACGGTGGCGAAGAGCGAGCGGATGGCAACATTGGTGGTGCCGGTCAGCCGGATCGAGCCGGTGCGCCTGCCCAGCGCAGTGGCGTGGGGCCATTCGTGCGGGCGCGCATCGAGCCGCAGGTATTCAGGCTGGGTGATCGGCGAAGCGCGCATGATCGTGCCCACGGCAGTTGGTGCCGTGGTGCTGTTTGCGCCGGTTGCGGGCTTTGTCAGGTCGCCAAGATTGTGGCTGTAGGCATCGCTTCCCGGCATCGCAGCAGGGGCCACGCGATCGTTGGCAAGGTTCGCCAGCAAGGTGGGATTGAGCGCGCCGCCCGAAAGCACCAGCGCCGCCAGTGAACCGGATACGCCCGGTGTGCCGGTGCGAAAGAACAGATCGGCCACGCCGCCCGCCCAGCCATAGATGTCGGCCGAGGTCTCGGCCCCGCCAATGCAATTAAACAGGTTGCCCACGGCATTTGGCACCGCATAGCCGGGGTTGGTGAACGCAGCCACATTAGCCCCGACCGAAGGCACCGTGAACGTCTGTGCATTCGGCACGCTGGCGACGGTATAGACCCCGGCAACGCCCGCCTCGTCTGCGGAAAGATAGACCGAGCCACCGACCAGCAGACCATGCGCGCCGCTGCTGCGCGTGACGGTGATGACGTTGGCATTGCGCGCCATCGTGTAGGTGCCGCTGGCCTTTGCGGCGAACCAGAACGTGCCGAAGCCGTGGTTGCTGTCGCCCGTGAACAGCCGCACCGAACCATCCACCACGCGCCCACCGGGCTGCACCTGGCAATAGCCGACGTAGGGTTTGTCAGCGATCTGGGCCATGAAGAAGAAATAGGTGCTGGCCACCTCGACTTTGGCCGCAGCGCCCGGCACTGGCGCAATGTTCGGCATCCACTGCACGCCTGCCTGCTTGACCGCCCAGGCAAAGGTCAGGCCGGTATTCGCCACGCCGCGCTCGATCAGCCAGACGCCGCGATCACTGCCGCCAGCTGCTAGGCGCGACCCGCGTGACAGCAGAATTTCTTCCTCGCCCGTGCCAAGCTGCGCGCCCGTGCGGCACGTCATGCCAAGAACCCAGTCCGTTCCCGGGCGTGGCAGCGCCAATGCGTTGGCAGGCAGGTTGAGCTTGGCTTGCGTGGCGACCAGCCTGTCTGCGCTTTCCTGCCCGAAAAAGGCAGATGGATTGGCTGCAGGAACGGCAGGAACGACATTGACCGCCAAGGCCCCGGCCTGCGCCTGCAACGCTGCTGTCTCGGTAAGGATGCGTTGCGTAGTGGCGCGATCAGCCTCGCCAGCGACCTCTTCTATTTTCTCATCCAACGCTGCGATGCCTGCAGCAACTTGCTCATCAATGAACGGCGCTGACTTGAAGTTCTCCTCGTCCAGCACTGCAAGCAGGTGCGGCTTGATCGCTTCGCGGAAGGCGGTGGCATCATCACCCGCAAGGGTCTCGATCGCAACGGTCATGTCAGTCTCCGATTGTCAGGATTTCACCGCCGAAAGACAGCGGTTCGGCCCCAAGAGTGAGTGCGGGCGTCGGCAGATCAGCCCAAACGTCGCCTGTCGCTACAAGGCTATCGATCTGGAATTCCCAGCGGGTCTGCTTTGGGTTGCGCCGCTCGAAATGGCGTATGCCAGTCAGCTGGCCGTAGTGGATGCGCCCCAGCAGCCCAGGTGTCTGGTCCGGGTCTTCCACCACCAGCAAAGGGCGGGTTTCCCCCCGATCAAGCTGCAGCTCGAAAAGGTAGTCTGTCTCTTCGTCGGTCAGATCGGACAGCGTCCATTTGAAGCTCCCATAACGCGCACCTTCGACGGCTGCGACGCTTCCCGACGGCAAGCGAGTGACGCTCCCGGTATCGCGCACGGCCCGACCGCCACCCCATTCCATGTTCCATGCAGGAACGAACGACTGGCCTGCCATCAACACGCCGATGGCCAGAACCGGCTGCCCGACAGGCTGAGTGACTGATATTCGCAGGAACCGAACCAGCACGTCGTCTCCATGCCAGAACGCATGGCTACCCCGCTGCACGCGGCCCGCGCGCTCCGGCACCCTCAGCGTGCCTGCGGCTTTGACCGTCATCGCGTTGTAGCTTGCCACTCCGCCCGTGATCGTCCAGCTCGCCTCGGCATGCGCCTGAACAAGCGCACCCAAGAACACCGTATCGACCGCGCGCACTTCGCCAAAGTCGATGTCGAATTCCACTGCGCTGCCAACCGCGCTGTCGATCCAGACTTCACGCGGATCGATGGTCAAGAGATTGGCAGAACCGGTCCCGCGAGAGACGGCGATTGCCTGGAATGATTCGGGGCGAAGCATCAGGATATTGCCCATGCTCAAAGCCTCCGCAGAACGCGCACGCGAGACGTGCCTGCCGCGTAATCGTCTTCCACGCCGATCACGAAGACATCAATGCCGGCATCGTATCCCAACTTGTCGATCGTCAGCGTGATCACGCGACCAAGAAAGCCAGCCCACTGCCCTTTGAGGAGGTGCTCATCCTCAACCAATGGCCCGCCCATGAAGTCCAGCTGACGCGCAGCTTCGGCTTCAGCGTCTGCTTTGGTGGCAATCGTGGTGACGCGCTCCGACGTTTCAGCCGTCTCGCCCCAGCGCGTCTTGAGCGTGGCATCCTCGGCCACATGCCACCGCGCCTGATCCATCAGCCATTGCGCAAAGACAGGATCGACCGTGGTCATTCTGCGCCCCCTTCTGCGTAGATCAGCGCGGGCTGGTCCGGGAACGCAAAGCCCGCAGTTTGCTCCGGCGTCACGTCCTGCAGCACTGCCTGAAGCGCCCGCAGCCATGCCAGCCATGCGGCCTTGCTGCTTTCGGAAAGCGGGCTGTCCGGCATTACCGTCCACCGCCACGCATCAAGCATCTCGTTGCGCTGCTGGCGCAGCTCGTGCAGCAGCGGCGCGCGCGGCGCGGCAGCAACGATCTCGCCGGTCTCGATGTCCAGGCGCTGCGTCATCGCATCGAACGCGCCGTCGATGTATGGCGCACTCAGCATCGGGGCGATATCGGCCTCGGCTCCGGAAATCACCGGCCCGAACGCGCCGGTCTCAAGATTGACCAGCGTGACTGTGCGGATGGCCGACGCGCTCATTTCTTGAACACCGTGGCCCGCAGCGCGGTCTCGTAAACGTGAGAGTTGTCGCTAATGTTGTACAGCTGCAACCGATAGACATTGGTCGCGCCTTCAATCGGCATCGGGTCTGAAAAGACCAGCGCATAGGTGCTTTTGCCGGTGCGGGCGCGCAATGCGCTGTATGTTTCGGGAAGGACCGCACCGTCGTTGTCCCGGATGATCCGCGCACCCACATCGTCATCGCTGCCGCCATCGCGCTGCAGCACCACCATCGCGTTGATGCCCACAACCTGCCCGCCTGCATCTGCCGGATTGGCTGGTGTCACGCTCACCTGCAGCGGGCCGGAACCGTTGTCGATGTTGGCCCGTAAAATCGAAGAATATGCTGGCCGACCGTGTAACCGCAAGATCGTTGATCGCAGGCGTCGATACCATGTCGTTCGCCACGCCACCCCCGGTCTTGACTGTAGTGGAAACATCCTCTGCCACCACCGTTCCCACAGGTGTCCCCACCGGCGCGCCCAGCGTTGCGCCCGCTTCGGCAGGCTGCAGGGTTTCGGCCAGAGTACCGTCCAGATAGGCCACGGTATCGGCGAACACGATGGCCACGATGGCACCGCGATCCATCGGGCTTTCGTTGCGGCGATATCCCAGCTTGCGCGTAGCCAAAGGCCGATAGGACGATCGGCGTTCAACATCATGGCTGCGCGCAGTTGAAGATGAAGCGCCCCATGCCCAGGGCCTCACCTCGATCTCGCCCGCACCGTTCAGCAACCACAGCAGCGATGATCCGCGCAGCAGCTCATCAAGCATCGCTGCCACCGTCGTGCTGTCATCGTTCGCTGTCCAGCCCACCGGAGCGGGCCGTGCAGCATCCGCAGCAGCGATTGCCCCTGGCGCGAATGAAGGCCCGCCCAGAGCTTCCACAAGGCGTTCGGCTATCGTGGCTGTGGTCTCGACATAACCACCGCCAATTTCCCCGCGCAGATCGGCATGGAGATCGCCTGCCGGTTCGGTCCACCACTTCACGCAAGCAATGGAGGGGCAAACCACGCCGCCACCTTGGGGAGCAACAGCCGCCTGCAACGCGGCAAGGGTCGCTGCCGCACTGCCTGCCCATGCGACGGTCGTCAAAGCGGCTGCAGCAGCACCCTTGTCACGCACCGCATCGAAGGATTGGATGGGCCGCAGCGGATCGGCAAAGCAGTAGATATTGTTGGCCTTGTCGATCGGTTCGCCGCGCTGGTTCCATACCCGGCCCCAGGCGCGTCGCTTGATTGCTCCGGCCCATTCCACAGGCCCTTCCAGCCCGCCCGTCCCGGCAAAGCGCGCGGTTAGCAATGGCTTCTTCAGGTCCGCCGCGGGATCGGACAGCGCAATGCGCAAACGCCCGTCGCCGGTCTTCGCTTCCAGCACTTTGCCGATGATCGCCACAGGCGGCAGCGCGCCTTCCGGGCCGATGCGCACGGTGATCGGCGCGTCGAACCACACCAGCGCCGCCAGTTCGGCCAGATCGGCAGCGGTCGAAGGTGCCCACACGATCTCCGCTGCGGTGCCAAAGTCCGTGCCCGCAAAGTCCAGCGATGTGATGAACGATGGCAATGCCAGCACGCCGCCACGCCAGTGCTGCCCGCCATAGAAGTATGGCAGAGCCGCGCCGCCGCCCGCCAGGCGCACTGGTTGCGCCACGCCATCGGCCACGCGGCGCGGTGTCACCTCGATCAGGATCAGTGGCGCTGCCATCAGCTCGTTCTCGCCAGCTGGGCAAGCCCGGTAATCCCGGCGCGCCCGTTCAGACTGCCGAGGAACTGACGCAGATACTCATTGTTCAACCCCAGCTCGGCCAGCATTCGCGCGTTCTGGTCGTTGTTCTCATCCAGAGCATTGACCACTGCCGGGTCACTGATTGCCTGCGCCTGCGTTACCCGTTGATTGGCCTTGGCAATGGTATCGCGCGCAGCATCCAGAATGGTCTGCCGGTCTGACGCGAACCCGCCCGTCGTGCCATAGGCTTCCTTCGATACCTCATTCAGCTTCTGCAGCAACTGGGTCAGCTTGTCGGCAGCGCCATCTTCACCCGCCGATGCTTTCACCCGGACAGTGGCGATCTCCTCAAGCAGCTTCTGCCGCTGATCCACTGCCGATCCTTCGAACAGCGATCCCGCCGTCATCTCCTCGATCAGGTCTTGCAGCGATCCCACCTGGTCGCGCAGCAGCTTCTCTTGCAGCTTCAGACGGTCTGCCGCGTTGCGCTCCTCTAGCTTGGCCAGATCAAAGCCGTATTCGCGCCCGATGCGCAGGCGCTCCTTGGCCTGGCTTTCGAATTCACGGAACGCCTTCTCCATTTCAGCGCCGATCCCGCCGATCAGCAGCTCCACGTCCTGCACCTTCAGGGCTTCCTTCAGCGCCTTGTCCACATCGGTGCTGGATTTGAGCGCCTTCTGCACAGCGGCAGAGACGCCCGCGATTGCGCCATCGCTGATCGCATTGGCCAGCGCGGCCATGATCGCTTCGCCTTCATCCTTGCCGTCATAGATGATGTTTGCCCCGCGCTTTTTCGCGGTGGTCGCACCCACATTGCCGGTAGAGTCCACCTTGATATAGCCCGATGAACGCTTGCCGATTGCGACGGCAAAGTTGCCCAGCTCCGCGCCCAGCGCCTGCGCGATCTGGTCCAGCGCGGAAACCACCGTCCCGGCATAGCCCGATGCAGTTTTCTTCAGGTCGGCGCTGTTGCCGCCTGTGCCGGTGATGCCCGCGTTGCCCTGCGCATCCAAACCGATCGATGCGCCGCCCGTCTTGGTAGACTTGAACAGCCCGCCCAGCGCACCGCCCAGAATACCGCCGACAATGCCGCCAAGGGGGCCGGCCACGCTGCCCAGCAACTTGCCGCCAACCTTTTCGAGGCCCGATGACAGGAACTTCTCGCCCATCTTCTGGCCGATGGCCCCGCCGATCGCACCGCCGATGCTGCTGCCCCCGTTGCCCAGGATAAGCTTCGAAGCCGCTGCCCCGGTGAACGCACCGCGCATTGCGTTCGGCAATGCCTGTTCAAAGCGGCTGAAAACACCTTTCAGGCTTTCGGTCAGCACCTTGGGAACGACGATGCCGAACCGCCGCAGACTTTGGTCGACCAGATTGATCAGCATCTCGCCCGTGCCGGAAAGATCGACCTTGCGGTTCTTGTTGGCTGTCACAACGATCTCGTCGCCTGTCGCCTCGGGCACGCCGCCGCTCGCACGCTGTGCAACCTTTTCAACAAGGCCGGACGTGATCTTGTCAAGGAAGCTGCCCAGTGACCCCGCAGCCCCAGAAGCGGCTTCTGCCAGACTGCCCACTGAAGAACCGCCCGTGCGTCCGCCGCTGATCTCAGCCGACACTCGCGCAACCACGCTGCCAAAGTCCTCAACGGCCTTTCCGCCTTTGTCCAGCGATGAGGCAATACGGTTGCCCGCCGCATCCACCTTGTCTGCCCCACTGGCCTGCGCCTCAAGCTTGCGCAGCGTGTCGCCGAAGATGCCTTCGACGATCTTCTGCGACATGATGGTGATGTAGCTGTTGCCGATCGAAGCAAGGATGCGCTCCACCGAAAGCCGCCCGCGCAGCATGTCGGCCACCGTGCCCGTCAGCGCCCCGCGAAAATCGCGCACGGCATTGATATTGGCATCGATCAGCGCCCCCTGATCGCGCAGCACCATGCTCATTTCGCGCTGCTTCTGAACCGTCTCCAGCACGGCCTGAAGCTGCTCTTTCTGCAGCGGGCCTTGCTTCTCCTGCAGGCCCAGCACGATCTGCAGTGCTCGCGCCTCGTCCTCGCGCCCCGCCAACAGCAGCTTGTCGATCTCCGCCGCCTGTTGTGCTTTCTCGATGTAATCGTTGAATGGCTTGTTCAGGCTGTTCTCGATCGTGTCGCGCGTCGCTTCGATTTCCTGCCGCAGCTTGGTAACGACAGCCGGGGAAAGGCCTTTGCGCTTCTCCACACTGGCAAGGATCAGGTCGAGCTGGCGCGTCGCCGCGTTGCTCTTTTCCACCTGCGTCGGCAGTTCAGCAAACTCGTCGTTGATGCCCGCCACTTTGGCGCGGACCTGATCGGCGAACGACTGGAGCTTTCCCAGTTCGTCCTTCGTGCCTTTGGTGCTGCTCTTTTCGGGTTTCAGAAGTTCGCGCCCGCCCTTGCCGTTCAGCAGCTTTTCCGCGCTCTTGAAGACATCAAGGTTGGCCTGCTCCACGCCGAAGTTGGCATAGGCCTGCGCCATTTCGACGAACTTTTCCTCGGTGATCGATCCCGCCTTGCGCAACCGGTCCAACTGCTGGATCGCCTGATCGGTATTGATGATCCCGTTGCGGAAATTGCTCTCCACCTGCGCCTCGGCACCCTGCCGACGTGTGACACTGAACCCGCCCCCAAGGCCACCGCCGAACTCGGTCCTGAAGCCCGCAGACGCAGTGATCGCAGATTGTGCTTCAGCCTGCCGCTTCTTGGCTTCGATCTGTCCAGCAATGATCTGCGCGCGGGCAAGGGCGATAAGCGCGCTGCTCTGCGTCTTGATCTTGCCGGTCGTGATATCCAGCACATTACCAAGGATGCCCTGAGCATCGCCCAGCGCATTGCTGGCGAACTTGACCTTGTCCATCTCCGCGCCAGCATTCGCCGCCTCTATGCCGAGGTTCACCAGCACGCCAGTGCCAACGGTGATCAGCGCGCCCCATGGCCCGGCCATGAAGCTGGCAAACCCTGCCGCGCGCCCGCCCATCATCGCCACAGCATCGGCAATCTGCCCGCCCTGTTGCGAGATGATCGTGCCGAGGTTCGCACCGCCTTGAAGCTGGACGGCGACGTCCTGCACCTGCCGCCCGAAATTCTGATATCCCGCAGCCGCTTGGCCGCTGGATACCTTGGCACCGCCTAGCGCATTTTGCGCCTGCTTCAGCGCATTGACCGCACTCCGGTGACCGCTCTCTACCAGCGCTAGCGCCGTCTTGGTTTCAAGCAGCCGCACATTGTATTCCTGCGCCGTGATCGATCCGGCCTTCAGCGCAACTTTCGCTGCCACGGTTTCAGTCTTTGCGCGCGTCTGTGCCGCCGCAAGCTGCTCAATCGACTTGTCCGCAGCGTCCATCGCTGCGGCCAACCTCTTGGCTTCGGCGGCAGCTTCGTTAAGGCCTTTGTCAACGCTGGCCAGGGCAGCTTCGGCCCCGGAAGAATCGCCTGCGAATACCAGGTTGAGTTTGATCGCCATCAGTCGTTGTCCGCCACGCCGTTGAGGGTGTTTCGCGCGGCAGCTTCCATCACGCGCAGTCCGTGCCACAGCGCGGGCGTGGCATCGATGGCTGCCCCTGCAAGGCCTGCCGCAACCCCTGCGTAGTCCAAGCCGATCCAGTATGTCTGTCCCGGTGCCATGCCGCCGCCTCGCTCAATCACTCGCCACTGCGTCGATACGAACAGGAAGGCTTCGACCGTCGCCCAGTTGTCGGGCCACACTTCGAATTCTTCCTCTCTGCTCTCCGCTTCGATCTTCGCTACGACATCCTCGGGGATGCCCCATTCCCGCGCTTCACGGGCCGCGTTGGAAAGGTCTGCCTTCCCGCCGCCCGCCCAATGGCGCGCGGCTGCTCTCAGTTTCCCGGCTTGGCCTTGGTCACTGCGTCCAGGTATGTGCGGAACAACGCGATCCGCACATAAGGCAGGCCGATCAGCTGATCGCGCAGCGCATCGGAATAGGGCACCGCCTGATCTTCATCGCCGATCAGATCGTCCATGTGGGTCACCACGCGCTGCAGCACCGCCTTCTGCCCACCTTCGTCCTGGATGCCCGACAACTTCTCCACGTCCTCAACCAGGAACGTCGCCTTGAACGATTGCTCCACATGGCCGCCGTCCGTCGGCACGAAAACAGTGACGGGATGGGTGAACTTCGGTGCGGTGGTAACCTTGAACATGACTATTCCTTAGGGATGAGAGGCTTCTGAGGCGGCTCTCAGGCCGCCCTCAGATCGTCGTGAAGATCAGTTAAGGGTGATCTTCCACTGGTCGTTCCCCGCCGCAGGCAGTGGCGAGAACTCAAGCGGCCATTCCAGGATGCCCTGCTGTTCCTGATAGGTTGGCAGCTTCTGTTGTGCCTGCCCGAAGTCGATTGCGGTGATCCGGCCTGCAACAGTGCCATGCACGAGCGCGATTGCCTGAAGCGTGCCCGCAATGGCAATGGCGAACGGGTTGTAGACGTTCAGCGCCACAGCCTCAATCTGCGCTTTCAGCGTTTCCTTTGCATCCACGATCAGGATCTGTTCCTGGCCGATCAGCATCCGGGGCTGCACGTCGCGCCCAAGGTCAAGCTCCAGTTCGCGCAGCACCATCGCCGCACCGCCGATCGTAAAGGTCGGCGTGTTGGCCTTGCTGCCCACCTGCGGGGCAATGAAGCCGCTGTAATCCGGCGTCGGCTTTGCGGCTTCGGCAGGCACCGTGAACAGGCTGGTGAGCGTGAAGGTCAGCATCGGGATGCCGCCAGCTGTCACCTTGATCACCGCGTTGCCGCGCGTGCCGAGCATGATGTGCTTGGTGCCGTCCACGTCGAAGTAAAGCGTCGCTGACTCGGCGTTGTCCGTGACAGGCGTGTATTCCACCTTCACACCGGGGGTAGCGACCTGGGCCACGTTGCAGGCCCGCAGCAGCGGCCCCCATGCCGGAGCCGTACCTGGAACGCCCGATCCGACCAGCGGGATCGATAAGGTCAGCACGCTGCGGAAATTTGCGCCCAGACCGGGCTTCGCCCCAAAGTACCGCGTATCGGTGTTGCGCTCGATCCAGTCGCCTTCCATCGGCGTGTAGGTTACGTCCTCTGCCAGAATGGCATTTGCCGCACCGGTCGGGTTGGAATCTGTGGCATAGACCGCTTCGATCTTCGCCAGGATAGTCTTCGACTTCCAGAACTTGGCCATGTCAGTCCTCCTCGCGCTTCAGTGAGCCGTCGGGCAGGCGCACAAAGGCTCCGCCTCCCGAGGGCTGCTGTTCTGTGACTTCGACGACTGGCTTGGCCTCGTCGTTTTTCTCCGGCGCATCGGCGCCGGCCCCCTTGGTCATTGGCTGCGTCCTGGTCATGGTGTGATTCTCAGTTGATCATCGAGAGTGAAGTCGATCTGGTAGACAAGCGTCCCGGCCTGCACGCCGACCAGTTCGCCATTGCCCAGGGTAAAGACCCCCGGCGCGTCGTCGGGGCCCCAACCGCAAAGTCCTTCGATCACCTTGCGCACGAGGGGCGTGATCTCATCGGTGGCCCGCCCGCCTGTGGGATCGTTCGCCACGCGCGCTGCTAGGACTACGATGACCGTCTCGGCAAAGTGCTGGTTGAAGGACCCGGTCACGGCGCTTGCCTGGCCGCCCCGCAGACTGCCCGGCAGGACGAAGCCCGCAACCGCATGCTGTGGCATCTGGTTGCGCTCGACCAGCTGCGCGAACGCCCCGGCAGAGCCCAGCTTGCCCGCCAGCTCCGGAACCTTGGCCTCGATACGTGCCCGGACCTCATCGATCCGGATCATATGAAGCCCCGCATGTTTTCCGGCGTGAAGTCCCGCTCCCGGTCGGTCGTCACCACACCGGCGCTGCCAGCGCCAGCAGGCTCCACCCCTGCGACCGGCAGCTTCACCGTGCCGGTTGAAATCTTCGTCAAAGTGGCGATCGCGTCCTTGTAATCGTCGGCGATCTTCTTTTCCGGCTCATATATGTGCAGCTTGTAGATCGCGATCGCGCAGGCCAGATCAACCAGCAGCGGCGGCGTACTTGCCAGCGGCAAGACATAGCGCCCCGCCAGATAGCCATCGATCACGGCATCGGTATCGGCCAGTGCACGGTCCACCACGTCAGCGTCGATCGCACCCGCAGCCGGATCGGCCCGGTCGGCCACCTGCAACAGCAGGCGCTCCCCGAACCGATCAACCAGCAGTGCTTGCGTGGCGTAGCTCACTGGCTGCTAACCCTATCCCTGGCGGTCAGTCGTCAAGGCTGACGAGCAGCTCGGGATCGGCCAGCAACCGCCCGACCTCGTCCTCAGTCAGCTCATCGATTTTCACCGGCTGTGGGGTGCGCGTGAAATGGCGTCCAATGCGCCAACGCCCGCGCTCGGCGCGTGCCATGACCATGACTGTGCGCCCGCCCAGTTCGATATCAGCCGGATACCCGTCTGCCAGCAACTCCGTGCTAGCCGTCACGCCACCTTCGGGCGCACCAATGTCGAGCACCGGGGCCTCCAGCACCGACGCGATCTGGCCCGGCTGCTGGGCAAAGATCACCTCGCCGCTGCCTGCCTTCGCAGCATCGATCGCGGCTTGAATGTCGCCTGTCGCAGCCTCGCCAGACAGGATGAGCGGTGCCGCAGCTTCAGTAGATGCTGGCGCTTCTGCGCTGGAGGCAGCTGCCGGTGCAACACCGGCAGCACCCTTCTTTCTGGTAGCCATCGCTCAGTTCCCTCAGGCCAGCCAGGGGATAACGGCCAATTCAGCCGAACCCGCCCAGGGGTTGCTTTCGCCGCCGTTGACCAGCGCCGACTTCAGGATGGTGCGCCCTGCCGTTTCAAGGCTGGGAGGCACGACGAGCAGAAGCTTCTGCCCAAGGCCGAGAGGACGGCCATAATCGCCCTTCATGTTGCCGAGCGCCGCCTTGGCGATGGCAAAGTTCGCTGCGTTCAGCGTCTGCTTCGAGCCCCACGCAAGCTGAGGGAAACTGTAGCCCACGTTCATGCGGGCATCGATGCCATAACGGAATTCGTTCAGGTCGAAGACATTGTCGTCGGTAACCCTGTCCTTCGCCACGATATCGCCGAAGTCCTTGCGCACCTGCAGGATGATCGGCTTCAGCGAACGGCTGACATCCAGCAAATACCACGCCGTGCCTGCGCCGCCATCGGTGTTGGCAAATGTCGTCGGGTTGCCATCCTTGTCCAGGATCGGGTGATCCGTGTCGAAGTAGAACTGCCCGTCATAACAGTTGGTGGTGAAACCCGCCGCCAGCGCCGAAAAAACCAGCATCTCGATATGGCCACCGGTCGAGTTGCCCATTTCTTCGAACAGCGCATTGTACTGACCGAGGTTGTCCGTCTCGATGTCGTCGCGGTCCACGCCGATGGTCAGTTCCCACGGGCGCTCTTTGATGGTGTAATCACCTTCAGAGATGTTCTGGACGATGCGCGCGCCGATCCATTCGCGCACGTTTGGCAGCTTGCCCAGCCAGCCATAGGTCTGGCTCTTCTGGGTTGCGGGCACGCGGGTGGAAACCATCGGCGACATTGCGGTCGCTTGGCCAAGCACGCGGCGATAGGCCGTGTTGAAGCCGACCCGCAGCTTGTTCAGGTTATCGGTCGAAATGATCATGTCAGGCTTTCCTTAAAGGAACTCGACCCAGACGCCCTGGGCGTCCACGTCGAAGCAGATGCCAGCCACGGGGCGCGCACCGGCATTGTTGGTCTTGGCGACGGTCTGATCGTCCACGACGTAGACCTGCTTGCCGATCTCGCTCCGGGCGATCAGGTCACCGGCAGCCGAATTGCCGAAGCGATAGATGCCCCGGCGCGTCTTGACCGAGACGGCCCCGTTGGCACCGCCCGTGTTATCGACGCTTTCGCGGGCAACACCCACCGTCACGTTGGCGGCTGCGGCTGCGGCAGCCACGCCGAAACCAGCTGCGGAGATTTGCACCATGCCGCCCTGATAGACCTTGGCATTGGCGGTGAGCGGAATGGCGCGCTCAGACCCGACCTTTTCGGGCGTGTTGCGCGCTGCGGCGAGAGCAACCATTTACAGGGCTTCCTTCTGCAGACCGGACAGGCCAAGCCCCTTCCGGTAGTCTTCCTCGCTGACGCTGAAGAGCGACATGACGAGACGATCCTCCGCACCCAGACCGCCCTTGTTGACGGCAGGATCGGTAGCGACATCGCCGCTCACCGTTCCCGCGACGGCGGGCAGCCCCTCGATCATGCGCTTGGCCCGCTCCGGGTCCTGCATGTGCATCGAGATATAGTCCTCGCGCAGCGGCTTCACGCCCACGCGCCCGGCTGCGATCGCCGCATCGACAAAGGCAGTGGCGGCATTGCGCTGGCTGTCTTCGCGGATCGTGTTGAGCTGGGTGGTAACGTCGGTGAGTTGCGACTGCAGCGCAACCACCGTCGGGTGGCTGAGCAGGTTCTGCGAATGCTCAGAAACACTTGCCATCTTGGCCTTGAGCGCCGCTTCAATAGCAGCGTCGTCGGCACCGCTGTCGAGCCCGAGCAGCTCGATCAGCTTTGTTCGCCAATCCATGTGGACTTCCTCCGAATGCAGGGACACCAGGCCCTGAAGGTTTGGGGTGTTGGTAAGGCTGGCGCGCAGCAACTGGAGGACTTCGCCACCCTGCGTGTGCAGGATTGCCGGACTGATCCCGACATAGGCCTTCTCTTCCATCAGCTGCTGGCCGGTGGGCGTCCATTCGACGCGGCCCCACAGGCCGTCCTGCCGGGCCTGAAGCTCCACGATCCAGCCACGCGCCGGGGCAGACATGCCCAGCGGCTGCGCGCGGTCGATGGCGTGGCATTCGTCGATCGGCAGCTTGCCACCTGCGGGCAGCGATGCAGTGGCAATCGCCTGCAAAGACTTCACGGTATACGGGCCACGCCCGTCAACGGTGCGCACCGACCCTGCTGGCAGCAGGTGAACCCATTCGGGAACACCATCGCCCGTCGGCACCGAAAGTGCCGAACACAGAGCCTGAACGAGAGAGGTTTTGCGCTTCATCGGAAAGGGTGTGCCCCCGCCGCAGCGCAAAAAATATGCCCGCCGAAGCGGGCAAGAAATGAGGCGGGATCAGGCCTCAGAAAGCGTGATGGCGTGATGACCCGCGAAGGTCAAGACCCTGAGGTTATGCCCCCGTGTCCAGCGCCTGCTCCAGATACTCGCCACTGATTGCAATGATCTGCCGCTCATCTTTGGCTGAAACACCCAGCCAGACGCGCGCCGGAATTCTGCCCCAAGGCAGCGGGTTCCCCCGCCTGTCCGTGCCGAACGCGCCTTTTTCAGCTCCTTCCTGCATGACCCGCGAATAGATCATGTTCGATCCGATCACCGCGCCCTTTGCGCTGGCCGCGCCGATCACCTGCCGCGAAAGCGAACGTCCCGGCCCGATCAGCGCCTTGTTGAGATTGCCGTATCCAAGGCGCTTGTACCGATCGAGCGTGCTTTGCTTCTTGGCCGCCCACTTCTTGCCATCCGGCCCGGTGCCTGTGACGAACCGCTCGCGCGTCGCCTGTATCATGTATTCCACGATCTCCTGGAACAGCGGGGTGGCGTCCTTCATCTGCGCGATGGCATTGCGTACGGCTGCCTGCGCGGCGCTGGCATTGAAGGATGTCTTGATCATCGCTATAAAACTCCCCGACGCGAGCATTGCTTGCCCCCATCAGGTGGGGGAACGGCATGGACGTTAAAGCAGGGGCGCGTCACTTTCCTCGTCCAGGGTGAACGTACATCGTCTTGAGCGTGAGCGAACGCCGGGAACGATTTATTGCCATCGTGGCTGTGAACCGTTCCCCGTCGATGATCTTGGTGAAATGCACCAGCGTCTCATCGATGTTCGACGTGTCAGGTCCGGTGATCGTGTCGGGTCGGGACAGGATTTGTGGGAGCGCTGCAAAGTCCTCGGCGGTAACCGCCCGTTGCCCTCGCAAAGCTTCCACCGCCTGATTGCCATGCTCGTTGAATGTGTGGCCCACCGAATTGCGCGCAAGCCTGTAGTCAAAGCCCTCAATAGCCTCGCCGATCAGCTCGGATATCTTGGCCTCATCGCGCGCGGGCACCGTACCCAGCGTGCGCACGGGCGCATCCAGCGCGGGTGGCCTGCCATCGGCAATTGCCTGGGCGAACCGCCGCGCATCATCCGCAGTCGATGGCAGCGCGCGGTAGGTGTCAGACAAGGCATCGGCCTGCGCGCGAGGCAGGGCATCCATGAACGCCTTGGCAATAACATAGTCCCAGTTGCGCACCTTGGCAGCCATTGCCTGGACAACCTCGGCCACACTTGCGCCGGGTGCATAGTCCCAGCCACGGCCAATACCAACCGGCGCACCGGTCTTCGGATCGCGCGCATTCCAGTTGGCAGGCAGCTTCTTGTCAGGATCACCGCCCATTCGCTTCACGCCAGCAGCTGTCCGCGCGCCCACGACATAGCACGAACAACCCCAATCGCTGGGCGGGTAGTGCGTTATCCAGAAAACGTGCGAAGGCTCCAGCGCGATCCCGTTCCACGAAAGGTGCTCAACGCGCGGTTCCTGGCTGGCACCGTGGCGATAGACCCAGAAGGCAAAGTTCCCCGCCTGAAGCTGCGCGAACCGCCCTGCTGAATAGCTGGTGTACATGTTAGTCCGGTAGATGACGCCCACGCGCCAGGCCTCGCCCTTGACCGACCCTTCGCCGGTCCATCCGGTCCACCCGTTCTTTGCCACGATGGATTTGAAGTCGCGCCGGAATTCTTCGATCCCGCGCCCCTCGGATATGAACTTGTCGGTCGCCGTCGCAAGATCGGTCAGCAAATCGGCCTTTGCCGCACCTGCCACCATGAAGCCCTGGTCATGCGCCGCGCCCTCGATATCATCCCATCGCGCGGTCGGGATGAGATTGCCCAGCTTGTTGCGGAAGAATGCGACCTGTTCAGGGAAGGGCTGTCCGAACACGCCTGATACTGCAGATGGATGACTCACCCTTGCCCCCCGATTGCCTCAAATGGCGATTTAAGAGGGTCTAAGAGGTGAGGTCCGCCGCTTTTGCGGGGAAGCGTGGCCCCCATGCACCCCACAGGCCTCACAGGGCAAAATTTGCAAGGGTCCGTCACTGGTCGCCCCCGTCGCTTTCTTCCACCAGATCGGACCGGCCAGCCAGGTGCGCCACCGCAATGCTCTGCGCCACCGATTGCGCCAGTTGCGAGGCGTCGATGTCCGGGAAAGCGCTCGCCAGCATCAGGCGAAACTCGCCCAAGTCACTGGCCTTGCCGAGCATGGTCTCGATCGCCGCAACCATCGCCTCGATCGCGGCAGCGCTCTGGCCTGCAGCTGCAACCGCGATCTGCGCTGCAGGATGCGCTGGCGTCGATTTAGGTGCCTGCTGGCTTTGAAGAGCGGGAACGGGCGGGACCCGAACGGGTGGAACGGTATCGCCTGCAGGCGGCAAAGCTTCAGAAGGTGCGTGCAGCACTTCGGCACCCTCGTCGGGATCGGAAAGCCCCAGCTTGTCGCGGATCTCCGAAGCCTGCACTTTCAGGCCCATCGGCACGAAGACTTTCAGGCTTTCCGTAAGCTGCTTGATGTCTTCCTGCTTGGGGCGCGCAATGACCAGTCGCGGGTAGGATTTCGATGGGCCGAACTGGATGTCCATCCACGGGCGCACAAGATCGCGATTGAGCACGGCAGAAACGGCCTTGCAGTCGGCTGTCTCGATATCTTCGCGCACGCCTTCGTGGACCTGATTTCCGCCATCGCCCAATCCGCCCTGCTTGCTGTCCGTCGTGCCCGTCTGCCCGACAACCGCCTTCGATACCTGCCGGTCAAGCCAGTCGGCGCGGCGCTCATAAAGCTCGGCCCCGGCTGTGACGTTGCTCGATTCGATGAAGTCGATCGACATCGATGCCGGGATAATCGCCGCGCAATCGCCTGCGATGTTGGCCACCGCCCGGAACAGCGTCCCCTTGTCTTCCTTCGTCGCGCCTTCGTGGAACTTACCAATGCGCACGGGCTGGCCATAGGTCTGCACGAAGATCGCCCAGTCGCGCTGCGTGAACGCCTTGAACATCCACGCCCAGGCCGCAATCCGCGCAATGCCCGATCGCACCGGCAGACCGGATTTGGCCTTGATCTGGGCATAGATGAAACGGAACGCAGGTAGCGGCTCGGCAATGGAGTTGCCGTCCAGTCCGCCGCGCAACATCGGCTGCCGCATCGTCGTGCGATCAAACGTGAACCAGCGCGGATCACGCCATTCCAACCTCTTCGGCCAGTAATCCTTGCCGCTCGTGTCCCAGACGATCTCGGTAAAGCTCACGCCCTTGCCGACAGCATCCATGATGTCGAACACTTCGTCAGCCAGC
Organism: Novosphingobium sp.; assembly: GCA_026400375.1. Classification (GTDB taxonomy): domain Bacteria; phylum Pseudomonadota; class Alphaproteobacteria; order Sphingomonadales; family Sphingomonadaceae; genus Novosphingobium. The sequence continues at coordinate 65,228 of JAPLPG010000239.1, read as the reverse complement.
TCGTCGCGCTTCAGCCATTCGCGCACCATGTCGGCCCGGCGCACGTCCTCAGCATCGTCACTGGCCGCTTCGACCGTGATATCGATCTGGCTCACGCTGCGCTTGCGGGTGCCCAGCACGCCTGCATAATGCAAGTCGCGCTCCTCGATCAGCTCGGCCAATTCGAAGTATTCCAGCGGCTCGCCATAATCGGCGGCGCGCAACAGCTCGGCCAGGCGCGTGGGGTTCAGGCCATTGGCTGGATAACCCGTAATCGGTGAGCGCACACCGCCCACGGTCGCACCGCCGATCTCGCGGGTCAGCAATTCACGCCGTAGCGGTTGCCCGTATTGATCCACCAGCCCGGTCATGTGCAGTTCCTCATCAGATCATTCCCCCGCGCCCGCGCAATCCAGCACCAAGGGGTTGCCGCCACGGATCGCGGCGGCTCTCGTCATCGTCGTCGCCAAAGTCGTCATAGGCATCGTCGAACGGGTCGCGCCGTGCCTGGCCGACCGGCTCATAGCCATAGGACACCGCGCCCTGCCGCGAGGCGTACCAGGCGAGCATCCCGGCAATGCCGGTATCGCCGTGGCGCATGTGCCCGTCGCTGCCCGGATAGTGCAGATCGTCCGGCACTTTCACCACGCCGTTGACATACTGCAGCGCCTGCTGATCGCGGATCACGTCGTCATCCGTGGCGATCTCCAGCGTCTCGTCGCCAAAGGCATCGATATAGGGCGTGGCGTTCTCGCGATACCACTCGGTCGAAAGCTTGATCTCGCTGATCCGCGCGCCAAATTTCTGCGCCGCCACTTCGGCAAGGTATGCACCGTTGCCCGTGGCGTCGAGCGCGCCATGCCCGAAGCGGGGCAGCCGCGTCACCACGAAGAACAGGATTTGCTTCTGGGTTTCGAACGGCACGTTGCGCATTTCGATGACCAGTTTCCAGCGCCGCGTCAGGTCCTGCCCCAGCTCCTGGATGATCAGGTCCGATCCGTCGCCACTGCGCGCGAAGTCGAAGCCGAAGTCATGGCGGCGGCGCTTGTCCAGTGCCGCAAGGCGCGGTGCGATCTCCGCGCGCAGCCATTCCTCGACCAGCGCCGTCCGCAGCTTCTTCTCGGCCATCTTGAAGCTGTCGGGCAGGAAGTACCGCACCACAATCGGCCCGGCCTTCGCCGCGCGCTCGATCACCACGCGGGGCAACGCCGCGCCGACAGCATCGGCGGGGATCGCGTCCAGCTCCTGCCGCATCTGCGCGGTGCGCGTGCCATAGGCGCTGCGGATTTTGGCTTCCCATTCCGCCTCGGCCTCGGGCGACCAGGTCTTGCCCTTCATCAGACAGACACGGCGGAACAGGCCGTTCTCAACCGCTGCTGAGAAGGGGATGAAATGCACCTTGAAGCCGTTCTTGCCTGCCAGCGCTTCGCTGCACAGTTCCTCGAACGGGTTGAGCACGCCGTTGGGGCTGCTGATCACGCGGATTTTGCCGCCCCAGATCAGCAGCGCGTTCACCGCGTCGATCACGGCGCGCACGTTGTCGTGGAATGCAGCCTCATCGATCACGACAACGCCCTGGAGCCCTCGAATATTTTCCGGGCGCGATGACAGCGCCTCTACGCGAAAGCCCGATGCAAAGCGGATGCGGAAGGCGCTGATATCGCGGGTCTTGACCTCGCCGGTCGCTTCATCGACGCGCTCGTCGGCAAAGACGAACTCCTCGATCTCGGCCAGCTCCTTCGCCACTGTCTTGGCAAAGTGCGCGACATAGGAAATGAACTCGCGGCCCTTGTCCTTCGTGTCCCCGATGTAGAACACGTTGTCGCCACCCGCCGATCGGGCAGCGGCGGCGATCAGCGTATCGTCCAGCTCCTCGGCAAAGGTGATGCCGGTGCGCCGTCCCTTCTTGGCGATCTTCAGATCGCTCTTGTCCTCCAGCCACTCGCGCTGATGTTTCATCAGAACGCCGTCGGCCAGCGGGTCGAGGTCCTGCGGTATCTCCGCGCCGCGCGGCAACTCCTGCGGCAACAACGCCGGATCGCGCGCCAGCACCGGCTCCACGCCCTGCTGGCCCGATGCCAGCACAGTCGCCATAGCTGCGCCTGCCGCCATCGCTTTCTTGAAAGCGCCGGTCATGCGCCTGCTACTCTTTGTGCGATTTCAGCAAGCACGGGTGCAAAGTCTTCTTCTGACAGAGCGGGTCCGATGAAAACGACACCCCTGCAAGCCAAGCAACGAGACGGCCCGCCTTCACGACGAAGGACCACCTGCGAAACGTGACCGTTGATGCAAAACCAGTGCGGGTTCCCGTACCAAATGTCAGGAAGACCCATGAACATTTCTTCACCGCGCGCGGCTGCCTCTTGGGCAAGATCATCCCTCCATTTGGCCAGTGCAGACAGAAGAAGATCATCGGGCAGTTTCATGCGCCATCATCCCCGTCGCTGTCGGCCACGGTGTCATGCACGCGCGGGAACGCTGCAGCTTCGTCAATGATCACGGTGCCGGTCATGCCTCGCATCGGCAGGTCGATGCCGTTCGACTCGAAGTAGCGCCCGCTCGGCCCGCACTTCCAGCGCCCAGTCAACGTGCGCTCGCTGGAACGCTCGTGCGCGCAGCTCACGTTCAACCGGCTGCGATAACTGTTGCTGCCCACACTGAAGTGCCGCCCAATGGAACGGACGCACCAACCATGCGAGCAATACGTGCAGTCGGAGCAGCTGGGCGCTTGCTGATCAGTCATGCGTTCCACCATTGACAGAAATGCGAAGGCCCACAGGTGACGCGCCAGCCATTGCGGCGCAGGCAGAACAGCAGTCGCTTCATGTCGGCGCGGGGCAGGAAGTACCGGTTCCAACACCAGTTTCCGACCCACTCGCGCTTGCCCTTGACCTTGAAGGTCATCCTGTGCAGCCGGATCGCAAAATCTGGCTCCATCTGCAGCTCGGAGAACCGATAGCCCTCCCAGATCGGGGCCTCGATTTCGACATCGCCGAACATTGCCGAACCGGCGCGGCCATTGAACAGGCCGTTGCTCGGGTCATTGCACGCGAAGTCGATGGCGGCGATGGCTTTCACGCGGGTTCCTTCCGCGCGATCAGGTTCCACTTCATGCGGAAGTTGCCGATGTACTGCACCATTAAGCCGGTGCCATCCGCTCGCGCAGCACTGAAAGTGCCGTCGATCTGCAGCCCGTCGTCGCAATAGAACCGCACGCGACGCCGATATCCGGCAGTATCGCTCCAGGCGAACGCCTGCCACACCTTCACGCCTTCCGGGATCGGATAGTTGTCCCGTGCGAAAGCCTGCAGCTCCGGCGTAATCTGGAGCTGTGACCGCACCAACTTGCCGGTGCCGCGTCGTGATGGGGCGTGGCGCTTCATCCCGCCAACCCCAGCACGCCACGCCGGATCGCGGCGATGCGCTCGGCATTGAGGCCCGCTTCGCTGGCGATCTTCGCAACCTGCTCCGCAGTCGCCGCCTCGGCTTCGGCCCGCGCCTGCTTGTCCTGCTCGGCCTGCCGCTCTGCCTCGGCCTGCTGGTCGCGCTTGTCACGGCGCTGCACTTCGGCCTCGCGCGCGGCGGTGGCTGAAAGGCGCTGCAGCGCCAGCGTGGCGTTCAGCAGCAGCTTGGGGTCCGGCTCATCCTCGGCCATGACCTGTTCAAGGATGCGATACTTCAGCAGCTCGGTTGCCGCGATCATACTGTCGCTGCGCTCGCCCGGCTCAAGCCGCTGCAACACCACGTCCATGATCTGGCGGCTCGCGTCCAGCTTGCGCATCTCGATCGCCACGCGCACCGACCAGCGGCTGAAGGCACCCTTGCTGATGCCCTTCAGCCCGCGATCAGCAAGCCGCGCATTGAACTGCCGCAGGATTTCGGTCTGCGGCATCTTCTTTTCGCGCAGCTCGGTATTGGCCCAGGCGATATCCTCGTCGCACTCCTCGGGCAGCATCTCGATCGACGAGAGCCGCCCGCGACCGGCGCGGCGGCTGTCTTGCGGGTTGGCCTGTGGGCCGGAGGGCGTTTCCTCGCTCATCACAGGTCTGCAGGAACAGTCACGCCGTGGATGATGAGACGGCGGTCAACGTGATTGCGCCCGAGCTGCTTGATCGTGGCGATCGACACCGGGCCAAGGCCGGGCAGGTTCGAACGGGTAACGCTGATCGCGCCCATGCTCTCCAGCCAGTCGATCTGGGTCTCCACCCATTCGGGTGGCTTGCGTGGCACGACCTGGTCAACCAGCGTGGCCAACGATCGGCTGTTCAGCGTGGCATCACGCTGCGCTGCCAATTCGGCAAGAATGGCAAGCCGGGCGTCTTCCTGACACTTCTGTTCATAGCTGCTCACGGTTTCGTGCTCCGCAAAAAATCGTCGATCCGGCCAACCACCTTGGCCACGATATCCAGCTCGGTCTTGATGGCGATCACCTTGACCTCCAGCTCCTGCAGATCGTCCTTCGTCGGGAAGTGGCGCAGATCGTCCTCAACCCGCTGGATGCGCCGGTCGTGGCCTTTAAGCCCCTCATAGGCGGTATCGATCCGCATCTCGGTTTCATCGAACCGCTTGTCGGTTTCGGTGCGGTGCTGATCAAGGCGGGTGCCCAGATCGCGCGCCGGGCGAGAGAACCACGCCCACAAAACATTGCCGATGCTAATCAGCAGCGCCACAATCGAAACCCATTGACTAACCGTGGCGAGCTGCACGCGCCTTCCTTTCATGTTCTGCCTGGCAATGGATGCACCGCTCCGCCGAAGGCAGCGCCGCCTTGCGGGCAGGCGTGATCGGATCGTCACACTCGATGCAGAAGTCTTCGCCCTCTTCGGCAAGCTCGGCCTGAATGCGGGCAATCTCGTTGTCACGCTCGCGGTCCACCATTTCGGCAGCCGCCTCGATCATGCGTTCGGTTACTCTCACTGGCCGCGACCAACTGCCCAGTCATGGGCATTGTCGAGCCGGACTTTCAACGTTGTGCAGGTGTCGATCGCGGATCGGGGGACGAATACCAGGGCAGGTTCGGCACCGGGTCCGTCAGCGACCGAGGTGGGATCGGCGGTGCCGGGCAGATCGCCGCGCCTGTCGTCACCTCGATCGACTTCGCCGGTTCGCGCAACACACTGCATCCTGCCAGTGACAGGCTGAGCGCGAGCATAAGCATCGGCATGGCGCAAACCGCGCTCCAGTTCGGGGGAAAGCGCATAGTCAGCATCCTTTCTGCGGGCTTCATTGGCTGTGTCAGCTGCCAGCTTTGCCGCCGTGGCCTCGGCCTTGGCCTGCCACATGGCGCTGCGCGTTTTTGTGATGGCAGTGCCAAGATTGCGGATTTGCTGAGGCACGGCGCTGGTCGCCAGCTTGGGATGATCGGCGGCATCGCGCGTGGCCTGCGCGACATCGTCCTGCCAGCGTTGCAACCGGGTCCGTTGGCCGGTGATCGCCCAGATCGCCACGGCCTGCAGCACGATGATGCCAATCAGCCCAAGGATCGGCTTCATGCCCGCGCCGCGCCACAGGCCTCTCAGAACCCGGATCATGCCGCGCCTCCCGTCCGCTGCTGATCGAGCAGCTTGGCGGCAATGTCCTGGGCCTTGCCCACCTGTTCGCGGTCAACGGTATTGTCGCGGCCTGCCACGGCGTAGCCGACCCAGCCCGTCACGATCACAGCATTGGCAATGACCTTGAAGAACTCATTGCTGCTAAGTTCCGGGTAAAGCGCCAGCATGACGACGATGACGCTGGTCTGCAGGCACAGCGCCAGCGCATACCACCCGCGCTGCGAAGGCCAGCCTGGGCCAACCTTGTAGAGCCAGTCCCAGAACGTCACTTGGCGGCACCCTGCATGGTGTTGCCCACGCGATGTGCCATCCAGCCATAGACGAACGCTTCCTGGCTATCGCGGCCCTCGGCAATGCCGATGTAGCGTGCGCCCTGCAGCGCCTCGCAGGCCTTGATGAGAACCTCCTCACCGGGCGCTCCCCGCACGCTTAAGAAGGCGCGCAGCGAAGCGATGGTCATCGTGCCGATGCGCCCGTCAACCGGAATGTCGGGATAGTCGCGCCCCTGCCGGTTCATCACGTTCAGCACGCGCTGCAGGAACTGGCCGGGCACGCTGGTGCCCATGTTCACGCCCGTATCGAACAGTTCAGCGGCAAGGCGCGGCGCATGGTCGGCCACACGGGCAAGGCCCGGCTCATCCCAAAAGCGCTTTCGATAGATGTCTGCGGCGATCGGGCGCGGCATGGTGCGCATCGGCCCGGTGTAGCCATAGGCGCGGGCGACCTGCGCGGTGATACCCCAGATCGTCTCGCCACCCCGGTCGGCAGGATGGTTGACGTATCCACCCTCCACACCGATCACCCGGTCGATCAGCTTGTTCACATTCGCCGTCATGGCCCGAACCCCGTCCAAATCTGGATCGGGGCCAGCGTCGCAAGTCCTGCCGCCAGCCCCTTCGATAGGCCGACTGTCGCGTCTGTGGGGGGCAAAAAATATGCCCGCCGAAGCGGGCCTGAAGTCCTGTTAGCGCACTAGAACAGGCTTAGCTGCGCCCCGTTCTTGGCCGATCCGGGCCGGTCTGGCAAGTCCGGCTCTCGTTTGAACAACTTGCCCACGCCGTTTTCGGTGATGCCCAGCTGCAGGGCAATCTTGGCGTCAGACAGGCCTAAATTGCGATAGAACAGCGCCCGTTCGCGCCGGGCGAGCGGGACGCGGATCGTGGCCGGTGCCATGGCACGTGAAAGCTTGTCAGCCTTTTCCCGGCCCACCGCTTCCACGGCGGCGTGATCATCACTGAAACGGTGCGAGACATAAACGCGCGTGCCGCCCAGCGCCTGGCAAAAACGGACGTAGCCTTCCATGCCCAGGATTGCCTGTAGCTGGATGGTAAGCCGCCCTTCATCCATCACACGTTTCCGTTGGTCGGGCGGTTGGCATGATGGGTAAAATTGCGCGCGTGCTTTCCTCGCCCGTTGTCAGGAACAACCGTGATCAGCACATTGTCCCTCACGACATAAACCAGCCCATTCGACAGGATCAGACATTCGCCGCCGCCGATTGCCGCGCTGGCTGCAACCGCCCGATCCAGCGCCGCAGACAATGCCGTGCGCATTGCCTCGATATCGACCACACCACTGCGCTCCAGCCAGCGCATCATGGCATGGTTCGATATCTCTACCGGCTTGTGCTTCACCGGGCGCGTCACAGCACGCCCCCAAGATGCAAAATGCCGCCGATGGCGATCAGCTCCAGCAGCACGAAAGCATAGATGCACATCCAGATGCGGCGCTTGAAAGCCCGATACTCGGGGCTACGCTGCTTGCGCATGTTCGCCTCCCGTCATTGCGTCGAGGTCGGCAAACACCGCCTCGATGTCGGCGCGCTTCTCGATGATGCGCTGGGCAAGCCCGGCAGTCAGCGAACTTTCTGCGCCAACGCGGCCAAGGATCACGGTCAGGTCTGCAAGAACCGCAGCCTCAGCCGTCGGATGCAGGTTACCGCGATTGTCGGCGAATGCAGTTGCGATCTTAGCCACGGGCACCTCCTGTTGCAGCTTTGTGCGCACGCAGCCTGTCACCCAGTGCAGCGGCAAGGCGGTCGTAGTCGCTGGCCGTCCACGGATCGGCCTTGGCGTTCTCGATGCCGCAAAGCTGCCATGCGGCATGGTGCAACAGCCAGTCACCCGGCACCACGCCTTCGTCCTTCAACTTGAGCAGGATGGCACTGCACAGCGAAGCTCTCAGTTCGATCGGGCTCAAGGCTCGTCCCGTGGCCGGATTGTGTTGCAACCAGCCTTCGCGCTTTGCCCAGTCCTTCAGCGGCTCGATGATCCGGGTGGCATCGGATTGCCTCGCCCACTGCAGCTTGGCGCAACCCAACCGTTGACACGCCCAGCCTTCCAGCGCCTCATAGGCCGGATTGCGGATCGCCCCCAGATGATACAGCGACTCCCACATTGCCCGCGCCTTCAGCGCCATCGGATGCGTCGCCACCTTGTTTTTGCCCGGAAGCGGCTTGAACCCCTTGGCTTTCATCACGTCGAGCACCTTGCCGATCTGGGCCTCGGTTGCACCCTCAAGGCTCGTCTTGCCTGTCTTGTCGAAGACGATCTGCTGATAATCGTCTTCGGCCATGCGCAGGTCTTTGATGGCGATATGAACCTTCGCCAGCATCGACCTGCGGCGGCGCTGCGATGCGTCGAACTTGGCAGGCGCGGCCTGCACTGCATTAAAGGCTGGCATGATCAGGCCCTCCGATATGGGAATAGATGTGCGTGAAGTGGAACCGCATGGCCTCGGCCACGCGCTTGAACGCGCGGTCCTGCAGTCGCAGCCGGATTACATGCTTGTGCAGGTGCATCACGCTGGTGCGGTCCCGCTCGATGGCGCGGCCAATCTGGCAATAGTTCATCGGCTGTGCCGGAACCTGCCGCAACAGCCACACCACCAGCGCCCGCGCCGCCACCAGTTCGTCGGCACGGCGATGCGCAAAGAACGCCGCTTCCTCGATCCGGTAGAACAGGCAGACAAACGCGATCACGCGCGAAGGCGAAACCCACACCGGCCTGTCGGCAACAGGCCGTAGCGCGGGCAGCGAAGACTGGCGCTGATCGCCATCCCGCCAGAAGGGTGCGCCGCCGATCATGATAGCACCTGTTTGATCAGGCGACGCGCTTCCGCAATGCGCTCCTTTTCGCGCGAATTCGCGAACACAGGATTTTTCTTGGCGACCGCTGCAACAAACCAAAAGAGTTGGTGCGATGCTGCCAAAAGGCGCGCATTCGCAGCTGCTTCTTCGGGGTAATCGCACATCAGATCGTCGGTTCTCGCAATCCCCCATTCGCCCTTCACTCCGAAGCGGGTGCAAGGCCATGTGGGCCGACCGACGATTTCGAAGCAATCGTCAGAATGGTCATCAATCCGATAGGGACCAGGCGTGAACTTGGGCTTGATGTCCATCAGAACAGCCCTCCCGCCAGCGGAATGCAGACCACGATCGCCAGCACGGCAAACGCGCGCACCGCCTTGTCGAAATAGCTCCAGTGACTGTGCTCAGTCAGGTTAACCTCAGGCTTTTGGCCAGCAGGCGAGACGGTCACTGTGAGCATTCCGAGTGAACGGCGACGCTCTTGCAACAAGTCCGCGACTTTCTCGACCCCCACGAGCAGCGCCGTCGGTTCAACCTCCATCGTGACATAAGGCACTGCCAACTCGTAGTTATAGCCCACCAGCGCAAGCTCCACGCGGCCCATCACCACAAAGCCACCGGGGCGCAGACTCACCGAAACCGTCAGGTTGTGCTCGCAGCGTTCGGCAGCGTGTTCGGCAGCATGCCTGAGAGCATCCATCATGAGCGAGGCCACGCCGTCCATCAGCGGCACTCCGATCTTGGGGCCGCTCATGCTGCCACCGCCCGGAAATCGAGTTCCGCCCATGCGTCTTCCAGATGGTCGAGAGCGAGCGGCACGTCCTCCGCAGTGCGCAGCCCGCCCAGACGGCTGCAAACGACGTGCAGCTGCTTCCGGCTCGCTTCGTCGCTGACACCCCACGCATCGGCCAGCGCCTCGATATCGGCAGGCATCGGTGTGCGCTGTTCGTGCCGCAGACGGATGCGGCTCGAAAGCTGGGCATAGCGCGCCAGCTTCTGCAGAATGCCGATGTTGCCGAAGAAAGCGATCCCGGTAATCGCGGCGCGGGCACCGTCGAGGGTGTCGGGCCAGCTGCGGATTTCTTCCAGCGACGCCTCGGTAAGATGCTGCGCTTCGTCGAAGATGATCAGCGGCTTGCTGCATTTCCGCAGGATTTCGCAAACCTGCGCAGACATGTCGAACGTGCCGCCCTTCGGGTCTTTCACGCCCATCGCCTCAAGCACCATCTTGAGCATGTTGTTCGTGACGCCAGCGGATTTGCGCAGCTCTACATAGAACACGTTGGGCGTTTTACGGGTATAGGCCTGCGCGGTTTCAGTCTTGCTGCATCCGGCTTCCAGCGCCGCCGCCACCATCTGTCCCATCTGCGCAAACCGCAGCATGTATTCCAGCCTGTCTGTCGTTTCAGTGCGGAAAAATCCCGGCACTTCGGGCAGTTCCGCCGCCAGCGCACGCTGCTTTTCAAGCGATTGGCGGAAGGCGTTCACTTTCTCGGCCACGCCCAGTTCGTCGCCGTTGTAACCCTTGGCGCTGCCGAACTGGCTCAGCGTGCCCGCAGGCCTGCCGATCCGCTTGGCCAGTTGTGGCCAGCTGAAATCCGCCTCTTCCTTGAACCGCACCAGCCACTGGCGCTGTTCCTCGATAAACGGGTTTCTATCCGTACTCGCTTCCATGCTAGACACTCCTGTCTCTGTTTGGGGGACAGGTGCGCGGGGTCAGTTTCCTAGGCCGCCCCGCGCACCAACTCATTTCACCAGCCGGGGCTTTCCCAGCGCGGCAAAAACTCTTGATGCAGATGCTCTGACTTGTTTTTCCGGTGCATGCGGCTCGGGCTTCGGCACTGCCGATGATTTGCGCGTGATGACGCCGATCGATGCGCCGGGCCTCCCCACGCTTTTCGGTTCAGCCACCGGCACACCGGCCTTGATCCGTGCCACTTCGGACGGATCGAGCAGTTCCTGTGCTTCCGCCATCGTCTTCGCCAGTTTCCGCACATGCGCGCGGCGCTTCTGCACAACCTTGGACCCTTCGGTCTGTTTGAAGCCGTAGTCTGCCAAGACCGGCGCGCTGAACAGGTAGGCCCCGTTCTCGCCATAGATATGGACCTCAGTGTGCAGATCGTCAGGGTCAAACCGCACGGTCACATACTTGCCCGCGATCTGGCGGCACTCTGTTGACCAATATCGGTTTCCAAACAGGCTGATTTCGCCATCCTTGGTATTGCCACGCTTGCGCTCTACGGCCAGCAGGCTGTCGCGCAGCTGCTGGCGGCTCGGTTGCTTGACCGCCGCATCGGCCCACCCTTCTGCAAACACCTGGTCAAAGCTGCGGCCCTTGTAATCACGGCCCGCGCGACCTTCACTGGCGTTGTGTTCGGCAATCTCCCGGTCCACCAGCGCGCAGAATTCATCCCACTCCATCACGCGGCTGCCATAGTTGGCGGGCTTGTTGACCGGGGAATTGCCGGTGTACGCGCCGTCCACCTCGGCGCTCTTCGCAATGTAGTTGCACAGGTCGCCCCAGGCGCGTTCAATCGGCTTGGCCTGACCGTGAAACGGCGTCGCCCAGTGGATGTTCACGCCCAACTGCACCAGCAGCCCTTGCGGGTCTTCGGGCAGGATTTTGAACCGGTATCGCGTCAATGCGCCGCCCGTCAGCCACTTCGCTGCAAAGCCACGGCCATTGTCCAAGATGATATCGGCGGGGATGCCCCACTCGCGGATCAAATCGGCAAACACCAACCGCACCGTCGCCGCGCTTTCGCTCACGCCCACCCGCCAAGCGAGGATTTTTGAACTGCGCACGTCCTGAATGGCCACCAGCGTTGGCCTGATATCCTTGCCGGTGTCAGGGTGCTTCACTTTCACGTCAAACACGTGTCCGTCGATGTTCACCCATTCCATCACGCTGATATCGGTCACCGTGCGCCGGATCGATGGCACGTGGCGTTCCAGCGACTCCCGGCCTTCGCGCATAAGGATCACCACATACGGGTCGATCTCGCGCTCTATCCTGCGCTGAAACGCGCGCACGCTTGGCAGCGTTACGCCCATCGCCTTCGCCCGGCGCTTCACCACCTTGTAACTGGCAGCGATGGGAGGCTGGCTAAGCCGCAGCCAGTCTGATTTGAACAACTGCCACAGCTCGTCGGGAATATCGGCAACCTTGCCGCCACCCTTGCGGCGCGGGGCCAGCGCAGGCAGCCAGTCCTTGCGCTCCACACCAATCACCGCCTTGCACCAGTTCCACAGCGTGGCCTGGCTGACGCGGTGCTTGGCTGCCACTTCGCGAACGGCAATGCCCTTGGCCACTTTCATTTGCCCGTGCAGCAGGTGGACCTCGCTCACCGCATCAAGGCGCTTCTGCGCTTCTGCACGCACCTTGTCAGGTTGATGGCCCAGCCATTCCCAAAGCTCTTCGGCTTCGCTCAGTGCTGCCGCTGCTTCGGCGGTTTCTGAGCTGATCCCGCGCCGGATCAGCTCCTGCCGCGCTGCAATCGGCAGCACTTCCAGATGGAACTCCAGCCCTCCGCCGCGCGCGCCGCGCGGGCGGGCCAGCAGTTCGCCTGCCAGATTGCGGCGCTCGCCCCAGCGTTCGTCCACCGCCCTACGCTGCACCGAACGCACTTCGGCAGGCAGGCCCGGCAGGCGCAGATCGGCAAGATCGGCAGCCGAAAACCATTCCTTCGGCCCAGCTGCAGGTTGCGCGAACTGTTCTGGGTAGATGACCTCTGCCGCGCTCAACGCAAATTCCCCCGGATCATTGGAGCCGACTGCTCAAGTTCACGAATTTCGGTGGCGATCTCGCGCGCCTGCTGGCGCAGATGGCCCAGCCGCGCGGTTTTCACTTCCTCGCCGATCAGCAGCGTCGCCCCGATCTCGCGCACCAGCGGGCTCATCAGATCGACGCGCGCCGTCACCGCCAGCAGGCCAAGGAACCGGCTTACCGGCACTTTATGGTCCATCCGTGCCGGGCTGGAATAGGCATCCAGCATCGGCTTGCTCACTTCGTCGTTCAGCAGAACCGAAAGTTCCGCCGCGATCACCTCGCGCGGCCTGCCATCACTAGCCAGAATGGTGCCCACCGTGCGGCAGACTCGCGCATCCAGCCCCGCCAACGCGGCAGGGCCGGTCAGCATGGTCGGCGTGCTGAGGTTCAGCGCCAACTGGTCAGGATGCGCCCGCGCCTTAGGCATCGGTGCCCTCACGGAACGGGAAATGCACATGCTCCGGCCATGCGACAGGGCGGTTCGAAACGCGCGCGGTCGAATCGCCGTTGCTGGCAAGATACTTGCGCACTTCCTGCCCCCACACCTTCCGGCCCCACACGGTGCCTTGATGCGCAGGATAGCCTTTGCCCCACAGCGCCTTGCGCCGGTCCTTCAAGCTGGCATCCGCAGGTAAATCCCGCGTCAGCACCGCAATCAATGCCCGCGCGGCGTCGCGCCAGCGGCTCACAGCCCATCCCCCAAAAGGTCAGGACCGGTGCGGGAATTGTCATTGCCCCGCGCCAAACGCGGGTCTTCCGACCGGCGCGGCACATTCACGAGCCTGATCGGCAACACCGGCAGAGTGACAATTTCGGCGCTCACGCCGCGCGCCCGATCCTGCGCCAGCTTCACGATCGCTGCGATCCAGACTTGGCCGTCCTCGCTCAGTTCGTCCCACTCCGATGCCGTGTAGACGCGCAGCACTTCGTCACTGTCGACAATCGCGTGCGCCTCTCTCAGTAGCTCCTGAGAAGGGTGAAATTCGTCTCTCACGCCATATCTCCCCGCTGCCACCACAGCGCCGGTTCTTCGGGCTGCTCGACCTCGCGGGTCACGGCAGGCCGCGCGCTGCTGTCCATCATCGCCTTGCGCGCCCGCAGGCGGCGATCGGTTTCCTGCCAGCGCAGGCGCGCAGCAGCCTCGCGCGGTGTGCATCCCATCCGCTGCGCCGCTTCAAAGGCCACCCGCGCAGCACGGAATCGCTCTGCGAGAGACTGGACCATCACTTGGCCTCCCAACGGATCAAATGGCCGATGAACTCGCCCGGCCCGTGGTGGCGCATCCAAAAGTTGCCCATGGCCCGGCGCGCACTGCAGTTATCGCTGGCCGAAAAGCCATCGGCCACGGCGAAGCTTTCGATGGCTTCGTTGCCAAGGTGCGTCCGATTATCGAACGTGATTCCCGCGATCAGTTCTGGGTGGCTGGTATCCACCGTGATCATGATCAGGCACACTTCGGTGCAGATCGGATCAGGCATGATCTTGCGGCACTGTTTGGTGCGCATGCCGACATACAGCTGCAGCCGCTCACCCACGCGCGGTGGGCGCTTGCGCTGCACCCGCACTGTCTGGCGCTTTGTGCCGTTCAGGATAGGCTCGGCAAATTGGCCCTTGAAGCTGAGTGCAACCATCACAAACGCTCCTCACTAAAACGAACGGCACGGACGCCGACCATCGGCACCACGTAAAGCGGCGATCCATTGATCGAAGGAACCGGCACAGGCATCAGCACTTCGATCGCGCGCGCCCAGTTGCGCGCCCGCCGCATCGCCCCGCGCTCTTCCAGGCACACCATCATGCGGTGGATGCTCTGGGTGCTATTCAGGCCAAGCCCGCGCTGGCATTCCCGCACCGATGGCGAAACCCCGCCACGCGCAATCTGATAGCCACGGATGAACCGCAGCAGATCAGCTTGCCGGGGCGTCAGGCCGATCATTCCGCATCTGCACCGAACTTGTGCGCAGCCTTGCGCGGGCGCAGGCACAGCGCCGCCATTTGCGCGCGCCGGTCGCTGTGCACCACACCGCGCGTCAGCCGGTGCCAGCGCCACAGCGTAACCGTGGACACGCCATGCTCCACCGAAACGACCGCAATCGCTGCGCTCAGCGTGTATCCGTTGTCCTGCAGCGCGCGGACCTTCTCGATCGCGGTATGGCGACGGATGGCCGCTTGGCGCGCGGCATGCGGCTGCTTGCAGAACCAGTCCCATGCGGGCTGTGGCGGCGCGACGATCCTGTTGCGCTTTGCCATCACTTGCCACCCTTCGCGGCCAGCGCCGCGATCCGCGCGTCGATGGCATCACGCACCGCCAGCAGCGCCGATGGCTTGATCGTTTCGGCCAGCTTCGGTGCCCAGCTTGTCCAAGTGCCGGGCGTCAGCCGCGCAAGGTTGCTCTCCGCCCGCGTCAGAAACTTGCTTTCGCCTTCCAGCCGGTCGGCCTCGCGCGCGCCCTTGGAACTGGACAGGCCCAGCGCCACCAGCGCTTCCTCGGCAGTCTTTGCATCCGGGTTCTGCGCCAGCCAGCCCAGCGCCACGCGCCGCACCGCTTCGGCCTTGCCCGCCAGTTGCAGCAGTCCGTCGGCATTGTTGGCAATGCGGCACTGCGCAATCGCCTCGCATTCGGCGCGCAGCGGCTTGATCAGCCCGCGATAGATCGTCAGCAGGCGGTCCATTTTCTTGAAGTGCAGGTTGAACTCACCCGCAACTTCCGCGCGCCAGCCATACCGTTCGGCCACGGCAGCAACGTCCGCTTCGACCTCTTCCTTCGGCACGCCCGTCAGTGGCTGCGGAGCGAGGCCTGCCTGCTTTGGCAGCTTCGCCAGAAGGGCTTTATCCGCGTCTGAGAGACCGTCTTCAGAAACTATGGACAAATCTGTCCATAGTTTTTTCGGGCGACCGCCTAGGCTCTGATCGTTGTCGGCACCCGCTTCTTTCATCAAGCGTTCACGGATGATTTCAGCCCGCCGCCCCACAAA
Organism: Novosphingobium sp.; assembly: GCA_026400375.1. Classification (GTDB taxonomy): domain Bacteria; phylum Pseudomonadota; class Alphaproteobacteria; order Sphingomonadales; family Sphingomonadaceae; genus Novosphingobium. The sequence continues at coordinate 49,865 of JAPLPG010000239.1, read as the reverse complement.
GGCCGCGCGCTCCAGCACTGTCATATCGCGCCGGTCAAGCTGCTCTGCCGTCTGCATCCGCAGCAGCTCGTCATTGGTGCCGGTCACCACCCGCGCCAGCACCTCGATGCCCAGCATCGCACACGCGGCAAGCCGATGCCGCCCGATTACCAGCCGCCAGCGCCGGTCTTTTGATCGTGGCGCAGGCGCGGCAATCACGATGGGCTCAAGCTGCACGTCGCTGCTGATCAGATCGGCCAGCGTGGCCACTTCTTTGTCATGAAAAAACCCGATGCGCTCGATCCCGTCCGGGTCGATCTCGCTCACAGGCAGCAGCAACACTTCGCCGCCTGCCGGGGTATGGGTAGTCACAGTCATTTATTCGGTCTCACTTAAACGATGAGCAGAAAGGCAGGCTTCGGTATCCAGGCAGCGAAACCAGCGAAATTGATTCGCAGCGCCAAAGGAACAGTATGTCGGACCTTGATCGGAACATTGCCCAGGTTGGTCGCCAGCTTCAGTGGTGGAGAGCTGCCATCGAACGCGAAGACATGGAGGCCCTGAAACACAGCTGCGAACTTTTAGGCCGGGAGGGCATCCGCCAGTTTGCGCTTCGGAATGACGAGCTGTTGCTTGAACTGATCGGGCTGCCGCCAAAGGCACGAGAGCAGGCAGTTCAAGACGCCCCCAGTCAATTGCTGCGTCACAGCCTTCTGCTTTGCGCAATTCAGCGTGTTCAATGCGCGGTGCATTGGCTGTTTCATGCCAAGGAAATGGCTGATCTTCACTATCTGAAGATGCCCGATCATCGCCTGACCCAGCAGGCAGCAAACGATTATCTGCGGTTCGTTGAGCTTCATCCCCCGTTCTGGCCTTACGAGGATGGCACTGACCCACTAGGCGAAGGCCTGCAAAACGAGGACGACTGATATCGGCAGCCATCACGCCACCGCCTTCCGCGCACGGCGGCGCTCGACAGGGTAGATGTCAGGCCGCAGCTCATGCCGTGAAACGCCATAAAGGCGCTCTGCCTTGAGTACCTTCTCTGCTGGGAGGCGACGGCTGACATTCAGCCAGTGCCAGACCGTTGGCTGGGAAACTCCCAGCGCACGGGCCAGCGCGCTTTGCGATCCTGCGGCAGCTTCAAGCCGCCGTAGTGCTTCGAGTGGTGGGTTGCTGATAGCCATGTGTGGCAATCTATCAATTCTTCGATAGCTTGCAATCAAAACTTTAATAGAGCGCTATTATAGAAGCGCCGATAGGTAATCGGGATGGCATTAGGTGACCGGATCAGGGCAAGACTGAAGCTGCTGGATATGTCTGGTGCTGAGCTTGCTCGCCGCGCGGGCGTGGCTCAGCCGACGATATCAAGCATGATGACGGGCAAGACGCGGAACACTTTGCACCTGCATTCAATCGCCCGGGTTTTGCGAACGACGCCAGAGTATCTCTTGGAAGAAACCGACGATCATACCCTGCTTGAAGGGTCGCTGCCCGCACCGGTTTCGCAGGAGCCAGTCCAAGCACCGTCTAACGATGACGACATGGTTCCCATTCACATGATTGACTTGAGCTTCGGCATGGGCGCGTCGATCATCGATACTGAGATTTTTGAGGATCAGGCTGAGGCTCTGGACTTTCCCCGATCTTGGCTCCGAATGATAACGCCGCATCCCCCGAACATGCTTTGCTGGTCGCGAGGGCGCGGCGACTCCATGTACCCGACGATTGGCGATGGGGATGTAGTGCTCATCGATCGCGGCCAGCGTGAGGTTTACGACGGCGATCTTTGTTGGGCCGCCTACTACGGCAACACTGCCGTGATCAAGCGACTGAGACCAATGCCGGATGGAGGCGTGAAGATGCTCTCGGACAATCCAAACGTTGCACCAGAAACTGCCTACGACGGCGAGCTCAACATCTTTGGCCGCGTGATCGCAGTGGTTAGGAGACTGTGATGTCCGAGGCGGTCGTATTTGGCATCCTTGCTTTGGCAATTGTGTTGGTCGGGTGGCTTGCCTGGCCAGAAGCGGATGAACTTGACCTTGCGCCAAAACCCAGTCGCCTTCGCCTACCGGGTCTGCTGATGCTTGTTTGCGCTGCGATCCTTTTGGGCAGCTCGATCTTAGCGACATCAGCCTCAGAGATTGAAGATCAGAACATGCGCGCAGTGCAGTTTATGGGCGGTTGTTTTCTGTGGTTATCAGGCATCATCTTGGTCTCGGCAGCCGCAATTACTGACACCATCAATCGACGCCGATAGGGCAGGAGACGGGAAAAAAGCTGTCGCAGTTCGACAGGGCCTGCGTGCTTTGCCTTCACGCAAAACGCCCGAAAACCGGGCACTTCGTCAAAATCTTAACTGCGACAATCCGGCCTGCTCACTTTTTGGGCATCTACCGCCGCGAACCGGGTCGCTGAGCGCATGAAAGGCGCTCAAACGCCCATTTTATGGGCTTTAAGAGGCACCCTCTCAAAATCCCCTCTCACGATGCGCTGAGCGCCCAACAAGCCATTTTCATCGTCTAAATGCCCACCCACTCTAAACACTCATCCGCGCCGCCCAGTCGGCCCACCCACCGAAGAAACCCCCGAAAACCCTCGATTTTCACCGATCTCCCCACATCTCCCCGCATATCCCCGCCACTCCAATCACTCTCGTCCCGTCACAATCGCGCCTTGATCTTGGGCCGCAACGTGCGGTCGAGGATCAGGCTCATTGGCAGGTCGATGATCCGGCCCTTGCCCGCAGCCTTGCGCCCGCCGATGCCCAGCGCCCGGTCCATCAGGTAGTTGGCCACCTTCCCCTGCTTTTCCACCTGCTTGATGATGCGCGTGCGCAGCACTTCGAACAGGCGCGGCACCACCACCATGAAGGTCGGGCGCACTTCCTCGATGTTGGATGCAAGCTTTTCCAGCCCTTCCGAATAATAGATCTGCGCGCCCATGCCGATCGGCAGGTACTGTCCGCCAGTATGCTCATAGGCGTGGGACAGCGGCAGGAACGACAGGAACACCTCGTCGCCCCAGCCCAGATCCTCGGCCAGGATGTAGGCTGCCCCTTCGACATTGCACAGGATCGATCCATGGTGCAGCCGAACCCCGCGTGGGGAACCGCCGGTGCCGCTGGTATAGATGATGCAGGCCAGATCGTTTCGTCCCATTGCCGCCAGCCGCGCATCCACCGCGCGTCGGGCCGCCACGCCATCGCCACCATCCCCGTCACTGGCGGTCAAGGTCTGCCAGTCGTGGAACGCCAGCTTGCCCGCCTGCATCTGGCGCATCGGCTCCATGCCGATCACATGCTCCACGCATGGCGCGGCCAGCGCGGCGGGCAGCAGCGGTTGGGAAAGCCTGGCGGTCGATACGATCACCGCCCGCGCGCCGGAGTTTTCCAGAATGTGCAGGTGGTCGCGCTCGGTATTGGTCACGTAGGTCGGCACCGTCACCAGCCCTGCGGCCATGATCGCGTGGTCGGCAATGCACCATTCGGGCCGGTTTTCGGAAACCAGCGCCACCCGGTCGCCCGGGTTCAGCCCCAGCTTGCGCAGGGATTCGGCCAGCACGCACACCTGCCGCGCGGCTTCGGCCCAGCTGATCGATTGCCAGCTGCCCTGCTTCTTGGCCCACAGGAACGGATTGTCGCCGCGATGGTCTGCGCGGTCCAGGAACATCGCAACGAGATTGGGGAAGCCTGCGAAATCGGTAAGCTGCACGTCTGTTTCCTCGGCCCAATGGCTTGCCGGGCGGTCGCTCCGGACCGCTCCGGTCGTTTCAAGGGAACCTAGTCACGCGCTGCCGTTACGGCAACCTGTGTCAGCCGGCCAGGTGGTCAGCCGGTCGGCCAATCGGTGGAGGGCAGATCACGGCGCGACCGCTGCACCCTCGCTGCGCGGATCGGCCGCACCGCGCCAGACCCACCGGCCGCCCACGCGCACCCGTTCGATCGCGTTGGCCTTGAACGATGGCGCGCGCGCGGCAACTTGCGCATGGCCAAGGGCCTGCAGCGCCGGGATCATCGCTTCCAGGTTCGTGTCCTTTTCCACCGAAACCGCATTGCCCGGCGCATAGATCACCGGCAGCGCAATCGCTTCGCGCGCCGACAGGTCCCAGTCGAGCACGCCGATAATCGCCTTGACCACCTGTGCCGGAATCGTCGCGCCGCCAGCCGCGCCGACGGCGAGGCGCAAGCTGCCGTCCGGGCCATAGATCAGCGTGGGCGCCATCGAGCTGCGCGGACGCTTGCCGCCTTCCACCTGGTTGGCGGTGGGCTCGCCGTCCTTGTCGGGCACGATGTTGAAGTCGGTCAGCTCGTTGTTGAGGTAGTAGCCGCCCACCATCAGCCCCGATCCGAAGGGCCCCTCGATCGTCGAGGTATACGTCGCGGCATTGCCCCAGCGGTCCACCGTCACGAAGTGGGTGGTGCCATGTTCTTCCTGCGGTGCAGGCCGGGCAAACGCCAGCCTGGCCCCGGCGGGCGTGCCGGGCAGGGCGGTCTGCATCGTGGCCTTGTCGGAAATCAGCGCCGATCGTGCGGCAAGATAGGCCGGGTCGATCAGCCCGGCCACCGGCACGGGCACGAAATCGCTGTCGGCCAGATACTGTTCGCGGTCGGCATAGGCCAGCCGCTGTGATTCGGCGATCAGGTGCCATGCCACCGGGCTGGCCGGGCCGAGCGCCTTCATGTCGAACCGTTCCAGCTGTTTCAGGATCGCATAGACGGTGGTCGCGCCCGAACTGGGCGGCCCCATCCCGCAGACCCGATACTGGCGATACTGCCCGCACACCGCCGGGCGTTTCACCGCCTTGTAGGCCGCAAGGTCTGCCGTCGTCAGTGGCGAGGGATTCTGCGGCGCGGTGCCGACCTTGCTGGCCAGCAGCATCGCATTGTCGCCGGTGTAGAAGCTGTCTGCCCCGCGCGCGGCAATGGTTTCCAGCGTTGCCGCCAGCGCCGGGTTGCGCACCAGCGTGCCCACCGGCAGCGGCTCTCCGGCTGCGTCATAGAATAGCGCGCGGGCCGCAGGATCGAACGCGCCAGTGCGGTTGGCCGAGGCAAGGATGGCGCGCATTCGCGGCGTGATCTCGAACCCGTCGCGCGCCAGCCGGATGGCGGGCTGAAAGAGGGTGCGCCACGCCAGCTTGCCCTTGTCGTTGTGGGCCATTGCCGCCAGCCGCAAGTTGCCGGGCACGCCGACACTGCGCCCGCCGATCACCGAATTCGGCCAGACCAGCGGCTTGCCGTCGACGTAGAACCATTTCGGCGTCGCCGCCTTCGGCGCGGTTTCGCGCCCGTCGATCGTTTCCACCTGGCCGGCCGCGTCTCCCAGCACCAGGAACCCGCCGCCGCCGATGCCCGAACTTTGCGGCTCGACCACGGTCAGCGCCAGCATCGTGGCGATCGCGGCATCGGTAGCGCTTCCGCCCAGCCGCAGCATCTGGACGCCGGCCTGCGCCGCGCGCGTATCGGCGGCAGATACGAGGCCGGGGCCATCGATCGGCACGCCATCGGCAGCCGACGCAACCGGGGCGGGATCTGGCGCGCTTATCGATGTGGCGGGCGGCGGGACGCATGCCGCAGGAATCAGGGCTGCACAAAACGGCAGGGCACGAAGCAGGGAAAGAGCGTTCATCCGCCCGACGCTATTCCTTGCCGACAGCCTCGGCAATGGACGTCAGACCCGCTTCGCGCACCTTTTTTTCAAGGCCTGCCACGATGCGCCGGGCAAGTCCGGGTCCTTCGAACACCATCGCGCTGTAGATTTGGACCAGGCTGGCGCCGGCGCGGATGCGGGCCCAGGCATCTTCGACCGTGGCGATTCCGCCCACGCCGATCAGCGGTATCGCGCCGCCGCTGGCCTTGCGGAAATCGCGCAGCCGCTGCAGCGCCAATGCGCGCAAAGGCTCACCCGACAGGCCGCCAGCTTCTGCGGCGTGGCGCGATGCCAGCGCCGGACGCGTGACCGTGGTGTTCGACACGATCAGCGCGGCCAGCTGCTTTTCCAGCGCGATCCTGCAGATCCCGTCGATGTCCGCCGGTTCCAGATCGGGCGCCAGCTTCAGGAAGATCGGCACGTTGATGTTGCCGCGTGCCTCGATCACCGCATCAAGCAATGCCGAAAGCGCACCTTCATCCTGCAGCGCGCGCAGGCCTGGCGTGTTGGGCGATGATATGTTGACGGTGAGATAGGACGCCAGCGGGGCCATCAACCGCGTCATCTGGGCATAATCGGCGATGCGGTCGGCCGAATCCTTGTTCGCGCCGATGTTCACGCCGACAATCCCGGGCAGCCCGCGCGGCCCGGTTTCCCGCCGCCGGATCAGGCGATTGGCCACGGCCTGCGCGCCTTCGTTGTTGAAGCCCATGCGGTTGATCACCGCGCGGTCCTCCACCAGCCGGAACAGGCGCGGCTTGGGATTGCCTTCCTGCGGCAGCGGGGTGACCGTGCCCACCTCGACATGGCCGAAGCCCATGCCCAGCATCGCGTCGGGGACCTCGGCGTTCTTGTCAAAGCCGGGGGCCATGCCAACGGGGTTGGGAAAGGCGATCCCCGCCACGCGTTGCGCCAGGCCCGGCGTGCTGGCACCGCCAGCCGGGTTTCCCGATTGATTCAGGGCCAGCGCCTTGATCGTCAGGCGATGGGCAGGCTCGGCGGGGATACGGAATATCAACGGGCGCAATAAGGAGTAAGGCGTCACAAGCAAGCGGTTCCGGTTCTGCGATCGGATAATGGCGATTCGGAGCCAGTCAGGGCCTTGGTCAGCAACAGTCGGGCATCGTTGGCTGGGCCGCACTCCGGTGCACCATCCTTGGGACTATTATCCGCCGCGGCCAAGTTTGAATCTGTCGAAAATGACGGCATTTGTAATTGAATGCAGCTTTATGTTGCGCGATTGTCACCCAGTTTGTCGAATCCATACAATTCAGGATAGCGGCTTCTGCTAGGAAGGCGCTGCGACCCGAAGGGCTCGGTGCAGCGATGTGCTGGGTTCTCGACTTCAAGGCGGCCGATGATCCTTTCAAGGAGCGCGGCCGCCCTTTTTTTGTCGCCCTTGCGCCTGTCGGTGACCGCGCCTAGATAACCGGAACGATTCGGTCTGATTTGCAGATCGCTCACCCGGAAACCCTGCCGATGCGCCTTTCCAGCATGGCCGATTATGCCGTCGTCACGATGAGCGCCGCTGCGCGCCATTGCGGCAACGCGCGCGTTTCGGCCCAGCAACTGGCCGATGAAACCGGCCTGCCTGCCCCCACCGTGCAGAAACTGGTGAGCAAGCTGTCTGCCGCCGGCCTGCTCAAATCGGTGCGCGGCGCGCGTGGTGGCCTGAAACTCGCGCGCCCGGCTGCGGCGATCACGCTGGCCGATATTGTCGAGGCGGTCGAAGGCCCTATTGCGCTAACCCCGTGCAGCGATCATGGCCGCCATGATTGCACGCTCGAAAGCGCCTGCACCGTCCGTCCGCACTGGCCTGCGGTTGACGCCGCCCTGCGCGGCGCGCTTGCCGGTATCCCGCTCACCCAATTGTCCCGTCCTGCTGCCACGCCCCCCCTGGCGTCCGCGGCTCTGGGGGCGGAGGTTATGGCATGACTGATAACGTACAGCTGAAGGATCAGGCCGCACATGATGCCGCCGCAAGGGTCGCCGATTACGAACATGGCTGGTCATCGGACATCGAGCAGGAATACGGCCCCAAAGGCCTGTCCGAAGATACCGTCCGCTATATCTCGGCCAAGAAGGACGAGCCGGAGTGGATGCTCGAATGGCGGCTGAAGGCCTATCGCCACTGGCTGACCATGCCCACGCCCGATTGGGCCAAGCTGAACGTGCCGCCGATCGATTATCAGGACGCCTATTACTGGGCCGCGCCCAAGGCCAAGCCCAAGCTCGGCAGCCTTGACGAGGTCGATCCCGAAATCCTGCGCATCTATGAAAAGCTGGGCATTCCGCTGGCCGAACAGGAAGTGCTCGCCGGCGTCGAAGGCGCGCGCAAGGTGGCGGTGGATGCCGTGTTCGACAGCGTTTCTGTCGCCACCACCTTCCGCAAGGAGCTGGAACAGGCCGGCGTCATCTTCCGCTCGATCTCCGAAGCGGTGCGCGAATATCCCGATCTGGTGCGCAAGTGGCTCGGCAAGATCGTGCCCATGCACGACAACTACTTCGCCACGCTCAACTGCGCGGTCTTTTCGGACGGCACCTTCGTCTACATCCCCGAAGGCGTGCGCTGCCCGATGGAACTGAGCACCTATTTCCGCATCAACGCCGAAAACACCGGGCAGTTCGAACGCACGCTGATCGTGGCGGAAAAGGGCGCTTACGTGTCCTACCTCGAAGGCTGCACCGCGCCGATGCGCGATGAAAACCAGCTTCACGCCGCGGTGGTCGAACTGGTGGCGATGGACGATGCCGAGATCAAGTATTCCACCGTGCAGAACTGGTATCCGGGCAATGCCGAGGGTCTTGGCGGCATCTACAACTTCGTGACCAAACGCGCACTGTGCCAGGGTGCCCGCTCCAAGGTATCGTGGACGCAGGTGGAAACCGGCTCTGCCATCACGTGGAAATATCCATCGTGCGTGCTGAACGGCGAGGATTCGGTCGGCGAGTTCTACTCGGTCGCTGTCACCAACAACCATCAGCAGGCCGATACCGGCACCAAGATGATCCACAATGGCAAGGGCAGCCGCTCCACCATCGTGTCCAAGGGCATCAGCGCGGGCAAATCGAACAACACCTATCGCGGCCTCGTTCGCGTGGCCCCGCAGGCCGAAGGCGTGCGCAACTTCACCCAGTGTGACAGCCTGCTGCTCGGCGCAGACTGCGGCGCGCACACCGTGCCCTACATCGAAGTGCGCAACCCCAGCGCCACGATCGAACACGAAGCCACCACCAGCAAGATCAGCGACGATCAGCTCTACTACGCGATGCAGCGCGGCCTCGACCAGGAAAGCGCCGTCGCCCTGATCGTCAACGGCTTCGCCCGCGATGTGCTCAAGCAGTTGCCGATGGAATTCGCGGTCGAGGCGCAGAAGCTGCTCGGCATCAGCCTTGAAGGATCAGTCGGTTGAAGAAGACGCTTACCATCCGCCCCGCCAGCGAGCGTGCCGAGGCGCCGAAGATCCAGAAGAAGGGTCGCGGCTGGGCGATTTCCGGCTCGCGCCTCGATGCCATTCACGACCGCGCGCGCCAGTTGCGCCGCGAGCCGGACGAGGCACATCTAGCTTTGGCTGCGGAATTGGCGAAGGAAGATCTCGGCAAATACAAATTCAAGCGCCACGCCGTGATCGGCTCGGCGCTCGTCGATTTCGCCTGCCAGCCCTTGAAGCTGGTAGTCGCCATCGAGCGGGGCGACGCGCCAGAGATTGAGCGCCGTCGCGATGCCAGCCTTGCTGAAGTGGGCCTCAAGGTGCTGCGCTATGACGCCGCCGAAGTCCTGAGCGACCCCGAAGGTGCCTGCGCCGCCGTGCTGCGCGAGATGAAGGCCCGCTACGACGAGTTGCGCGCCTCCTCTCGCCGTCGGAAGACTTACTAAATGTCGATGATTTTAGCCTTTTTAGGCGGGATACTAGGTCAGTTTCGGCTGGACCGGGCAATCTGCGTGATCTTGGTTTCTTGTGTCGCGGCTTCACTCTACCAAACAGGACTTGTCGCAGGCTGGTGGATATTTAGCGACCTGCTTGCTGCTTCTTTTTCATACGTTGCTGGAGCTTATTGGGGTCAATGGCGGCGCAGAGTCACCCGTCAAAAAGGCAATCGTCTAACCGAAGAGGAGAAGAAGAACCTCGCGGAGTTTAGACGAAAAATGAACCCGCCGAATATCCCTAAGAAGCCCAAAATAAGGGTTGAATGATGCTCACAATCGAAAACCTCTCCGCCACCGTCGCCGACAAGCAGATCCTCAAGGGCCTGTCGCTCACCATAAATGCGGGTGAAATCCACGCGATCATGGGGCCGAACGGCGCGGGCAAGTCGACGCTGGGCTACACTCTCGGCGGACGTCCCGGCTATGACGTGACCGGCGGCACGGCCACGCTCGATGGCACCGACCTGTTCGAACTCGAACCGCACGAACGCGCCGCCGCAGGCCTGTTCCTCGGCTTCCAGTATCCGGTCGAGATCCCCGGCGTGTCGTTCGTCCAGTTCCTGCGCGAATCCGCCAATGCCCAGCGCAAGGGCCGGGGCGAGGCACCGCTTTCGGGCGGCGAATTCCTCAAGCTTGCCAAGGAAAAGGCCGCGCTGCTGCGCATGGACATGGAGATGCTCAAGCGTCCGGTGAACGTCGGCTTTTCGGGCGGCGAAAAGAAGCGCGCAGAAATGGTCCAGATGGGCATTCTCGATCCCAAGATCGCCATCCTTGACGAGACCGACTCCGGTCTCGACATCGATGCCCTGCGCATCTGCGGCGAAGGCATCAACGCGATCATGCGCAAGCCCGACAAGGCCGTGCTGCTGATCACCCACTACCAGCGCCTGCTCGATTACGTGAAGCCCGATTTCGTTCACGTGCTGGCCGGTGGCCGCATCGTCCGCAGCGGCGGCCCCGAACTGGCGCTGGAACTCGAAGAGCATGGCTACGAGGCGGTTGCAGCATGACCACGCTCGACCAGTTCCTCCCCCTCGGGGGAGGGGGACCATCCGCAGGATGGTGGAGGGGCACCATCGATTTGGCGCGCCCTGCCCGCGCGTGCCCCTCCACCAGCTTCGCTGGTCCCCCTCCCCATGCCGGGGAGGAATTATGACCACTCTCCCCACCCGGCGGGACGAGGCCTATCGCTACGCCGACCTTGCCGCGCTGGAACCGTTGTGGCCGGTGCCGGGGCAGGACTTACACGTCGCAGCGGGGGAACAGGGCGCGCTCGCCGTGATCCTCGATGGCGCGAACGACGCCGCGCGCGATATCTCGATCACGCTGGAAGAGGGCGCACAGTTTGATCTGCGGGTGCTGAACGCGGGGTCCGGCTATGGCCGCATCGCCGTGACTGTAACCTTGGGCAAGGCCGCGCGGTTCCACCTTGGCGCAGCGCAGATCGCCGGCGGCAACCAGACGGTGGAGATCGTCACGCAAGTCTCTCATGCCGAGCCTGACGCGGTGTCGACGCAAGTCGTGCGCTCGGTCCTTGGCGGCCATGCCACCGGCACCTACCTCGGCAAGGTTGCCGTGGCGCGCGGGGCGATCGGCACCGACGGGTCGCAATCGATCCGTGCCATGCTGCTGGATCGCACCGCCACTGCCAATGCCCGCCCCGAACTCGAAATCTATGCTGACGACGTGAAGTGCGCTCATGGCTGCGCTGTCGGCGAACTCGATCCGCAAAGCCTGTTCTACCTCGCCCAGCGCGGCCTGCCGCCGGCCGAGGCCAAGAAGCTGATGCTCCAGGCGTTCATCGCCGAAGCTTTCGTTGGCGCGGCGGACGAAGAAGCGCTGACCGAAACCGCGCTCAAGGCGCTGGAGGCGATGCTGTGACGGTCGAAACGCTTGCCCGCACGGCCGAATGGCCCGGCCTGATCAACCCGGACGGCACCCGCTGGCACTATCTCGATACCGCCGCCACCGCGCAGAAGCCGCAAGGGGTGATCGATGCGATGACGCGCGCGCTCGGCAGCGATTACGCCACGGTCCATCGCGGCGTCTACGCCCGCTCGGCCGACATGACGCTGGCTTTCGAAGCTGCCCGTCGCAAGGTTGCCGCGCTGATCGGCGGCACTGAAAACGAACTGGTGTTCACTCGCGGCGCGACCGAGGCGATCAATCTCGTTGCGCAGACCTGGGGGCAGGAAAACCTCAAGGCCGGTGACCGCATCCTCATTTCCACGCTGGAACATCACGCCAATATCGTGCCCTGGCAGATGCTGCGTGATCGCACCGGGGTGGAGATCGATGTGTGTCCGATCACCGCTGATGGCCATATCGATCTCGATGCGGCTGAACGCATGCTCACGCCCGCGCACAAGCTGGTGGCCTTCGCGCATGTCTCCAACGTGCTCGGCTCGGTGCTCGATGCCCCGCGCGCCGTGGCGCTGGCGCATGCAGTCGGCGCGAAGATCCTGCTCGATGGCTGCCAGTCGGTCGCGCGGCTGACGGTGGACGTAAAGGCGCTCGACGCCGATTTCTACGTCTTCTCCGCGCACAAGCTCTATGGCCCCACCGGCATCGGCGCGCTTTGGGCCAAGGCCGCCATCCTCGATGCCATGCCGCCGTGGCAAGGCGGCGGCGCGATGATCGACAAGGTTTCGTTCGAACGCACCACCTATGCCCCTGCGCCGCAGCGGTTCGAGGCCGGGACGCCTGCCATCGTCGAGGCGATCGGCTTTGGCGCAGCGGCCGATTTCGTAACCGCGCAGGGCCTTGCCAGCATCCACGCGCACGAATCCGCACTGGTGGCCAAGGCGCGTCAAGCCTTGCAGGCGTTCAATTCCATCCGCCTGTTCGGACCGGAAGACAGCGCCGGCATCCTGAGCTTTGCGATGGAAGGCGTGCACCCGCACGATCTGGGCACCATTCTGGACGAGGAAGGCGTGGCCATTCGCGCCGGGCACCACTGCGCCCAACCCCTGATGGGGCATCTGGGCCTGCCCGCCACGGCCCGCGCCAGCTTCGGCATCTACAGCGATGACAGCGACATTGCCGCGTTGGTGCGCGGCATCGAGAGGACCAAGAGGATCTTCGGATGAGCGAGAACGAACCCAAATTCGCGGTTGAAGAGGTCGAGGCCGTGGCCCCGCCCAAGCGCGCCTTCGTGGAAGACGTGGTCGAGGACACCACGCCTGAAAACACCGGGCGACAGCGCGACTATCTCGAAGGCTTCCTCGCCGCCAGGCCGGCCGCAACCTCGCCTTCCGAACCAGGCGGCGACATCTACGAAGGCGTGATTGCCGCGCTGAAGGAGATCTACGATCCCGAAATCCCGGTCAACATCTACGATCTCGGCCTGATCTATGGCGTCGAAGTCTCTCCCGACGCCGACGTCACCGTCTCGATGACGCTGACGACCCCGCACTGCCCGGTGGCTGAAACGATGCCGGGCGAGGTCGAACTGCGCGTATCTGCGGTGCCCGGCGTACGCGATGCCGAAGTGAACCTTGTCTGGGACCCGGCATGGGACCCGGCCAAGCTGAGCGACGAGGCCAAGCTTGAACTGGGAATGCTCTGAACGCTCCCCATATAGGTGTCACCATGACCACCACTGAAGTGAAAACCCGCCGCCCCCGCCCCGCCGCCGTCATCCTGACGCCGAGTGCAGAGGCGCGCGTGACGCACCTGATGGAAACTGCCCCGGCAGAGGCCATCGGCGTCAAGCTGTCCACCCCGCGCCGGGGCTGCTCGGGCCTCGCCTATTCGGTCGATTATGTGACGCAGGCCGATCCGCTCGACGAAAGGATCGAAACCCCTGGCGGCCTGTTCTTCATCGACAGCGCCTCGGTGCTTTATCTGATCGGCAGCACGATGGACTGGCAGGAGGACGATTTCACCGCCGGTTTCGTGTTCCAGAACCCCAATGCCAAGGGCGCCTGCGGCTGTGGTGAGAGCTTCACCGTCTGAACCGGCACCTACGGGCGCTTGTCACCGCGCCCGATTGCAGGCTTGATCGGTCAGGCAAGCCAGCGGAGGTGCGCGATGCCCAGCCTTGATGACCTGCGCCGCAAGGTCGCCAGCCAACGGACCGACAATCCGGCCATGTACGGCAGCATCGATCTTGCCGCCCGGCCAGAACGCCTGCTGACAGGCGAGCCCCATCTTTCCGAACTGCGCGGCCGCTTTGCCGCCGATGCGCCGCGCCTGCTGGCCAATGAATATCTGATGGCCCGCATGGCGCTCTACACCATGCTTGGCGATACCGTGGCCGATCCCTATGCCGCGCTGATGCCGCAATACGGCTTTCGCCCGCTTGTCGAAATGCTGGCCACGGCCTGCGACAAGGGCGTTGACGCGCAACCCGATGCTCCATCCGAACTGGTGCGCTTCATCCGCGCGATGGAAGACACGCCGCCCTGGGTGGACATGGCCCTGATCGAGCGCGGGGCGCGGCTGCAACGCAATGCCATGGCCAATTTCGCGCCCTGGGCCATCCGCGGCGGGTTCATCGCCACGTTCATGAACAAGTACGCCGCCCTGCCCATGGCGCTGACCGGCACGCTGACTCACAAGACGGCGGCACGGCGCATCAAGGAAACGGCCACCTTCTTTGGCACCAGCACGCTGCCCGGCGCACTGCAGCGCCACGGCCCCGGCTTCAAGGCAGCCGCGATGGTGCGGCTGATGCATTCGATGGTGCGCTTCAACGTGCTGTCCCAAGGGCGCTGGGACCAGCAGGTGTTCGGCATCCCGATCCCGCAGGTGGACCAGATGCCCGCGGGCCTGATCGGCGATTTCTTCCTGTCGGCGGGCGCACTGAAGGAAGGCCGCAAGACCTTCAACGCCGATGAGCGCGCACAGGTTGAACTGTCGCGCTATCGCTGCTTCCTGCTGGGCCTGCCGCAGGACCTGCTGGGCGACAATCCGCAGGACATCGTCGATTTCTGGAATGCGCGCATGCTCACCTTGCGCAGCGGCTTCGATCCGGCAACATGCGGCGCACTGCTCAAGGCCACGCTGGAGGCGGAACTGGGCGATACTTCCAACCCCGCGGGCGCGCTGCGCGAACGGTTCGAAAAGAGCTTCGCCAAGCTCTATTTCCTGCAGAACTTCTGTGACGGCAAGGAAGCCCGCGCCCGCCAGTTCGGCGTGCGCGTGACGCCGCTGGACCGGGCCCGCGCGGCGGCGGTCGGTGCCCACGTGGTCGGGCGGATGCGCGCCTATACCGCTGCAAACAAGCTGCCGGTGATCGGCGCGCTGGCCGACCGGCGGCTGACGTCAAACCTCAAGCGCTATCTTGGCACGCTTGGGCATGCCGAATTTGCCAGCGATGGGGCAAAGTACCGTCCTGCCAAGAAAGGCGCGCCCGCCACCGCCTGAGACAGCGGCTTTTTGTTAGATTGGGAAACCTACCCCGCTGCAACCAATCTCCCTGCGCGCAAAAGGTCTCGCCCCCCTCCCGCATGCGGGAGGGGTTGGGGGTGGGTTTCTGAGGCCTGAGATCAGGCGTCCTGCACCAGAAAGCGCAGCAGCGCCTTTTCCAGCGGATCGATCTGCCCATCGGCATCGATCCGCGCTTCCAGCCACAGCTTTTCGGCATCGCTGACCGCGTGATCGCGCGCCGCTTCACCGGCAATGTCACGCTCAGGCTGCTTGCGCCCGAAACCCACTTCACGAAGCGCGTCGGCAAATCCGCTCGCGTCGGTCCGGGCCATGCGCCCGAAGAAGCGGCCCATGCTGCTGCTGCGGTCGTTCATGAAGGCTTCGAGTTCGCCCGCGCGTTCGCGCGTCACGCTGGCGGTGCCATTCCAGCCTTGCAGATAATTGGCCACGCCCTGCACGAACAGGCGCTCCCATGCCGGGGCATTGTCCGCACCCAGCGTTGCATCTTTCAGGCGGAACAGCATCTCGGCCTCGCGCTGGCTGACCCCTGCCGGACGATCCCCGCCCGCGGCAAAGATCGTGCGGCGGATCAGCGTGCATTCGGCGGCGGAAATCGCGCCTGCCTGCAACCGGCCGCCACAGCGCGTCGGTCCTTCGCCGGTCAGCACTTCCTGTTCGATCTGCTGCAGCACGAACAGGCGCAGCGCATCGGGCGCAGACAGCGCCTTTTCGAGCACGCAGACCAGCAGTTCCAGCTCGGTCAGGCTTTCAACCTTGCCATCGTGCGAAACGCGCTCGATCAGCCAGCGTGCGTTTTCTTCCGAGACATGGCCGCGCGGCTCGGTGCCGTTGACAGTGAACTCCACCAGCGCCTCGATGAAGAAATCCGACCATTCGCGGGTCGGCGTTTCGATCTGGTCATTGAGGATGAAGATCGCCTCGGCCTCTTCGGGATCGATCTTGCCATCGGGCCACGCAGCGCGGCGCAGCGCCAGGATTTCCTGTGCGGAAATCGCGCTGTCTTCGGCGGCCTGTGCGGCCAGAGCGCGGAAATGCAAGGTCATGCGTATCGGTCCCTCAAGCGTCCAATCGCTGCCTGACTTAAGGGAAACCGCTTAATTTGCCGTTATCAGCCGCAAGACCGCCATCAGCGCCGACATCGCCAGCAGGAATCCCACGAACCCGCGCCACAGCGGATCGCTCACTTTGCCAAAGGCAAGGGCTCCCAGATAATTGCCTGCCAGCACCGGCCCGAACAGCAGCAACGCGAACAGCGCATCGCGCCATGACGCCAGCCCCAATGCCAGCGCCGCTGCGGTGCTGGCAATCGACGTCAGCAGGAACACCGTCAGCATCGATGCCCGCGCCACGTCGCGCGGGATCGGGCGGCGCAAGTAATAGGGCACCACCGGCGGCCCCGGCATTCCGGCAAATCCCGTCAGCAGCCCGGCCGCCGCGCCGGTCAGTCCGGTTTCCAGCGATCCCGGCACATGGCCGGTCCGCGCGGGCAGCAGGACCATCACGAACGCCGTGATGGCCACCAGCGCGATCAGCACTCGCGCCACTTCCGGCGGCGTGGCAAACAGCGCCAGCAAGCCCACCGGCGTCAGCAGCATCGCCGCCCCGCCGATCACGCCTGCGCTCTTCTCGCCCGCGGCCCACACCTTGCGCGCGCCGACCAGCCCGATGAACAGCGCCAGCATGTTGGAAACCACCACCGCCTCGCCCGGCGGGATCACTAGCCCGATCAGCGGCACCAGCAGGATGGCCATGCCAAACCCCGCCAGCCCGCGCACGAAAGCGGCAACGAAGGCGGCCAGCGCGCACAGGCCAAGCGAGAGGAGAGGGAGGCCGAGCATCATCCTCCCCGATACGGGGAGGGGGACCGCCCGAAGGGTGGTGGAGGGGCACCATCGGCAAGGCGCATCACGCGTCCTTCGACAAGCTCAGGACGAGCGGGTTTGGATTTCAGACCCACTATCCCCGCTCATGCTGAGCTTGTCGAAGCATGCCCGCGACGCATTACCGCAAATCCGGGGCCAGCGCCTCGCCCCGCAGCAGGGCAATCGCCTCGTCCAGCGGCATCACCTTCTGGTGCTGCTCGCCCAGGATGCGGATCGCCACGGTGCCTTCCTCGGCCTCGCGCTTGCCCACCACCAGCAGGTACGGGACCTTCTGCAGCGAATGCTCGCGCACCTTGTAGTTGATCTTCTCGTTGCGCAGATCGCTCGTCGCGCGGATGCCCGCAGCCTTCAGCCGTGCCAGCGCGTCACTGGCATAGTCGTCCGCGTCCGAAACGATGGTTGCCACCACCGCCTGCACCGGGGCGAGCCACACCGGCAGACGCCCGGCAAAATGCTCTATCAGGATGCCGATGAAACGTTCGTAGCTGCCGAAGATCGCGCGGTGCAGCATCACCGGGCGATGCTTGTCGCCGTCCTCTGCCACGTAATTTGCATCGAGCCGCTCGGGCAGGACACGGTCGGACTGGATCGTGCCGACCTGCCAGGTGCGGCCGATCGCGTCGGTCAGGTGCCATTCCAGCTTGGGCGCATAGAACGCGCCTTCACCGGGCAGTTCCTCCCAGCCGTATTCCTCGGTCGCAAGGCCGGCGCGCACCACGGCCGCGCGCAATTCGCTCTCGGCCTTGTCCCACATCTCTTCGCTGCCGAACCGCTTTTCGGGGCGCAGTGCCAGCTTGATCGAATAGGTAAACCCGAAGTGCTTGTAGATGCGGTCGGCCAGTTCGCAGAAGGCCTGCACTTCGTCCACGATCTGGTCTTCGCGGCAGAAGATGTGCGCATCGTCCTGCGTGAACTGGCGCACGCGCATCAGCCCGTGCAGCGCGCCATGCGGTTCGTTGCGATGGCAGCAGCCGTTCTCGTACAGGCGCAGCGGCAGATCGCGATAGCTCTTCAGCCCCTGCCGGAAGATCAGGACGTGCGCCGGGCAGTTCATCGGCTTCAAGGCCATCCAGTCGGCCTCGCCGCTGATGACCGGGCCTTCGTCGTCCACGTTGGGCACTTCATCGGGGATCACGAACATGTTTTCGCGATACTTGCCCCAGTGGCCGGACTGCTCCCACTGGCGCGCGTCCATCACTTGCGGGGTCTTCACCTCGCGGTAGCCCGCGCCGTCGATGGCGCGGCGCATGTAGGCTTCCAGCTCGCGCCAGATGACATAGCCCTTGGGATGCCAGAACACGCTGCCATGGGCTTCGGCCTGCAGATGGAACAAGTCCATTTCGCCGCCCAGCTTACGGTGGTCGCGCTTGGCCGCTTCTTCCAGCCGCGTCAGGTGCGCATCCAGCTGCTTCTTGTTGAGCCAGCCGGTGCCGTAGATGCGGCTCAGCATCGCGTTGTTCTGGTCGCCGCGCCAATAGGCACCCGCGACACGCATCAGCTTGAATGCGGCGGGATCGAGCTTGCCGGTAGAGGGCAGATGCGGCCCGCGGCACATGTCGAGCCAGTCGTCGCCCGACCAGTACACCGTCAGCGGCTCGTCACCGGGAAGTTCCGCCGCCCATTCCGCCTTGAAGCTCTCACCCTGCTGCTTCCAGCGCGAAATCAGCTGCTCGCGGCTCCACACCTCGCGGCGCAGCGGCTTGTTCGCGCCGATGATCTTGCGCATCTGCGCCTCTATCGCCGGCAGGTCTTCTTCGGTGAACGGGCGTTCGGCGGGCGCGAAATCGTAATAGAAACCGTCGTCCGTGCTGGGGCCAAAGGTGATCTGCGTGCCCGGGAACAGCGCCTGAACGGCTTCGGCCAGAATGTGGGCAAAGTCGTGCCGGGCCAGTTCCAGCGCATCGGCCTCATCCTTGGCGGTCACCAGCGCCAGTTGTGCGTCGGCGGCAAAGGGCTTCGAAAGATCCACCAGTTCGCCATCGACCCGCGCCGCCAGCGCCGCCTTGGCAAGGCCGGGGCCGATCGCGGCGGCAATGTCGGCCGGAGTGGTGCCGGGCGCAACTTCACGCACGGAACCATCGGGCAAGGTGATCTTCAGCAGTTCGGACATCGGGCACTCTCTGATGGCGTCTGGCTGACGCGATTGCGCCGGTGCCTTGCCACAGGAACGGCGACACCGGAAGGGCGCGCATCGGGAAATCGGCCAGTTCGGGGGCGATGCGCTCATCCGCCCGAACCGGGCGGCGGCATCGCAGCCAGGCTCAGCCCGGCAGCAACCGCCCCCGCCGCACGGGGGTAGTGGTTCGTGTGGGATTGGACCGGTACGGCATGCCGCCTGCCATAGCGAAGATTTCCTGCCGAGTCATTACAGCGTCAGGTCAAGTGTCATACCCTTTATGACAATGACGCTTGACATGCCGCCCAGTTTGGTCAAGTAAGCTTGTCATCCAATCAAGGAGGCTTGACCCGATGCTGTGCAATCACCCCAATCCCGCAACGCGGCGCTACACGCTCAGGCTGCTGGTGCTGATGTCTGCTTATGTCGGCCTGCTCATCTTCTCGAAGTGGATGTTCAGGCAGGGCCTTGGCCAGGGCGTTCTCGCCTACGTGCTGGCGCTGCTGCCGGCGGTGCCGATCATTGGTGTCGTGTGGGCGGTCATGCGCCTGCTGGTGGAACAGACCGATGAATACCTGCGCATGCTGCTGGTCCGCCAGACGCTGTTCGCCACGGGCTTTGCGCTGGTCGTCACCAGCGTGCGCGAATGGCTGCAGAACTTCGATCTTATCGCGCCAGGCGATGGCGGTTTCGGCGCCACGTTCTTCTGGTTCGCAGGTCTCGGCCTTGGCGGCGCGATCAACGCCGTGCTCGAACGGCGCGCGGGGAACGCGGAATGAACAACCGCCTCAAGGTCCTGCGCGCGATGCGCAACTGGAGCCAGGCCGATCTCGCCGCCCGTCTCGACGTCAGCCGTCAATCGGTCAACGCCATCGAAACCGGCAAGTACGACCCGTCGCTACCGCTCGCCTTCCGCATCGCCGACCTGTTCGAACTGCCGATCGAGGAGATCTTCCAGCGCGATGGCTGATCAGCCGATCAGGTCCTTCAACGGCACCGCCGCATCGGCCAGCAGTTCGGGCGCGATCTGGGCGCGGGATTCGACCAGTTTCTTGCCCTGGACATAGTCCTTGACCATGTTCACGCAATCGAGCGCCACCACCTTGCCGCCCTTCAGGTACACGACCGAGAACGATCGCGTCGCCGGATCGCCGCGCAGCACGGCGTTGTCATGGCCGGTCGAAAGCCCCACCGTCTGCAGGCGCAAGTCATACTGGTTCGACCAGAACCACGGCGTCGCCTTGTAGGGCACCGGCGCGCCGCAGATGTCCTTGGCCGCAGTCGTTGCCATGTCGTTGGCGTTCTGCACCGATTCCAGCCGGATCACCGCGCCATCGGCAAAGTCGTTGGCATGGGCCGCGCAATCGCCGATGGCATAGATGTCGGGCAGCGACGTGCGGCAGAATTCGTCCACGTCCACGCCGTTGCCGCCCGCTGCGCCAGCGGCCAGCAGCGGCCCGATGCAGGGAATGATGCCAATGCCCACGATCACGATGTCGGCGGGCAGCACCGAACCGTCCTGCATCTTCACGCCGGTCACTTTCGTGCCGTCACCCTCGATGCAGTCCATCGCCGCGCCAGTGCGCAAGTCCACGCCGTGGGCGCGATGTTCGGCCTGGTAGAATTCCGAAAGCGCCTCTCCGGCCACTCGCGCCAGCACGCGGGGCAGGGCTTCCAGCAGCGTGACCGAGACGTCGAACTTCGTCAGCACGGCTGCGGCTTCCAGACCGATGTAGCCGCCGCCGACCACCACCGCGCGCTTCGCACCTGAATCCAGTTCGCGCATCAGCCGGTCGGCATCTTCGCGCGTGCGCACAGCGTGCACGCCCACCAGATCGGCGCCCATGCACGATAGCCGGCGCGGATCGCCGCCGGTCGCCCAGATCAGCTTGCCATAGCCGACCTCCGACCCATCGCCCAGCTTCACCGTGTGCGCCGCAGGGTCGATCGCCACAACCTCGCTCGACAGCTTCATCTCGATGGCCTTGTCCACCCAGAACTGCGCCGGACGGATGCAGATGCGCTCGAACGTCTTTTCGCGCGCGAGGTATTCCTTGGACAGCGGCGGGCGTTCGTAGGGGATTTCCGGCTCGCGCCCGATCACCAGCACGCGGCCTTCAAAGCCGTTCTGGCGCAGCGCAATCGCCGCCTGCGCGCCGCCGTGGCCTGCCCCCACGATGATGACGTCTGCATGTTCCATGTCGAATCCTCCCGGCTTTCAACAGCCGTTTGGCCAAAAGCGCCGTAGCGTCAACCGATCAGCGGCAAAAAGTCCGTTGCGGCCCGGCAACGATCCCCCCTTGCGCACCAGCATCACTGCGATATGCTATGCCACATAACACAATATCGACCGGGAGACGGGACAGATGCGCATGACATTCGCGAGACGCTTGATCGCAGCCACGCTGGCGGCAACGTGCCTGCCAGCCAGTGCGCAAAGCCCGGCACCCACGCCGCAGGACCCGGTCATCGCCATGCGCCAGCACTGGCTCGATGCCGATATCAACAGCTTCAATTTCCGCAATTCCGCACAGATCTTCGAAACCCGCACCGTGGCCCGGGGGCCCGAGACCTGGCCGCTCGCCACCGGCCCGGCAGCCGCCATGCCCGCCGATTACGATGGCTGGGCGCGGCGCACCTTCACCAATGCGCTGCTGGTGATCCACGATGGCAAGGTGGTGTTCGAGGATTATCGCAACCGCACCACGCCCGAAGACCGCTTCATCTCGTTCTCGATGGCCAAGACCATCACCGCGCTGCTCGTCGGCCTTGCGCTCGAGGATGGCAAGATCGCCTCGATCGACGATCCCGTCAGCAAGTACGTGCCCGAACTGAACGGCGGCGGCTACGAAGGCGTGTCGATCCGCCACGTGCTGCAGATGCGCTCGGGCGTCGCCTACGAAGAACGCTACGATTTCGGCGCGAACCCCAGCCTGGCCGCGCAGATCCACATGAACGCGATCGTGGCCAACACCGAACGCTTTGCCGATCGCGCCCGCACCATCGGCAGGGCCACCACCCCCGGTAGTCGCTTCAACTATGCCACACTCGATACCGCGGTGCTCGGCTGGGTGCTGGAACGCGCAACGGGCGAGAAGCTGGCCGCTTACATGAGCCGCCGCCTGTGGCAACCAATGGGCGCGGAAGCGGACGGCTTCTTCATTGCCGATGGCCCCGTCGGTGTGGGCCGCGAACTGTCAGGCATGGGCTATAACGCCCGGCTGCGCGATTTCGGCCGCATCGGTCTGATGCTGCTGAACAAGGGCCGAGTGAATCTGGGGGGCGCCAACGGGCGGCAGGTCGTTCCGGCAAGCTGGATCGAACAGGCCACCACCATGGTGCCCTTCGCGCCCAACGCCGCCAAGCCCACGCGCGATGCCTATGGCTTCCAGATCTGGAAGCTGGACGACGAACCCGGCGCCTATTCGGCCATCGGGCTGGCCGGTCAGTTCATCTATGTGAACCCGGCGAGCAACACCGTGATCGTCAAGCTCAGCCATTTCCCCAATCCGGAACCGGCAGGCGTAGTGGACGAAACGGTCACAGGCTTCCACGCAATCATCGCAGGGTTGAAGAAGTAGCGGCCGCGAATCACGGCCACTACTTCTTTGCTCCCTACCGCCCCAGCAGCGTCCGCGCCTGGCTGGCCACTTGCGCCAGCATGGCGGGGGCCACAGCAGGGGCCGCCTGCGCCCGTGCGATCAGGCTGCGGAACTGCTGCACCGCTGCACCGTTCGCGCCCAGCCAGTCGGCCACGAACCGGTCGGGCGATGCCCCGTTCGAACGCGCCAGGAAATCCAGCCGCATCTGTTCGAAATCGCGCGATAGCCCGGCCACCAGCAGCCGCTCCCACGGATCGGACGGGTTCATCCGCCGCGCCGCCTGCTGCGCCCAGTCCAGCCCCAGCGTCGCGCCCAGATCGGCAAAGGCCCCGGTCAGCGCGGCGGCATCCACGTTCAGTTCGCCCGCCAGATGCGCGAGGCCTACCGCGCCGTCCATGTCGTAAAGGTGCACCAGCCGCGCCGCGATTTCCGCAGGCGCTCCTGCCGCCGCCAGCTCGTCGGCCATCATCCGCGCCTGTTCCTGTGCCTCACCGCGCAGCAACTGCGCTGCCGTGTGCGAAAGCAGGCCCACGCCACCGAACAGGTCCTCGATCAGGTCCCCCGGCTGCAGCGATCCGTGGCCTGCCCGCAGCACATCGGCAATGTGCCCGCGCATGCCCCACGCCACGCGCTCGAACAGCGCCAGCCGCAACGGTTCGGGCATCGTTGCGGTGTCGAGCAGGTCCCAGGTCCTGCGCAGATCGAGCAACCGTTCGGCCGCCACGAACGCTGCGACGACTTGCGCCAGCGCCACGCCTTCCTCCTCGCACAGTTCGAAGGGCATGATCGGGCCAAGCCGGTTGATCACGCGGTTGGCCAGCTTCGTCGCGATGATTTCTCGGCGCAGGCGGTGGTGGGTGATCTCGGTCTCGAAAGCCTCGTGCATCTGCGGCGGGAAGGCGGCAATCAGCTCTACCTCCAGCACCGGGTCGTCCACCACCGTGCTCTCTTCCAGCGCGCGCTGCAGCACCAGCTTGCTGCTGGACAGCAGCACCGCCAGTTCGGGCCGGGTCAGGCCCTGTCCGGCCGCCGCCCGGCGGGCCAGGTCCTCTGCCCCCGCCAGCCCTTCGGTCTTGCGATCAAGATCGCCTGATTCCTCCAGAACGTCGATCAGGCGGGACCACGATGGCATGGCCGCCCCCCCGCCGCGCTCGGCGATGGACAGCGCCAGGGCCTGCAGCCGGTTGTCCTCCAGCACCAGATGCGCAACATCGTCGGTCATCGATACCAGCAGGTCGACGCGCGCCTCTTCGGTCAGGGTGCCGGCCCGCTTGGCCGCGGCCAGCGCAATCTTGATGTTCACCTCGTTGTCCGAACAATCGACGCCTGCCGAATTGTCGATGAAGTCGGTGTTGATCCGGCCACCGTTCAAGGAAAATTCGATGCGCGCGGCTTGCGTGGTGCCAAGGTTGGCCCCTTCGCCAATCACCCTGGCGCGCACTTCATTGGCCGATATGCGCACCGAATCGTTCGAAGGATCGCCCACATCGGCGTTGTTCTGGGTGCTGGCCTTCACATAGGTGCCAATGCCGCCAAACCACATCAGGTCCACTTGCGCGCGCAGGATCGCGGTGATCAGCGAATCCGGATCGATCTCCGCCACGTCCAGCCCCAGCATCGCCTGCACTTGCGGCGATAGCGGGATGGCCTTCATGCTGCGCGGAAACACGCCGCCGCCTGCGGAAATCAGGTTCTTGTCGTAATCGTCCCAGCTCGATCGCGGCAGCGCGAACATGCGCGCGCGCTCTTCCCAGCTTTTCGCCGGATCGGGATCGGGATCAAGGAACACGTGCCGATGGTCGAACGCCGCCACCACTTTCAGCGCCTTGGACAGCAGCATGCCATTGCCGAACACGTCGCCCGACATGTCGCCACAGCCCGCCACGCGCACCGGCTCTGCCTGCACGTCCACGCCCAGTTCCAGGAAGTGCCGCCGGACCGAAAGCCACGCGCCCTTGGCGGTGATGCCCATCGCCTTGTGGTCGTATCCCTTCGATCCGCCGCTGGCGAAGGCATCGTCGAGCCAGAAGTCCCGCGATTGCGCAATGGCATTGGCCACGTCGGAAAAGGTCGCCGTGCCCTTGTCGGCCGCCACCACGAAGTAGGGGTCCTCGCCATCGCGCACCACCACCGCGTCGGGGTGAACCACCGCGCCTTCGACGATATTGTCGGTCAGCGAAAGCAGCGTGCGGATGAACACCTGATAGCTTGCCTTGCCCTCGGCCAGCCAGCCTTCGCGGTCCTTCGCCGGGTCGGGCAATTGCTTGGGATAGAACCCGCCCTTGGCCCCGGTCGGCACGATCACCGCGTTTTTCACCCGCTGCGCCTTCATCAGGCCCAGCACTTCGGTGCGGAAATCGTCGCGCCGATCGGACCAGCGCAGGCCCCCGCGCGCCACCGGCCCGGCGCGCAAGTGAATACCTTCGACGCGGGGTGAATAGACGAAGATCTCGCGCCACGGCAGCGGCTTGGGCAGGCCGGGCACTTGCGCCGAATCGATCTTGAACGCCAGCGCCTCGGCGGCTGCCGGGGCAAAGGCATTGGTGCGCAGGATCGCGCCCACCAGCGCGCGGAACTGGCGCAGCAGGCGGTCGTCGTTGATTGCGGCCACGCCGGCAAGGCCTGCCTTGATGCGCTCCTCGGCCTGCGCAAAGGCCGCGTCGCGGTCGCCCGCAAAGGCCGGGTCATGCCGCGCCACGAAGGCGTCGATCAGCCCGCGCGTCACCGCAGGGGCGTTCTTCAGCGCTTCCACCACGGTGGCGATGCCGAATGTCATGCCCGCCTGCCGCAAGTAGCGATAGAATGCGCGCAGCCAGTTGGCTTCGGTCGCGGTCAGGCCGGTGGCCACGATCAGCCGGTTGAAGGCATCGTCCTCGGCCGCGCCATTCAGCACCGCAGCCAGCGATCCTTCGATGGCGTCGGCGCGGGCGAGCAGGTCCTCCACCGAGCTGTCTGCCGGGTGCGAGACGAGGAAATCGTGGATGAAGCCCAGCCTTCCGCCATCCAGCGGGGTCGGCAGTTCCTCCAGCACGCGAAAGCCGAAGTTCTCCAGCACCGGCACCGCATCGGACAGCACGATCGCGCCCTCGCGCTGGTACAGCTTCAGCCGCAGCGCCAGTTCGCTGGCGTTGCGGTGCAGGCGCGCGGCGCGGCGCGGGGCTTTCGTCCCGGCCAGCGTGCGCAGGATGCGGATGTCGCTGGCCGCCTCCGCCGGGCCAGAGGCATTGCGGTAGGCAATCGGAAAGGCATCGGCATAGCGTGCGGCAATCGCCGCCGCGCGCGAGGGGTCTTCGGCCTTGGCCAGTTCGCTTTCCACCGCGCCTGCCCAGCCGCGCACCATCGCTTGCAGCTGCAGGTCCAGCGCGTCCTCGTCGGCGGTCACGTGCTGTTCGCGCACATCCAGCACGAAGCGCAGCATGGCCAGCGTGCTGGCCTCGACCTGCAGCGCCCAGTCGATCACCTGCGCGCCGGTTGCCGCCTCCAGCATGGCCTGGATCGCCTGGCGCACCTCGGTCGAAAGCACGTCGCGCGGCAGCCAGACAAAGGCGAACATGTGGCGGGCCAGCGGCGCTTCGACCAGCGCCAGGCGCGGGCGCGGGCGGTCCACCAGGCTCATCGTCGCGGTGACCACGCGCTCCAGATCCGCCTCGGCAAAGCTGACCAGCAGATCGTGCGGCAGTGCGGTCATCGCATGGACCAGCGCCTTGGCGGCGTGGCCTCCGGGCGAAAAGCCGAACTTGTCCATCAGCTCGGACAGCTGGGTGCGCAGGCGGGGGATGCGATCCGGCGCTGCGGCCAACGCCGCGCTGGTCCACACGCCGGCATGGACGCAAAGCGCCACCACCTTGCCGCCCTCGATGCGCGGCACGATGAACAGGTCGAGCGGCACGCGGCGGTGCACATTGGCAATCCGGTTGGCCTTGACGATCAGCGGCGCGCGGCCATTGCCGCTTTCGAACCAGGCAAAGGCGCTGTCATAGGATGCCGCGGCCAGCAGGCTGCGCCCGCTGGCGCGGCAGATGCCCAGGGCCTGCTGTTCGGTGCCATCGCGCAGCCGGGTCACGCAGCCCAGCTGGGTCAGCATACCGTCGGCCAGCCAGCGCAGCAGCGCCGCGCCTTCCGGATCGGCCAGGCTGCCCGCATCCTCGCGCATCGCCGCCTGCATCGCCGGCCAATCGGCCACGGCGGCGCGCACGTCGGCCAGCGTTTCCTCCAGCGTTGTTGCCAGCGCCCGGCGCTGCCGGGCATCGGCGCGCTCGGTTTCCAGGTAGACGATCGATTCGCGGCGCTCCCCGCTGGCATCGCCTGCCGGAAGCGCGGTCAGCCGCCCTTGCGCATCGCGGCGCACGGCCGCCACCGGGTGGACCAGCCGGTCGATGGTCAGCCCCTGCGCGGTCACGGCAGAGGTGATCGAATCGACCAGGAACGGCATGTCGTCGTTGATCACCGCAATGCGCAAGTGGCGCCCGGCGCTGCCCGATCCGCTGACGCTTTCGATCGCGATGGCAGGATCGCTGCCCTGGCGCAGCGCAGCGGCCCCGGCGGCGAAGCTGGCGGCCTGGGCAAGGCGGGCGTGATCGAAATCGCGCGCCTCGTCGGGCAGGAGCGCGGCGGCGAAGCGTTCGGCCAGCGCGAAGGACAATCCGTCGATGTGCGGCTCGATGGTTTCGGGAACGGTTGCGGACGTTGACGCCATGGCGATTTCCGGCTCTCCAGCGAGAGAGGAATATTTCCCTCTCTTGTAATTATAGAATACGGACTTGTATCATTATTCCAGATGCTAATCCAGCCGTCACGACGCCACAAGTCCGGTTCACTGGCGCGAACGGCTTAACCTGCGGTTGTAACCTTTTGGGCGGATAATGGTGCCGCACCATTGCGCTTGCGTGTCGGCACGTGCGCGTAGGTGCGTTTAGGTGCATCTAGGTGCAGTTCAGGAATGCACCAGTTCACGCGCGGCCTCGGCCGTCAGCCGCAGCGATTTCAGCCGTGCCGCCTGATCGAAAATCGATGCTGCAACAATCACTTCGTCTGCCCCGGTACGCGCCTGAAAGGCCTGCAGCCCGGCGCGGACCGTCTCCACCGATCCGCAAGCGCTCACCTGCCGCACATGGTCAAGCATGGCATGGGCCTGGGGCGGCAGCGATTCGCGATAGCCCGGCACCGGCGGCTTCAGCTTGCCCGGAGTCCCGGTGCGCAGCGCCACGAACGCTTGGTCCATCGACGAGGCGAGCAGTTGCGCCTCCGCATCGGTATCGGCGGCCACGACATTGATCGCCGCCGCGCAATAAGGCGCATCGAGCGTGTCCGAGGGCTGGAACCGCTCGCGGTAGATTTTCAGCGCCGCATCAAGGTGATCGGGCGCGAAGTGCGAAGCGAAGGCATAGGGCAGGCCCAGCATGGCCGCCAGCTGCGCGCCGAACAGGCTCGACCCCAAGATCCACATCTGCACTTTCGCGCCGCTGGCCGGAAAGGCCTGCAACGGCACGCGGGGATCGCCCGCGAACAGGGCGCGCAATTCCACCACGTCCTGCGGAAAGTCCTCGGCCGCGCGGTTGGTGTCCTTGTGCAGCGCGCGCATGATGCGCTGGTCGGCGCCCGGCGCGCGGCCCAGCCCGAGATCGACGCGGCCCGGATAGAGCGCATCGAGCGTGCCGAATTGTTCTGCAATGACAAGGGGATTGTGGTTGGGCAGCATGATCCCGCCCGCGCCGATGCGGATCGTCGACGTGGCCTGCCCGATATGCGCCAGCGCCACCGCCGTGGCGGCTCCGGCAAGGCCCTCCATCCCGTGATGTTCGGCCACCCAGTAGCGCTGGAAGCCGCATTCCTCGGCCACGCGGGCGGCAGCGGCGGAATTGTCGAGCGCGGCCTTCGCCGTCCCACCCTCGACCACGCTGACAAGATCGAGGACGGAGAGTTTCATGGGCCTGGCTTTTCGGTTGTTGGAGATGCCACCGATGTAGGCGCGGCCCCAAGCTGTTCAAGGTAGCTTTTTGCAACCTTTCCCGCCTCACCGTCCCTGTCGACCGCCACGACCGATTCCCACGACTTGCGCGCAGCCTCGTCGCGACCGGACAGCACCGCGATAAGGCCGGCTTCCAGCCCGATCCGGGGGTCGCGCGGATCGTATTTCGCCGCGATTTCAATGTCTCTTTGCGCGCGCGGCAGATCATCCCCGCGCCGGGCGAGGGTGGCCGACAGCAACCAGCCTTCGGCCCCCTCGGGCGCCAGCCGGTGCACGTCATCCAGGGCAGACGCCGCTTCGGCATTGCGGCCAAGCGCCACCAGCGCGCGCGAACGGTCGATCTGGATATCGGCCAGCGCGGCGTTGTCAGTGGTGCCTTGCACGGCCACCGCACGGTCGAGCCAGCCCAGCGCCTCGTCGGGCTTGCCAGCGGCCAGCGCGGCGTTGCCCGCCATCGCCATCAGCGGCAGCGCGGCCACTTCCTGTTCCTTGGGAACGCCCGCCACCGCCTGCGCAAAGGCTTCGAGCGCGCCTGTGAAATCGCCCATGCCCGAACGCACCATGCCAAGGCATTGGTTGGCGCGCACCTGCTGGCCGGAGTCGCGGCTTTCGCCCAGCCAGGTCTGCGCTTCTACCAGCGCGGCATCGGGATTGGTCTGCGCCTTGGCCAGGCATTGCGCCAGGCGGTCCTGATCGGGCAGGTCGGGACGCTGCAGCCCGGCCTCGCGCTCTGTCTCGCGCTGCTGGTCCGGGTTGCGGCGGCGCGGGATGGGCAGGTCGGACGGGCGCATCGGCATGGTGGCGGGCCCGATCTGCATCAGCGACACCTGCTGGGCCTGCTCCGTGGCAATTACCTGCGCAAACTGGGGGGCGGGCAGGTCGAACATTGGCGGTTTATCCTTCAAGGCGTTTAACCGAGATTGGCCAGTTCGCGCAGCAGCAGGGCAATGTCGGCGGGGCGCGAGAGCCGGTGATCGCCGTCCTTGATCAGATGGACCTGCACATCGGATGAACGCAGGGCCCGCGACAGGCGCAGCGACACGTCCCACGGCACATCGGCATCGGCCTGCCCGTGCAGCAGCCGCACCGGGCCATCGAACGCGATGTCCCCGCCAAGCTGGCGATGGCGTTCGGCATCGGAGAAGAACCCGGCATGTGTCGGCGTGGGTTCGGGGCCGTAAGGATTGTCTTCGAAGATCGTGCGCCCGGCAGCCAGGGCGATGCGCTGCGATTGGGACAGGCCCCATTCGGTGAAATCGGGCGCGGGCGCGATGCCGACAAGCGCGGTGACACGGGTGCCAAGTTCTTCCGCGATCAGCAGCATCAGCCAGCCGCCCATGCTGGAGCCGACAAGCTGCACCGCTTCGATGCCAAGGTGATCGATCAGCGCGACCACATCGTCGCGCCATGCGGACAGGCGGCCATCGGCGAAATCCCCATCGCTCATGCCGCAGCCGGTATAGTCGAGCAGCAGGCAGGCGCGGCCGCGTTGCTCTGCCCAGGCCATGACCGCCTGCGCCTTGCTGCCTGCCATGTCCGACATGTAGCCGGGCAGGAACACTATGGTCGGGCCGCTGCCGGGAAGATGGCGGTAGGCCATTTGCAGGCCGGAGGGCAGGGTGAAGCGTTGAACGGCGGTCATGCCGCCTGTCATGGCGCGGCGGCGGCGGCGGGGCAAGCGGGGTTGCGGGCAACTGCGCCGCGCAGCCGCTCGGCCGCCCATGCGGCGGCTTCGGCCACCACCGGATCGGGGTCGGCCAGAAGCGCTTCGACCGGCGCGAGCAGCGCCGGATCGCCGCTGTTGCCTGCGGCATAGAGGCAGTTGCGCACCCAGCGATTGCGGCCGATGCGCTTGATCGGCGAACCGCTGAACACCTGCCGGAAGGTGGCATCGTCAAGCGCCAGCAATTCGGCCAGCCTTGGCGCGGAAAGCTCGGCACGGGGCAGAAAGGCGCGATTGGCCTGCGCGGCGGCAGCAAAGCTGTTCCACGGGCAGGCGGCCAGGCAATCGTCGCAGCCATAGATGCGGTTGCCCAGCGCGGCGCGGAATTCGTGCGGGATCGGGCCCTTGTGTTCGATCGTCAGGTACGAGATGCAGCGCCGCGCATCGAGCCGGTAGGGCGCGGGGAAGGCGTCGGTTGGGCAGGCCACCTGGCAGGCGGTGCACGAGCCGCAGCGGTCGGCATGGGGTGCGTCAGGCGCAAGCTCAAGCGTGGTGTAGATTGCGCCAAGGAACAGCCAGGAGCCATGTGTGCGGCTGACCAGGTTGGTGTGCTTGCCCTGCCAGCCGATTCCGGCCAGTTCGCCCAGCGGCTTTTCCATGACCGGGGCCGTATCGACAAAGACCTTCACTTCGGCGCCCGGCTGGTCGGCCACGATCCAGCGGGCGAGCGCCTTCAGGTTGCGCTTTACCACATCGTGATAATCCGACCCTTGCGCATAGACCGAAATGCGCGCGCGATCGGGGTGGGCCTCCAGCGTGCGCGGATCGGCGGCGGGGGCGTAACTCATGCCCAGCGCGATCACGCTTTGCGCCTGCGGCCACAGCGATTGCGGGCCGCGCCGATGGTGGAGGCGGGTTTCCATCCATTCCATCGTGCCGTGGTGCTGATCGCCCAGCCACTGTTCGAGCCGCTGCGCGCGCACCGGATCATCGGTGGCAGGCGCGATGCCACAGGCGGCAAAGCCCAGCGCTGCGGCTTGCGCCTTCAGCCGATCCTCTAGATTCGTAACGCCTGCGTTAACCAAACTTGCTGCCTCGCTCGTTCATCGCCTATCGCTAGGCGATGATCCATGAAGATCGAGCTAGGGGATTGGCCTGTGTCGGGCAATGCGGTTGACGCAGGCGGCGTGGAACTCGCCATAGAAGCGCGGGGGCTGGTAAAGCGGTTCGATGGCTTTACCGCTGTCGATGGCGTGGACATCGCCGTGCCCAAGGGCGCGATCTATGGCATTCTGGGGCCGAACGGGGCGGGCAAGACCACCACGCTGCGGATGCTGCTGGGCATCATCGATCCGGACCAGGGCTATCGCCGCGTGCTGGGGGCAGAGCGGCCGACCGACGTGGCCCGGCGCATCGGCTACCTGCCCGAAGAGCGCGGGCTCTATCCGGCGATGAAGGCCTATGAGGCGATCGGATTTCTGGCCGCGCTGCGCGGGATGCCGCTGAAGGAAGGGCGGCGAAAGGGGCGGGAGATGCTGGAGGCGCACGGCCTTGGCTATGCCGCCGAGCGGCAGATCCGGCAGATGTCCAAGGGCATGGCGCAGACCGTGCAGTTGCTGGGCACGCTGGTCCACGAACCCGATCTGGTGGTGCTGGACGAGCCGTTCTCCGGCCTCGACGCGCTGAACCAGGGCAAGCTGGAGCGGATGATCCGCGATCTGGCGGCGCGCGGCACCACGGTGATCTTTTCCACCCACGTGATCGCCCATGCCGAGCGGTTGTGCGACCAGATCGCCATCATCGCCGGCGGCAAGGTGCCTTTCGCCGGCCCCGTCGATCTGGCGCGCGACCAGCTGCGCCCGCAAGTGCGGCTGGAAACGCGCGCGCAGGATGGCGTGTGGCGCGCAGCGCTGCCCGCTGATGCGCGGCACGAGGGGGCGTTCTGGTATTTCACCTTGCCTGAAACCGGAGTGGAGCCGCTGTTGCGCGCGCTGATCGAGGGCGATGCCGGGATATTGAGCTTGTCGATCGAGCGTGCGGGCCTGCACGATGCCTTCGTGGCGATTGCCGGAGAGGCCGCCGCAAGAGCGCTTGAGGAAAGCCCGGGAGAGGCGAAATGAGCACGTTCGGCGACAAGTTGCGCGCCATGCTGGTGATCGCGCGGCGCGATTTCGTGGCGGTGGTCTTTTCCAAGACGTTCATCTTCTTTCTGATCGGGCCGGTGTTTCCGGTGCTGGTCGGAGGCCTTGCGGGCAGCATCGGCGGCCGGGTGCAGGAGAATGTCGACCGGCCGACCATCGGCCTTGCGATGAGCGCGGGCGATACGCAGGCGATGCTGGCCGCGCGCGAGGAGCTGGACGGGCGGGTGCCGGGGATGATCCCCGAAATGGTGGTGCTGAAAGGCGCGACGCCGGGCGCGGCGATCGATGCCCGGGCGGCGCTGGCCAATGGCGATACGCCGGTGTCTGCCGTGGTCAGCGGCACGCTGGAGGCCCCGCTGATGACCGCCCCGCGCGAACGGGCGCGGCAGTGGGTGGGGATCGTATCGAACCTTGCCGCGCGGGCGCGGTCGGCCACGCCGACCGCATATCCCGATGTTGCGGTGGCCGAAGTGGCCACGTCGGTGGCCAAGGTGAAGACCGGGCAGATATTCACCGCGCAAGGATCGCAGGTGGTGCTGTTCCTGCTGACCATGCTGCTGGCGGGGATGGTGCTGTCCAACCTCGTCGAGGAGAAGGCCAACAAGATCATCGAGGTGCTGGCCGCCGCGATTCCGATGGACGCGATGTTCATGGGCAAGCTGTTTGCGATGCTGGCCGTCAGCCTGGTCGGCATTGCGGTGTGGGGCGGCGTGGGCGGTGCCATCGTGCTCGCCGGGGGCCGGAGCCTGCCGGCGATGTCTGTCCCGGCAGTGGGCTGGCCGCTGTTCCTGACGCTGGGCTTTGTCTATTTCACGATGGCCTATCTGCTGATGGGATCGCTGTTCCTGTCGATCGGCGGCATGGCCACGACCGTGCGCGAGGTGCAGACGCTGTCGATGCCGGTATCGATGTTCCAGCTGATGGTGTTCTTCTTTTCCAGCTACGCGCTGTCGATGCCCGGCACCTGGGTCGAATGGCTGTCCATCGGTTTCCCGGTGAGTTCGCCCTATGCGATGCTGGCGCGGGCGGCGCAGTATCCGCAAGTGTGGCCGCACGTTGCGGCGCTGGGCTGGCAGATGCTGTGGGTGATCGTGATCGTGCGATCGGGCGCGCAGCTGTTCCGGCGCACGGTGATGAAGTCCGGCCCGGCAACCGGGAGCAAGAGCGTGTGGGCGCGCGTCTTCAAACGTGCAAAGGCTTATTGACATTGGTGTAGGTTGTGGCAGCTTGTCATTGTGAAAGGGACCGTGCGCAAAGCCGCGGCCCGTGAGAGAGGATGACCATGGCCACGCAGCTTGCCCCCGAAGCGCCGCAGTTCACCTATCGCAGCGCGCCCACCGCGATCGAGGCTTTCTCCGCCTGGTTGCGTGACAATCCGCAAGCTGCGCCGGCCCACACGCATCCGTGGGACGTCAGCCGGTCGGACATCTATGTCGAGGATCGCTGGCAGCCGATCTTTGCGCAGATGCGCGAACAGGCGCCGGTCAACTTCGTGCCCGAATCGCCCTATGGCGCGTACTGGAACGTGGTGAACCACAAGGCGATCAGCCACGTGGAGGCGCTGCCCGAGCTGTTCTCGTCATCGTGGAAGCATGGCGGCATCACCATCGGCGATCCGCCGGCCGATACCGATCCGGCGCTGCTGGCCGAACGGCAGCTGCCGATGTTCATCGCGATGGACCGGCCCGAACACACCGGCCAGCGCCGCACCGTGGCGCCTGCCTTCACGCCTGCCAAGATGACCGCGATGGAGGCGGAAATCCGCCGCCGCACCGGCGATGTGCTCGATTCGCTGCCGTGGGGCGAAAAGTTCGACTGGGTGGACAAGGTCTCGATCGAACTGACCACCGGCATGCTGGCGCTGCTGTTCGGCTTTCCCTGGGCCGACCGGCGGCTGCTGACGTTCTGGTCGGACTGGGCGGGCGATGTCGAGCTGGTGCTGGCGCGCGAGCTTTCGGACATGCGCTTTGGCTTCCTGGGCGAGATGGCGCACTATTTCCAGCGGCTGTGGGGCGAGCGGATGCGGTCCGAGCCGACCGGCGACCTGATCTCGATGATGATCCATTCCGAGGCCATGAACCATATGAGCCCGCAGGAATTCATGGGCAATCTGGTGCTGCTTATCGTGGGCGGCAACGATACCACGCGCAACACCATGTCGGGCATCGTCCACGCGCTCGACCAGTTCCCCGACCAGCGCGACCTGCTGGAGCGGGACCCGGCGCTGATCCCCAACGCGGTGCAGGAATGCCTGCGCTTCGTCACGCCGCTGGCGCACATGCGCCGCACCGCGACGGCCGATGCCGACCTGTTCGGGCAGGCGATCAAGGCGGGCGACAAGCTGGTGCTGTGGTATCTTTCGGCCAATCGCGACGAGACGGTGTTCGAAAACCCGGACAAGCTGATCGTCGATCGGCCCAACGCGCGGCGGCACCTGTCGTTCGGCTATGGCGTGCACCGGTGCGTGGGCGCGCGGCTGGCCGAACTGCAATTGCGCCTTCTGCTGGAAGAAATGCACGAACGGCGGATGCGCGTGCGCGTTGCCGGAGAGGAGGCCGGAGCGGTGGAGCGCGTGCGCGCGAACTTCGTGCACGGCTTCCGCAAGCTGGAGGTCGTGCTCGAAAAACGATAGGGGTTGCGCGGTAATCTGGCAGACAGGTCGCTTTGCTATGACGTGCGTCACGATTGCCGGAGCAGGACGGGCTATGCTTGCCCGAGTCCTGCTGGTGGGCCACCGCCCCCCCGAGGTTTCGCCTCCCGGCCTATCAGCAGGACACCCGAGGTTTATGATGAACCGATTTGCCCCGTTAAGCCGATTCGCGCAGGATCGTCGCCGCTTCATCGCCCTGCTGGGAGCGGGCGCAATGATGCCGCTGGCTTCGGCCTGCAGCGCCAAGCCCGCAGCCAAGGGCACTTTCCCGATCACGAAGACCGAAGCGGAATGGCGCCGGGTGCTGACGCCCGACCAGTTCCGCATCCTGCGCGAGGAAGGCACAGAGCGGCCGTTCACGTCGCCGCTGAACAAGGAAAAGCGCAACGGCGTGTTCACTTGCGCGGCCGATGGCACGGCGCTGTTCGCGTCTTCGACCAAGTTCGACAGTGGCACCGGCTGGCCCAGCTTCTGGAAGCCCCTGCCGCGCGTTGTGGGCACCACCACCGACCGGTCGCTGGGCATGACCCGCACCGAAGTGCACTGCAACCAGTGCGGCGGGCACCTCGGCCATGTGTTCGACGATGGCCCCGCTCCCACCGGGCTGCGCTATTGCATCAATGGGCTGGCTTTGAAGTTCCGGCCGGCGTGAAGGCCTGGGCCTGAACTCTTTTTGCTGCAGCGCGGCATTGGCGGTTGACCGTCAAGAGCAATCTGCCAACGCAGCGCCGTGCGCCAACGGACCGTCCTTGCCCTCCTGCTTCTGCCGCTCGTCTGGCTGACCTGGGCCGCGCCGCGTGTGGACCCACGGCGTCATGACAACCGGATGCGGATCGACGACCTCGCTCCTGCGGCGACCCTTGCCGAGCGGCAGGCCCTGGGACCCTTTGCCCTTGCCGGGATATGGCGGCTGACCGGTGCCGACCGCCGGTTCGGGGGATTTTCGGCGTTGGTGCCGGAGGCCG
This sequence comes from Novosphingobium sp., assembly GCA_026400375.1. Classification (GTDB taxonomy): domain Bacteria; phylum Pseudomonadota; class Alphaproteobacteria; order Sphingomonadales; family Sphingomonadaceae; genus Novosphingobium. The sequence goes on along the minus strand of JAPLPG010000239.1, from coordinate 13,925 downwards.
AAGGCGCGGCCTTGCGCGCGATCAGCGATCGCAACCGTTCATTGATGATCGATCTGCCGGTCCGCACGGGATGGCAGCCGGCTGCGATACCCCGGATGATCGGCAAGCGCCGCAAGGGCATGAAACGTCTCGACTTCGGCTTTGATATCGAATCGGCGGTGCGGGACCCTGCAACTGGCGCGTTATGGCTGGGCCTGGAATACTGGAACGAACTGGCCCGCGTCGACTTTGGCGGCACGGCCGGCATCCGCACGGCGCCGGCGCTGGCGCATGTCGTGAAAGTAGGGGCAATGCACAACTGGCCGCGCAACGGCGGCCCCGAAGCGATGGCGCGGCTGAACGACGGGCGCTGGATCACGCTGTGCGAAACCTGCGATGGCGGCGAAGGCAATCTGCACCTCGGCCTGATCTTTGCCGGACATCCCGGCGAATCGAGGGCGCGAAAGTTCACGTTGGCCATTCCGCCCGGCTTCGATCCGGTGGATGCGGCCACCCTGCCCGATGGACGCGTGCTGATCCTGGTGCGCCGCCTGGTGCTGTTTCCCCCGCACTTCGAAGCGCGGATCATGCTGGCAGATCTTGCCGCGTTGCGCCCGCAGCACCCCCTGCCCACGCAAGAGCTGGCGCGGCTCGATGGCCGTTCGATCCGCGAAAACTGGGAAGGCATGGCCCTGGTGCGTAGCGCGGAGGACCATGACCTGGCGCTGTGGCTGATCAGCGATGCCAACGATTCGGCGTTTCAGGAAACCCGCCTGCTGCAACTGCGATTCGATCCGGCCCGGCTGGGGCGCTGACGCCTTCTTCGGGGTTCCGGGCTTAATGTCGGCGTGTCAATCGCGCACGACAAAGGCCCCCGTTCCACATGGGAAGGGGGCCCTGGTGCTGCGTCCCTTGCGGCAGAAGGTTAGGCGGCGTTCGCCTTGACCAGATCGCGCTTCACCTTGAGGGCGCGCGACGACAGCTTGGTGTCGGCCTGCTTGAGCAGCCAGTTGTCGAGACCACCGTTGTGCTCCACCGAACGCAGACCATGCGTCGAAACGCGGAACTTGAAGCTGCGATCCAGCTTCTCGCTCATCAGCGTGACGTTCTGCAGGTTGGGCAGGAACAGACGCTTGGTCTTGTTGTTGGCGTGGCTTACGTTGTGACCGACTTGGCGGCCCTTACCGGTCAGTTCGCAGATACGCGACATGGCTAAAACTCGCTTGTGTTCGATAAACGCTATCAGGAAGGCGCGGCTCTTATCGATTCAACCGGCGAAGTCAAGGATTCGGAAGTTGAAAGCGACACGGGGGTCCTTATACCCCGCGGCATGACCCGCTGGCCTCTGCCCGATCCCATGCGCATGGCGCTCCAGCAAGCCCGGCGTGCGGCAGATTCGGGTGAAGTGCCGATTGGCGCGGTGGTGGTGCGCGACGGCAAGGTGATTGCTGCCGCCCATAACCAGCCCAGAGCCATGTGCGACCCGACCGCCCATGCCGAAGTGCTGGCGATTCGTGCTGCTGCCGCTGCGCTGGGGCGGGAGCGGCTTGAGGGCTGCGACTTGTGGGTGAGCCTTGAGCCGTGTGCGATGTGTGCAGGGGCCATCGTCCATGCCCGCATCGCGCGGGTCTATTACGCGGCGAGCGATCCCAAGGGCGGCGCGGTGGAGCACGGGGCTTGCGTGTTCGACCAGCCTACCTGCCTGCACCGGCCCGAGGTCTATTCCGGCATGGGCGAGGCGGAGGCGGCGGAACTGCTGCGAGGGTTCTTTCGCGAACGGCGGTAAGCCCACAATCCCGCTACAAGACTTCTCGGCCTGAACGGGTTTTGGAGGGCGAGACTCCTCCTTCTTCTTTCGTCGCCCAGGGCTTGACCCGGGGCCTCGCTATGTTGCGGTTTCAGCTTTGGCCAGGAAGGAAGCGGGATCCCGGGTCAAGCCCGGGATGACGAGACGGGGGTGAGAGCGGCCGTATGGGCGGGCCGCGTTGTGAACGGTGCGTGGGCCTAGAACGAGCGCCAGATCTTCACCGGCACCGTATCGGGCGGGCCGCTGCCGATGGGGCAGCGCATCGGCTTGAAGGCGCGCGAATAGCAGACATGGATTTCGCGCAGCCAGCCATCGCGGCCGAGCAGCAGGCGGAACATGTCTGGCCGCAAGCGCGGGTTGGCCAGCGCCATGGCCTGGCGGACCTTGCCCGCGTCCAGCCCTTCGGTGCGCGAAAGGCGGGCCATGTCGGGGAACTGCACGGTCTGGAACAGGGCGCGGCCCTTGTCGAAATAGGCGGCCGGGTCCGCGCTCATGCAGGTGCCGTGCCGGGCCCATTCGTGCATCATCAGATCGGCCGAAGGCGTGGTGCAGAAGTTGCGGCGCAGGGTCTGGGCATCGGGCAGGCGGCGCGAGGGGCAATATTGCGGATACTGGCCGTTCCTGCCGTCTGGCCACAGACCGTGGAGAACAAAGCCGAAGCGCCCCTGCCGGCCCGAACATTGCGTGGCATGGCGCGGATCGACCTTGCGCGTGCGGCAGAATTCGGGCGACCAGCTGGTGGCCAGGGTATAGCCGGTGATCGGCGCGGCGCGGGCGGGTTCGTCCGGTTCGGGCAGGGGCGGCACGGTCAGCTGGGGCGGAACCTGGCACTGCCAGCCCTGTGCGGCGGCCGGCGTGGTCAGGGCGATCAGCAGCGGGATGAAAGCGCTGCGCATCGGTCAGCCTTCCTTGCGCGCGGCCAGCCAGGCGGTGAAGGCGGGCAGCCACATCAGCACGCCTGCCGCCAGCATCAGCACGATGGCGATGGCCGAAACGATGGCAAAGGGTATGCCAATCATCGTGGCGACCACCGGAATGCCCGCCAGGCCCACCACATCGCGCGCCACGACCACCGAAAGGCACCAGCGCGCCATGGCCATGCGCCCGCGCGCGATCACCAGGGCAAGGCCGATGGCGATCATCGCATTGGCAACCGGCCCGATCATGATCTGCAGGGGCGGTGCCTGCAGCGCCGTGGCCATCGGGCCGACGTGGGCGGCCACGTTGACGATGCGCAGCAGCTGGCTGAGAATGACGCCGCCTTCGAACAGGCGGACGATGGTGGGGCGTGTGACTGTCATCGGCCCGTTCTTTCAGCCCAGCGGCGTGAAGTCGAGCCCGATATCGGCCGCAGGCGCGCTTTGCGTGAGGCGGCCGACCGAAACATACTCCACGCCCGAAGCCGCGATGGCACCGATGGTATCGAGCCTGACGCCGCCCGAAGCCTCGCACGGCACGCGGCCGGCGACGAGCGCCACGGCCTGGCGCAGCAGATCAGGCCCCATGTTGTCGAGCAGCAGGCGCGTGGCCCCTGCGGCCAGCGCGGGTTCGATCTGTTCGATATGGTCCACTTCGCAGATCACGTCCCTGACGCCTGCCGACAGTGCGCGGCGCACCGCCTCGGCCACGCCACCTGCGACAAGCACGTGGTTGTCCTTGATCATCGCGGCATCCCACAGGCCCATGCGGTGGTTCATGCCGCCGCCGGTGCGCACCGCGTACTTTTCCAGGTGACGAAGGCCGGGGATGGTCTTGCGCGTGTCGAGCAGTCTGGCGTGGCTTGCACTCCCGAATGCCGCAATGGCATCGACATATTGCCGGGTGAGCGTGGCCACGCCCGACAGGTGCTGCACGGTGTTGAGCGCGCTGCGCTCTGCCGTCAGCATGGCGCGGGCATTGCCTTCCAACCGCATCAGATCCGAGCCGGGCGCCACGCGCGCGCCTTCTTCCGCCAGAATTTCGATGGTCATGTCAGGATCGAGCGCGCGGAAGAACGCCGCGGCAATCGGCAGCCCGCAGACGGTGATCGCATCGCGGCTGTCCATCACCCCGGTAAAGCGCGCATCGGCCGGGATCACGCTTTCGCAGGTCACGTCATGCCCGCCGCCGGGCAGGCCTTCGCCCAGATCTTCGGCCAGCGTGGCCGCGACGAAGGCTTTCAGGTCGAAGCCGGGGATGGAGAAATCGGACATCAAACCACTCCGCTCGTCCTGAGCCTGTCGAAGGACGCATGTTTGCCGCTAACGGCTCTGGCATGCTTCGACAAGCTCAGCATGAGCGGGGTTGTGCAAAGGGCAGGGGTGTTGTGGCACCGGGGTATTGTGCCGGAGGCCTTCGAAAGAATGGTTCACGCAGAGGCGCAGAGAAGAAGGAGAGGCGCAGACGGTGTCGTGCAACGCCTCTGCGTCTCCGTTTTCTTCTCCGCGCCTCTGCGTGAAACAGAACGACTGCTGCGCAGTCAGCACATCAATGGACGAAGCGCGCCACCACATCGCGGTAGGAGCGCGAGACTTTCACTTCGGCGCCGGAATCGAGCACGAGGAAGCATTCGCCGTTGGTGTGCGGGCGGACCTGGCGGACCTGATCGAGGTTGACGATCTTGGAGCGGTGCACGCGCTGGAACACGCGCGGGTCGAGCCGGCGTTCGAGGTCCTTCATCGTTTCGCGCAGGATCAGCGAATTGTCGCCGGTGTAGATGCACATGTAATCGCCCGCAGCCTCGATGCGTTCGATCGTGTCCACATCGACGCGGAAGATCTTGCCGCGGTCCTTGATGTTGATCAGCTTTTCGAAGCGGCCCGCGGCAGGCTCCTCCTCGTCGTCCATTTCAGGCATGGCGCCGGGGGCGACTTCGGCCAGCACGCTCTTGAGCTTGTCGGCCTCTTCCCGTCCGCGCTTTTCCGACAGGCGCGTGCGCGCGCGATCGAGCGCATCGGCCAGGCGGTCTTCCTCCACCGGCTTGAGCAGGTAGTCGACGGCATTGGCCTCGAACGCCTTGATCGCGTGTTCGGAATAGGCGGTGACGAAGACGAACAGCGGCGGATCGATTTCCATCACGCCCTTGACCACGGAGAAACCGTCGAAACCGGGCATCTGGATATCGCAGAACACGAGGTCGGGCTTTTCGGTCTTGATCTTGCGGATGGCCTCGCGCCCGTTCGAGCAGGTATCGATCACCTCGATATCGGGGAACGCCTGCAGGCGAAGCTGGAGGCCCTGAATGGCCAGTTTCTCGTCGTCGACGAGGATGGTGCGGATGGTCATGCGAATCCTTTGGTCATCACGTTGTGCCCCCGTGATTCAGCCCCCGTTGGAGCTTTGCTGATTGAAGGACGATGCAGCCGGCATTCGGTTCCCGGAGTGCGGGGCCGGGCCGTGCGGCAGGTCATGCCGGCACGCCGATCGGCCTGCGCGCCATGATGGCAGGCGTATCGGCCTTGGCCTCGAACGGCAGTTCCAGAACGACCTGAAACCCGCCTTCGGGACGGTTGGAAATATCGAAGCGCTGGTTCTCTCCATAGGCCTGCAGCAGGCGATCGCGAATGTTGGCAAGGCCGATGCCGGTGCTGTCGCTGCTTGCGCCGAATACGCTTGAAGGATCGGTGCCCGCTGGCAAGCCCGGCCCGGTGTCCGATACGATGACCCGCAGCATCGGGCCGATGAGCTGCGCCTCGACCGTGATTTCCGCGCCATATTCCAGCGGGCTGACCGCGTACTTGATCGCGTTTTCGACCAGCGGCTGAAGCAGCAGCGACGGCATCAGGGCATTGCGCACGGCATCGTCGATGCGGAAGTCGGTGCGCAGCCGCTCTTCAAAGCGCATGCGTTCGATATCGAGGTAGAGCTTCAGCGTCTCGATCTCCTGCGCCACGGTGACGCGCGCGGTCGGCTCGTTCACCAGCGTGTAGCGCAGGAACGAGGACAGGCGAGAGAGCATGGCGTTGGCTGGCTCGGTCTGCTTGAGCAGGACCAGCGTGGAGATGGAATTGAGCGTGTTGAACAGGAAATGCGGGTTGAGCTGGTAGCGCAGCATGGCCAGCTGGGCGCTGGTGGCCTGCGCCTCGAGCCGCATCAACTGGTCGTTCTGTTCTTCCACCTGAAGGAAGAAGTTGATCGCATAATACAGCCCGGTCCACGAAATGAGCAGGGTCAGATCGAGGTAGAACACGCCGAGGAACAACTGCGCGAAGCTGGCATCGTCACCCTGCCGATACAGGCTGATCACCCACGAATCGATGAAGGCATAGAGGCCGACGGCGGTGGACAGGGCCAGCGAGGTGACCCCCCAGGTGAGCAGGGGCCGCCGGTTGATCAGCGCGCGGTAGATCACCGACAGGATCAGCGAGATCGAGAAGCCGGTGATCGTGGCGATGACGACGATGACCAGGAACGACCACGGCTGGCCATTAGCGATCGAGGACATCGCGCGCAGCAGCATCGCGCCGCCCCAGCCGAGGAACTGCAGGCGCCAGAACGCGCGATTCTTGTTGCCGAAGAACGGCGTGGGTCTGAACGGCAAGGCTGCCATGGTATGGGTTGTAACCTGTTGGAGCGGGCTAGGCTAGTGCGCCGCTGGCGCGCGTTAACCTTTGCGGGCGGCGTCGATGGCGGATTGCAATTCTTCGGGCGGGACCGCGCCGCTGATGATGCGCCCGCCAACGATCCACGCGGGGGTTCCATTGATGCCAAGCTCGCGCGCGAATTCGAGATTGCGCTTGAGTTCGTCCTCCACGGCCGGGCGGGCGGCAAAGGCGCTGGCCGCTGTCATGTCGAGCCCGGCGGCTCCGGCGGCAGCGGCAATGCTGGCATCGGATGGCCGTGCGCCTTCGAACATGGCCTTGTGATAGGCGGGATACCTGCCCTGCGCCGCAGCGGCGAGCGCCATGCGTGCGGCAGGCGCGCTTTCGGGCGCGATGATCGGCAGTTCGCGCACCACCACGCGCAGGTCGGGGTTCTTCGCGATCAGCGTTTCGAGCGACTTCACGCTTTGCCGGCAATAGGTGCAGGCAAAATCGGTAAATTCGACCAGCGTGACCTTGCCGTTCGGATTGCCCAGCACGGCGCCGGGGAACGCCGTTTCCAGTGCACCGCGGATCGGGGCGACGCGGGCCTGCGATTCACGCGATTGCAGGCGTTCCATGGCCTCGGGCAGGACTTCCGGGTTTTCGAGGATGTAGTTGCGCACCAGGCCTTCGATGGCGGCGCGCTCCTTGCTGCTGATGCCGGCACCGGCCAGCGTCGCTTCGAGCTGGGCGTCTTCGCCGGGCTGGGCCGTGGCTTGGTGGCTGGCATACCACCATCCGCCGCCCGCCCCGGCAAGGGCGAACACGGCGGCGGTTGCGGCAAACAGGCCGAAGCGGCGGGGTGGAGTGTCGGTCATCGCGCAAGGCCTAGCGCGATTTGCGCTGGCGTTCCATCATTGCGCGGGCGGACATGGCGATGTCCTGCGCGCGCAGCCAATCGGGCGTGCCCTTGGGCAGGGCGGCTTCGGCGGCTTCGGCGCTGCGCACGGCGTTGCCCAGCTGCATGTTCATCAGCTGCTGTTCGGCACTGGCGAGGCGCGCGCGGGGGATATCGCCCTTGGCTTCATAGACCACGCCCAGCTGGTACCACGTGAACGGGTTTTCCCGATCGCGCACCACCGAGGCGCGCAGCACCTTTTCGGCTTCGGCGAAGTTGTCCTTGTCCTCGGTGGCGATCAGCGCGTGGCCGAAGGTGGTGGCGATCAGCGGGGAGTTGCCGGTCAGCGCCGTGGCCGTGCGCAACGGGCCGAGCGCTTCGGCCGGACGGCCGGATTCGAGCAGGATCTGGCCTTCAAGCTCGAGGAAATAGGGATTCTGCGGATCGCTGGCGATCAGGGACCGGGTTTCGGCCAGCGCCTTGTCGACCAGCGCTTCCTTGTGGAAGGCATAGGCGCGGGCATAGCGGGCGGGCACGTCGGTCAGATATTCGGGATAGGCGCGCAAGGTGTCCTGCGGTTCGGCAAGGTATCCGTAAAGCTTGGCCTTCACCCGCAGGAACCGGGCCTGCAGTTCGGCCGGCGGCGGGGTATTCCACGCCGGGTCCTGCGAATAGGTGTCCATCAGCGTGGTCAGGCGATCCGACGTCATCGGGTGGGTGCGATAGAATTCGGCATCGGGATTGCTGCGCGAACTGTAGCCGTAGCGAAATTCCTGATTCTGCAGCTTCTTGAAGAATTCGATCGAGCCGCGACCGGAAATCCCGGCCTTCGACAGGAAATCGGCCCCGGCGGCATCGGCCGAGGATTCCTGCGCGCGGCTGAAGGCCAGGAACTTGCCCATTGCCGCCTGCTGCCCGGCCATGAACACGCCCATCGCCGCATCGGCCGATCCTGCGGCGGCCGCCAGACCGCCGAGCAGAAGCGACAGCACGGTGATGCCGGTGGCAGGCTTGAGCCCTTCATCGAAACGGATCACGTGGCCGCCGGTGATGTGGCCCAGCTCGTGCGCGATCACGCCTTGCAGTTCGTTGACGCTGTCAGCCGCGCCGATCAGGCCCGAATGGACGTAGATCGCCTGCCCGCCCGCCACGAAGGCGTTGATCGAGCCATCGTTGAGCAGGACCACATCGATGGCATCGGGGTTGAACCCGGCCGCCTTGAAAATCGGCGCGGACGCTTCACGGAACATCGCTTCGGTTTCGGCATCGCGCAGCACCGACTGCGCGGTCGCAGGCTGGAGGCAGAGCGACAGTGCGGCAACAAGGGCCAGAACGCGGGCGATGAGGGAATTCACAGGTGCGGACTATCTCCCTGCCGCCTGAACCGCAACTGAAGCTGCGGTCACCCGGTCCAGAAACGGCAGCACGGCAGCGATGGCCCGGCGGTCGCGCGAAAACGGCCGTGCGAACATCATGATGATCTTCTCGTGCGTCACGCCTTCTAGCTCGATCGGCTGGCTGGGCACGCCCGCATCGGACAGAAGCTGGGCCAGCCGCCGGGAATTGCGCGGCTTGACGCGCGTGTCGGCGTCGCCTGTCACCAGCAGCAGCGGAGGGGCGGTGCGGCGAACGAAGTTGACCGGCTGGGTGGCCGCAAGATCGGGCGCGTTGCCGAAGGAATTGATCGTGGCGTCGCTGTCGAGCGGCAGGAAATCGAACGGCCCTGCCAGCGCCACGGTGCCGCGAATGGCGCTGTCATCCAGGCCGACGCGCTGCAACCACTGCGGATCGAGCGTGAGCATGGCCACGTTGTAGGCGCCGGCGGAATGCCCCATCAGGGCAATCCGCGAAGGATCGCCGCCCAGCCGTGCCGCATGGTCATGGACCCAGCGAACCGCCGCCGCGCCATCTTCGAGCATCGCCGGGAAGCGCGCCTGCGGGTAGAGACGGTAGCCTGCCAGCACCACGGCATAGCCCTGGGCGCAGAACGTGCGGGCGATGAAGCGGTAATCGTGCGGATCGCCGCCCGCCCAGCTGCCGCCATGAACGAACACGAGGACGGGCAACGGGCCCTTCGCGCCTTGCGGCACGAACATTTCGAGCTTCTGGGCAGGCTCCTTGCCATAGCGCAGATCGGCCACCTGCCGGATCGCGCCGTCGCCCCCGTTCAGCAGCTTGTCCGCGCAGTCGAGCACGGCAACCGCGTTGTTTTCCAACGCACGGCGGAAGGCATGGACGCCGACAGCGCCCAGCAGGACGAGGGCCAGCACCGTCCAGCCGATCCAACCCATGCGTCGCTTGCCTCTTGCCGTTCCTGTCATCAGGCAAGGGCTAGCAGGGCGGTGCCCGGCGGGGAAGTGGCCGAGAGCCGGATGACGTCAGGCTCTGGAGCCATCTGGCTCTAGCCGATCAGGTTACGGGCGGCCTTTTCGAACAGCGCGGAATCGCCTGCGACTTCGCCCAGTGCGACGATTTCACCCGATTCGAGGCGACGCACCATGACCAGCGCAAATTCCTCGCCTTCGGCCGGGGCCACATCGGCGACATTGCGCAGGGGCAGTGCGCGCAGCGATTCGACCAGCGCTTCGGGACCGCCGCGCGCCAGGGCCTTGCCCGCTTCTTCGCGGCGCAGGCGGCGTTCGGTGTTGATGACGCCCTTCAGGCCGCCCGGCGCATCGGAAAGATAGGCCGCAAGCTGTCCCTGCCCCAGGCCGATGCGCTGGGCATGGGTCAGGGCAGCGGCATATTCGGTAAGCCGGGTCTTGTCGTAATCCGCGCCGAACACGAGCTTGACCACCGGGGTCATTGGCGCGCGGTCCTGCATGGTAAGGCCAGCGTCTTCAAGCAGTTCGGCAAAGTCTTCCGGCTCTGCCTGCGCGGCCAAGGCAAAGTCCCACGCGCGGCCGATGGCGGCATAGAGCGTGGCGCGCGTGCGGTCCTCGCTGGAATTTGCGGCCAGGGCCAGTTCACGCGCCGAGGCGAGCCAGTCGGCCAGTGCCTCGGGTTCGGGCTCGACGGCGCTGACGGGCAGCGCCAGAATATCGTCATCGAGCGCGAAGACCGGTTCAGGCAGGGCGCGGCTGTCGAACGTGCCGAAATCGTGCAGATTGGCATCGTGCAGGTTGGCGTGAAGCGAGGTCGGACCATCGGCCCAGGCATCTGCCGCTTCGATCAGCGGGCGGCGCGGCTGCTTTCGGATCGGCGAGGTTTCCAGCGCCTGCCCGATTTCCAGCAGCAGTTCGTCGGTCGTGGCCTGATCTGCCAGTTCCTTCCAGTTGATCGCGCCCATGATGTAGTCGATCGTCGCGCCGTCCGACGAGAACGGCAGCAGGATGCCGCGATAGAGGATCGTGCGGCCATGCTGGTTGACGAATTCCGCTTCGAAACCGATCGGCGCCTGATTGGCGATGATCTGCATGTAGTGATCGGTGATGCGCGACAGCAAGGAGCGTCCGGGAACCTGGCTCAGCCGTTCGATCGAACATTCGGTGCCGCACTCTTCCGCCAGCTTCGTGCCGAGAAAGGTGATTGCCGGGTCTTCGATTCCGGCATCGAAATGCAGGAGCACGATGTTGTCGGCAAAATCGGGATAATCGCCGCCGAGCAGCGCATCGACCAGCGGGAAGGCATGATTGCCAAGCTGGCTGGCCCAGTAATTGTAGGCGCGCACCTGCATGCGGCGCTCGTCCTGGCCAACGTCCTGCGGCGGCGGCTCGCTGGCCACGTCGTCTTCGTAGCCCGAAAGATCGAGCTCGCTCTCGACGCTGTTTTCCCGATCAATTCCGCGCAAAGTATCCATCAAACCCACCCGGTCCCCTAAGTGTCTGGGGACTGTCTGGCGCAACTTGGTGAAGAAGTGTTTAAGTTGCGCCAACAAGCCTTCCGGGGCGTTAACGCTGCGCTATTGCCGAAGCCTTTGCCAGCAGCCGCTCTGCCTGCGCCAGATGCAGGAGTTCGGCCATTTTTCCCTCTATGCGCAAGGCCCCCTTGCCCGCGTTGGCGGGGTCGGCAAAGGCGGCGACGATGGCCTGGGCCTGCGCAATGTCGCTGGCCGAAGGGGCAAACACGCGGTTGCAGACATCAAGTTGCGCGGGGTGAATCAGCGTCTTGCCATCGAAGCCCGAATCGCAGGCCTGCTGGCATTCGGCCTCGAGCAGGGCCTGATCGTCGATCGCGTTGCACACGCCATCGAGGATCAGCAAGCCGTGGGCACGCGCGGCCAGCACCGCCATGGTCAGCACCGGCACGAAGGCGGTGCGGCCCGGCAGCTGCGCGATGCCGCTGTCCTTGGCCAGATCATTGAGCCCCAGCACGAAGCCGCGCAGCCGCGTGGTGGTGGCACAGGCGGCGATGCGTTCCAGCGCCAGCACGGCGCGCGGCGTTTCGATCATCACCCACAGCGCCACCTCTGCCGCGAACCCGGCATCGTCCATGGCCGCAGACAGCGCGACAATATCGGCGGCATCGTCAACCTTGGGGGCCAGCACCGCCTCGAGCGGGGCAGCAGCCAGCGCCGCCAGATCGTCATGCCCCCAGGGCGTTGCCAGCGCGTTGATCCGCGCAAACAGGCGGCGGTGGCCAAAGCCGCCGGCCTGGGCTTGCTCCACCAGCGCGGCGCGGGCATCGGCCTTGGCTTCAGGGGCCACCGCGTCTTCCAGATCGAGCGCGACCGCATCGCAATCGAGCGTGCGGGCCTTGGCCATGGCACGGGCGTTGCTGGCGGGCATGTAGAGGACGGAGCGGAGCGGGCGCGAATCGATCAAGGTCAGGGTCCTCCGGTAGGTTACGGGGCCGGAACGCTATCCAGCCGGCCTTCCTCGCGCGTGGGCATCGGCGCAAGGAAATGCATGGCGAGCGACGCGATGAGCCAGATGGCTGCGCCGTGCAAGGCGGTTTGCAGGCTGGTGGCATCGGCCACCGCGCCCCAGGTCCACGCGCCCAGCGCCCTGCCGCCGAAGGTGACTGCCTGATAGACCGACAGGCACCGCCCAAGGATGTCTTCGGGGCTGCGCAACTGCATCGCGACGTTGAGGCTGGTCATCGTGCTGGCCCAGCCCATGCCGCCAAGGAACGTGGCGACCACCGCCATCGGGATGCTGGTGGCCGACGCCATCAGCAGCAGCGCGCCGGCAAAGACCATTGTCGCCCCGGTCACCACCGCTTCGCTGCCAAAGCGCCGCCGCACCCTGGAAATCCCGAAGGCGGTGAGGATCGAGCCGATGCCGAAGCCGCCCAGCATCAGGCCATAGTCGAGTTCTGAACCGTGCAGCATGTCGCGCGCGATGCTGGGCATCAGGGCCTGCAGTCCGGCCGCGCCAAAGCCGATCAGCAGGCCGCGCCCCAGCACCTTGAGGATCGGCGGCGATCCCGCGCAGAAGCGCAATCCGCGCCCGATCGCGGCCAGCATCGGTTCGCGCCGGGGTGCCGTCTCGGCAGGGCGCCACAGCCAAAGCACCACGATCATGCCGACGTAGCTGATCGCATTGAGCGCAAAGGCGAGGCTGGTGGACCACAGCGAAATCAGGATGCCGCCCAGCGCCGGGCCGACGCTGCGCGCCAGGTTGAAGGATATGGCGTTGAGCGAGATCGCCTGCGGCAGATCGGCAGGCCCCACCTGCAACCGTACCGAGGCCTGCCATGCCGGGCCATTGAGCGCGGTGCCCATGCCCACCATCAGCGTCAGCGCAAGCAGCGACCACGGCCCGACGTTGCCGGTGTAGGACAGCGTGGCCAGAACCGCCGAGACGACCAGCATGCCGGTCTGCGCGGCCAGCATCACCCGGCGCCGGTCGAAATTGTCGGCAATCGCCCCGGCAAACAGGCCCAGCAGCAGGATCGGGATCGTGGCCGAGGCCTGCACCAATGCCACCAGCACGTGGCTGCTGGTCAGTTCGGTCATCAGCCAGGCTGCGCCGACCGACTGGATCATCGCCCCGACGTTGGAAAACAGGTTGGCGGTCCAGATCGCGCGAAATGCGGGATAGCGGAACGGCGCAAAGGCGCTGGAGGAAGCAGGCGGCGGGCCCGGCGGGTCCCCGGGGCGGGTCTGGACAGGCGGTCTATTCACTACAGGTAGCGGACTTTCATCTTCATGCGCAGCGGCGCGCCGGTAACCTCAAACGCTGCCGCATCGAATTTGGGGGCCGACATTTTTACCGGTGCGTCGCGTGAGAAGCCGAAGCCCTCTTTTGGCAGGAACAGCCGCTTGTCCATCTTGTTGTTGGAATTTTCATCGTGCAACAGGACGATGGCATAGCGTCCGGGCATGACATCGCGGATAACCAGCGTGCCGGCTTCGCTGGCCTTGGCCTTGGCGATGCGCCGGTTGGGATCCTTGTCGCACCCTTCCGGGAACAGCGCGGGGCTGGCGCTCATGCACAAGTACACCAGCCCGGTGGTGTTGCGCAGGCCCACGACATCGACGGTGATCGTCGTGGGTGCAGGCGCGTTGGCCATGATCAGTGGGGCGACCAATGGGGCGAGCAGCAGGGGCAACAGGCAATGCGTGCGCTTCATGGGGCAGAAAGTCCCTTGTCGGTGCCGCAGATCCGGTCCCAGAAACGGAAATAGAGACCGTAGTTGCAGCGGTAAAGATCGTGATGGCGGCTGTGATGGCTCGCCGTTATCAGCCAGTTCCCTGCGCGGGCATGAACGATCCAGCGGGGGAACATCTCCCAGCCCATGTGATTGGTCACGCCCATCACGGTCATGATCAACAGGACCAGGCCAAGCATCCCGG